>NZ_JBSFVY010000003.1:0-504062 GCF_053592555.1 Streptomyces sp. NPDC002643
CAAACTCTCCGACTCCCCCACCCACATCACCCCCTCCCCCCTCCTCGGCCAACACACCCACGACATCCTCACCAACGAACTCGGCCTAGAAGAAGGAGAGCTGGAGCTCCTCAAAGCCCAGGGAGTGATCTGACCACCCGCTTCCACCGCGTCCCGGGCATGGCGTCGACCGTCCCCGGGACGGTTCCCGTTCGAACCCGACCCAGTGAGGCAGCCCAGCATGTCGACACACGCCCCCCGTTTCGCCCAGCCCGCGCGCGACGCGGCACCCGGCCGCCCCAAGACCGTCATCGACCGGCTCGTGGAGTCCAACCACGCCTACGCCGCCGGATTCGCGGACCCCGGAATGGGCGCCTGCCCCGTCCTGCGCGTGGCCGTCGTGGCCTGCATGGACGCCCGTATCGACCTGCACGCCTCGCTCGGCCTGCAACTCGGCGACTGCCACACCGTCCGCAACGCCGGCGGTGTGGTCACCGACGACACGATCCGCTCCCTGACGATCAGCCAGCGTGCGCTCGGCACCCGCAGTGTCGTCCTCATCCACCACACCGGCTGCGGTCTGCAGACCCTGACCGAGGACTTCCGGCACGAGCTGGAACTGGAGGTCGGCCAGCGTCCCGCGTGGGCGGTCGAGGCCTTCCGGGACGTCGACCAGGACGTACGGCAGTCGATGCGGCGGGTGCGGACCTCCCCGTTCCTGCCGCACACCGACGACGTCCGGGGCTTCGTCTTCGATGTGACGACAGGTCTGCTGAGGGAGATCGATCCGAGGGCCTGAGCCGAGGATCGCCCGCTGGCACCGAACGCCGACGCGAATGCCGACGGCGAACGCCGACAGCTGACCCCGCCTCGCGTCGCGCCGAACCCTGGCGCCCAGCGGACGCATGCAGAATACTGTATGCAATCATTCTCGCCGCCGTCCGACGGCGGACCGGAAACCGGTCCCGAGGGGGTCACTCCGTGTCGTACCGCACCGCTCTCGCACAAGTCCTGACCCGTGTCGTCGCACCCTGCGCCGAACTGACCGGTGCGGAGCCAACGACGGTCCCCGTATGACTGTCGTCTGTATACAGAAGCCTGTATGGGGTATTGTTTCAGTCTCCTGCAAGCACTCGCCGGGGACCCGTGTGACGGAAGGCGAAGCGATCATGACGACCAGCGGGAGTGATGTGACGGTCGAGAGCGTGGTCCGGAAGGCGGTGGTCGATCACCGGGGCGAGCGCGGCGCGCTGCTGCCCGTACTGCACGCGGTCCAGGCCGAGTTGGGCCATGTGCCCCAGGAGGCGATACCGGTGCTCGCCGACGAGCTCAACCTCTCCCGGGCGGACGTCCACGGAGTGGTGACCTTCTACCACGACTTCCGCCGCGAGCCAGCGGGCCGCACCACGGTCCGTATCTGCCGTGCCGAGGCATGCCAGGCGCTGGGCGCCGACCGCCTGGTGAACTACACGCGCGAGGCCGGACTGAAGCTGGGCGAGACAACGGCGGACGGTTCGGTCACCGTCGAGCAGGTCTTCTGTCTGGGCAACTGCGCGCTGGGGCCATCGGTGGAGGCGAACGGACGGCTGTACGGACGGGTGGGCCCGGCCCGACTGGGCTCGATCCTGGGCGGGACGGTCTCCTCATGAACACCTCCTCGCACTCGGCGGCGACGGTCTACGTCCCCCGTGACTCGGCGGCCAGGTCCGTCGGCGCGGACGAGGTCGCCGGCGCCCTCCAACGCGCCGCCACCCGCGGCGACTTCGCCATCGACGTCGTACGCAACGGATCGCGCGGCATGCTGTGGCTGGAACCGATGATCGAGGTCGTGACCCCGCGAGGCCGCGTCGGCTACGGCCCGGTCGCCCCCGAGGACGTGGACGGACTCCTGGCCGCCGGGATGCTGGACGGCGCGGACCATCCGCTGCGGCTGGGCCCCGTCGACGAACTGCCCTGGCTGGCCCGACAGAACCGGGTCACCTTCGCCCGAGTCGGCGTGACCGATCCCCTGTCGCCGGAGGACTACGTCGCACACGGCGGGCTGAAGGGTCTGCGGGCAGCCCTGGCGATGGCCCCCGCCGATGTGGTCGCCGAGGTCGCCGAGTCCGGACTGCGCGGCCGCGGCGGCGCCGGATTCCCGGCCGGCATCAAGTGGAAGACCGTACTCGACTGCGCCGACGAGCTGAAGTTCGTCTGCTGCAACGCCGACGAGGGCGACAGCGGGACCTTCGCCGACCGCATGGTGATGGAGGGCGACCCGTTCCTGCTCATCGAGGGCATGACGATCGCCGCGCACGCGGTCGGCGCGAGCGAGGGCTATATCTACATCCGCTCCGAATACCCGGACGCCATCGCCACGATGCGGGAGGCGATCGGGATCGCCCGCGAGCAGGGCTGGCTCGGCGGGAACATCCTCGGCTCCGGACTCGCCTTCGACCTGCACATACGCGTCGGCGCCGGCGCGTACATCTGCGGCGAGGAGACCTCCATGCTGGAGAGCCTGGAGGGCAGGCGGGGCATGGTCCGCGCGAAACCGCCGATCCCGGCGATCGAGGGCCTGTTCGGCAAGCCGACCGTGGTGAACAACGTACTGACCCTCACCACCGTCCCGGTCGTCCTCGCCGACGGCGCCAAGGCGTACCAGGACCTCGGCGTCGGCCGCTCCCGAGGCACCCAGGTCTTCCAGCTCGGCGGCAACATCGCGCGCGGCGGCATCGTCGAGACCGCCTTCGGTGTCACCCTGCGCGAGCTGATCGAGGACTACGGCGGCGGAACCCGCACCGGGCGCCCCGTACGCACGGTGCAGGTCGGCGGGCCGCTCGGGGCGTATCTGCCCGAGGCGCAGTTCGATCTCCCCATGGACTACGAGGCGTTCGCCGAGGCCGGCGCGATGCTCGGGCACGGCGGGATCGTCGTGTTCGACGACACCGTCGACATGGCCGCGCAGGCCCGCTTCGCGATGGAGTTCTGCGCCGAGGAGTCCTGCGGCAAGTGCACCCCGTGCCGGGTCGGCGCGGTGCGCGGCGTCGAGGTGATCGACAGGATCGTCGCCGGCACACACCGCGACGAGAACCTGGCCCTCCTCGAAGACCTCTGCGACCTGATGACCGACGGCTCGCTGTGCGCGATGGGCGGACTGACCCCGATGCCCGTACGCAGCGCCCTCACCCACTTCCCCGACGACTTCCTCGGCGGCCGTCGGCTGCTGGACATCCACCCCGTGACCGCGAGCGGCGTGCGGAAGGAGGGCACGGCATGAGCCTGCTCAAGGAACCCGACTTCGGAACCCCGGAACGGCCCGGCCCGGCGACGGTGTCGGTGGAGATCGACGGACTGCCGGTGACCGTCCCGGAGGGCACCTCCGTGATGCGCGCCGCCGCCGAGGCCGGAGTCGACATACCCAAACTGTGCGCCACCGACAGCCTGGAGGCGTTCGGCTCCTGCCGGCTGTGCGTCGTCGAGATCGACGGCCGGCGCGGCACCCCGGCCTCCTGCACCACCCCGTGCGCCGACGGGATGAGGGTGAGCACCCAGACCCCGAAGGTGGAGAAGCTCCGCCAGGGCGTCATGGAGCTGTACATCTCCGACCACCCGCTGGACTGCCTCACCTGCCCGGCCAACGGCGACTGCGAACTCCAGGACATGGCGGGCGTGGTGGGGCTACGGCAGGTCCGCTACGGCTACGAGGGCGAGAACCACCTCGACGCCGAGAAGGACACCTCCAACCCGTACTTCGACTTCGACCCGTCCAAGTGCATCGCCTGCTCCCGCTGCGTCCGCGCCTGCGGCGAGATCCAGGGCACCTTCGCCCTCACCATCGAGGGCCGGGGCTTCGACTCCAAGGTCTCGCCCGGCGCCGGCGAGACCTTCATGGACTCGGAGTGCGTCTCCTGCGGCGCCTGCGTGCAGGCCTGCCCGACGTCCACGCTCCAGGAGCGCTCGGTCGTCGAACTCGGCATGCCCACCAGGTCGGTGGTGACCACCTGCGCGTACTGCGGCGTCGGCTGCTCCTTCAAGGCCGAGCTGCGCGGCGACGAACTCGTGCGCATGGTGCCGTACAAGGACGGCGGGGCGAACGAGGGCCACTCCTGCGTCAAGGGCCGCTTCGCCTTCGGCTACGCCACCCACCCCGACCGCATCCTCAAGCCCATGGTCCGCGACCGGATCACCGACCCGTGGCGCGAGGTCGAGTGGGACGAGGCCATCGGCACGGTCGCCCGGCGTATGCGGGAGATCCAGGCCCGGCACGGCTCGGGCGCGGTCGGCGCCATCACCTCCTCGCGCTGCACCAACGAAGAGGTGTACGTCGTCCAGAAGATGGTCCGGGCGGCCTTCGGCAACAACAACGTCGACACCTGCGCCCGGGTCTGCCACTCGCCGACGGGATACGGGCTCAAGCAGACCTTCGGCGAGTCGGCGGGCACCCAGGACTTCCGTTCGGTCGCCGAGGCCGACGTCATCATGGTGATCGGCGCCAACCCCACCGACGGACACCCGGTGTTCGCCTCCCGGATGAAGCGCCGGCTGCGCGAGGGCGCCCAGCTGATCGTCGTCGACCCGCGCCGCATCGACCTCGTACGCTCCCCGCACATCGAGGCCGAACACCACCTCCAACTGCGGCCCAGCACCAATGTCGCCGTCGTCAACGCCATGGCGCACGTCGTCGTCACCGAGGGCCTCGTCGACCGGTCCTTCGTGGACGCGCGGTGCGAGGGCTTCGACGCGTGGGCGGAGTTCATCGCCCGCCCGGAGAACAGCCCGGAGGCCGTCGAGGAGATCACCGGCGTACCGGCCGCCGAACTCCGCGCCGCCGCCAGGCTCTACGCCACCGCACCCAATGGCGCCATCTACTACGGTCTCGGCGTCACCGAACACAGCCAGGGCTCGACCATGGTCATGGGCATGGCCAACCTGGCGATGGCGTGCGGCAACATCGGCCGTGACGGCGTCGGCGTGAACCCGCTGCGCGGCCAGAACAACGTCCAGGGCTCCTGCGACATGGGCTCCTTCCCACACGAGTTGCCCGGCTACCGGCACGTCTCGGATGACGCGGTCCGCACGGTCTTCGAGAACCTCTGGGGCGGAACCCTCCTGCCCGAGCCGGGACTTCGCATCCCGAACATGTTCGACGCGGCGATCGACGGCACCTTCCGCGGCTTGTTCGTCCACGGCGAGGACATCGCCCAGTCCGACCCGAACCTCCAGCATGTCACGGCCGCGCTCAAGGCCATGGAACTGGTCGTCGTCCAGGACCTGTTCCTCAACGAGACGGCCAAGTTCGCGCATGTCTTCCTGCCCGGGGCGTCGTTCCTGGAGAAGGACGGCACCTTCACCAACGCCGAACGCCGTATCAACCGCGTCCGCGCGGTGATGAAACCGAAGACGGGCAAGCACGAGTGGCAGATCGTCAGCGAGATCGCCACCGCCATGGGCTACCCGATGGCGTACGACCATCCGGGCCGGATCATGGACGAGATCGCCGCGGTCACCCCGACGTTCACCGGAGTCTCCTTCGAACTGCTGGACAAGCTCGGCAGCGTCCAATGGCCGTGCAACGAGCAGGCCCCGGAGGGCACGCCCATCATGCACGTGGACGAGTTCGTGCGCGGCAAGGGCAGGTTCGTGGTCACCTCCTATGTGCCGACGAACGAGCGCAGCACCCGCCGCTTCCCGCTCGTCCTCACCACGGGGCGGATTCTCAGCCAGTACAACGTCGGCGCGCAGACCCGCCGTACGGGCAATGTTTCCTGGCACCCCGAAGACGTCCTGGAACTGCACCTGCATGACGCCGAGGTCCGCGGCATCAAGGACGGCGACATGGTCACCCTCGCCAGCCGCGTCGGGGAGACGACACTGCGCGCGGAGATCTCCGACCGGATGCCGGCCGGCGTCGTCTACACCACCTTCCACCACCCGGTGACCGGCGCCAACGTGGTGACCACGGAGAACTCCGACTGGGCGACCAACTGCCCGGAGTACAAGGTGACCGCCGTCCAGGTCGGCCTCGCCCGCCCGGACCGGCCCAGCGACACCGAGGTCACCGAGGTCACCGAGGCCACTGAGGACGAGCTCGTGACGGTGGTGGACTGAGATGACAGCCACCGTGCCGTCGGAGCGCAGGATGGCGAACGACATCGCCAGGAACCTCGCACACCTGCCCGAAGAACGGGCCGCCGAGGAGATCGCCGGCCACATCGGCCGGTTCTGGGACCCACGGATGCGGGCCAGGCTGTACGAGTTCGTCGACTCCGGAGCCGACGGCCTCGACCCCCTGGTGGTGGCCGCCGTGAGGCTCCTGCGCTGACAGTCCGCGCCCGCGACCGCCCGCCGAGGGACGTGCGGCCGCAGGCGCCCCCTTGGGCAGAGAGGAGTCGTTCATGCTGTTCCGGCAGCTCGAATACTTCGTGGCGGTGGCGAGGGAACGGCACTTCGCCCGGGCGGCGCAGTCCTGCTACGTCTCCCAGCCCGCGCTCTCGGCGGCGATCGCCAAGCTGGAGCGGGAGCTGAACGTCACGCTCATCAACCGGGGGCACACCTACCAGGGCCTCACCCCGGAGGGTGAACGGCTGGTGGTGTGGGCCAAGCGCATCCTCGCCGAACAGGACGCGTTCAAGGCCGAGGTGGCCGCCGTGCAGTCCGGCATCACGGGCACCCTGCGCCTCGGTACGGACCCGACGGCCTCCACGACCCTCGCGCTCCCCGTGGCCGCGTTCTGCGCGGCCCACCCGCTGGCCAAGGTGCAGGTACGGTCCCGGCTGTCGACGAAGGAACTCCACCGCCAGCTGCGCGACTACGAACTCGACGTCGCGATCGCCCACTTCGACCCCGGCGACCAGGAAGGCCTCCAGGTCGTCCCCCTCTACCAGGAGCGCTACACACTGCTGGTGTCGGACGACCATCTGGTGGCCCAGTCCACCACCGTGACCTGGGCGGACGCGGCCCAACTGCCGCTCGCGCTGCTGACGCCCGACATGCGTATCCGCCAGATCGTCGACACCGTCTTCGCGGAGAAGGGGTTCGTGGTGACCCCGCAGGTGGAGACGGACTCCATCGCCTCCCTCTACGCGCACGTGGGCGGCGGCGAGTGGGCGAGCATCGTGCCGCACACCTGGCTGCGCGCGATGCCGGTGATCGGCCGGACCAGAGCCCTGCCCCTGGTCGACCCGGAGGCCGGCGCCCAGGTCTCGGTGGCGATCCACGCGGCCACCCCCGGCTCGGTGGCCGCCCGAGCCTTCGTCAACGCGGCGACGGGCCTGTCCCTGGACGACTTCTTCGCCCGGCCCCTCCCGGCCGCGGCGGCCGACCGCAGGGTCCGTGTACCGCCTCCTGACCGTCGCCGTCGCGGCGCGTACCGGGCCCGCAGGGCCTCCTGACCGCCCCCGTCACGGCGCGTCCGATCCCGTACGGCCTCCTGACCGCCCCCGTCACGGCGCGTGCCGATCCCGCACGGCCCTGCGGTCCAGACCCCCCTTCGCGGTGTACGGCAGCGCGGCGACCAGCTCGATCCGGTCGGGCACCTCGAACGCGGCCAGCCGGTCCCGGCAGTACCGCAGGATCTGCGCCGCCCCGACCCCCTCGCCCTCGCCCTCGCGTACGACCACGGCGGCCCCGACCCTCCCCCACCCTTCGGGCGGGGGGACCCCCATCTCGCTTCGCTCGCCGTACACGGGGTCGGGGACGGCGAACACGGCCGCCTCGGCCACCCCCGGGCAGCCGGCGAGGACGTCCTCGACACGCTCGGGCGAGATCTTCCGGCCGCCCCGGTCGATGAGGTTCTCGATCCGCCCGGTCAGGGACAGCTGGCCGTCCTCGTCCAGCGCGCCCAGGTCCCCGGTGCGCAGCCACCCGTCGACGAAGGTGTACGCCGTCCCCTCCCGGTCGGCGAGATAGCCGCGGGCCACGGTGGGCCCCCGCACCCACACCTCGCCCTCGACACCCACGGGACAGACCCGCCCGCTCCGGTCCACGACCCGGACCTCGACCCCCGTCGGACGGCCGACCGACCCGTGCTTCAGCGCGCCCCGGCCCGGCAGCGGCTCACTGGTCGCCTGGTGCGAGGACTCCGTCATCCCGTACGCGGACAGCAGCGGCACGCCGAACGTGCGCTCAAGTGCCCGCTGGGTTGCCGTGTTGAGGGGAGCGCTGCAACTGCGGACGAACTTCAGCGGGGGCGCCTGTGCGCCCGGGTCCTCCCGCTCGGAGCGGTCCAGCAGGATCTCGTGGATGGCCGGGACCGCGGTGAACCAGGTGGCCGACACGGCACGCATGTCGTCCCAGAACGTGCCCGCCGAGAACCGTCCCCGCTCGGGCAGCAGCACACAGCCCCCGCCGGCCAGGGACGCCAGCAGCGCCGCGAACAGCCCGTGGCCGTGGAAGAACGGCATCACCGCGACCGTCGCGTCGTCCGGGCCCAACTCGTAGGCGGCACAGATGTTGTGGACCGACGCCGCCACATTGGAGTGGGTCAGCGGGACCATCTTCGCCCGGCCGGTGGTTCCGGCGGTGAACAGGACGAGGGCGTCCTGCTCCGACAACTCCTCGGCCGCACCCCGTACACGAGGAGCGGCACCGGGATCGAACGCGACCGCCGCCGTGCCCGCCCGGGAGACGTCCACGCGCACCGGCCAGGCCGGCACCGGAAGCGGGACACCGGTGGCATCGGGCCCCACGAGCACGGCCCTCGCCCCCAACGCCTCGATCCTCGCGGCGAGTCGGGTCGCGGGCAGCGCCGGATCGAGCGGAGCGACCACGAGCCCGGCGCGCGCCGAACCGAGCAGCGCGACGACGAACTCCGCGGTGTTGGCGCAGATCAGGCCGACCGCGTCACCGCGCCGCAGCCCGGTCCCGGCGAGCCGGGCGGCCACGTCGCCGGCCAGGGCGCCGAGCCCCCGGTAGGACAGGTGCACCCGCTCACCCGTGACGACGAGGGCACGGGCGTACGGGCGGGTCCGCACCTGCGCGTCGAGGAGATCGACGAGGCCCGTGACCGTCGGAGGCCGGTACCCGTCCGCGTCCCGCACGGATGCCGCGGCAGCGACGGCCATGACCCCACCCCCTCGCGCCGGATTCATGAAGCGGTCCACTGCGAGCCTGCGGCGGCACACGGCGCACGTCCAATACGCGCTGGCGAACGGTCGATAGCGGCCGTCTATCAAGGGAGCTGCAAGGCCGTGACCAGCCGTCGATAGACGCTGTTTATCGGCTGGTCGCCGATGGGTCTTGGACGCGGGCGGGCGCGCTGCGGATCGTGAGAGAAGTAGCCGCTCCGGCAGGACCTGCCCAAGGAGGACCTCGGACCATGACCGCCCCCTCGCCCCTGGAGACCGCGGCAGCAGCCGACGTTCCGACCGAGCTCACCGACGGGTACCACCTGGTCGTCGACGCGCTCAGGATGAACGACGTCGACACCATCTACGGGCTGGTCGGCATCCCGATCACCGACCTGGCCCGCCTCGCCCAGGCCCAGGGCATCCGCTACATCGGCTTCCGTCACGAGAGCAACGCCGGACACGCGGCGGCCATCGCCGGCTACCTCAACAAGAAGCCCGGCGTCGCCCTGACGGTGTCGGCACCGGGCTTCCTCAACGGCCTCGTCGCGCTGGCGAACGCGACCACCAACTGCTTCCCCATGGTCCAGATCTCCGGCTCCAGCGAGCGCCACCTCGTCGACCTCAAGCAGGGCGACTACGAGGAGATGGACCAGCTCGCCGCCGCGCAGCCGTTCGTCAAGGCCGCCTACCGGGTCGGCCGGGTGGAGGACATCGGCCGGGGCATCGCCCGCGCGCTGCGCACCGCGATCTCCGGGCGCCCCGGCGGTGTCTACCTCGACATCCCCGCCGCGGTGCTCGGCGCCATCATGCCCAAGGCGGAGGGCGACAAGACGCTGAGCCGCCTCGTCGACCCCGCCCCGCGCCAGCTGCCCGCGCCGGACGCCGTGGACCGCGCCATCGAACTGCTGGCCTCCGCCGAGCGCCCGCTGGTGGTGCTCGGCAAGGGCGCCGCGTACGCGCGGGCCGACGCCAAGATCCGCGAGTTCATCGAGTCCACCGGCATCCCGTACGTACCGATGTCGATGGCGAAGGGCCTGCTGCCCGACAACCACCCCCAGTCGGCCGCCACCGCCCGCTCCCTGGCGCTGAAGAAGGCCGACGTCGTGATGCTGATCGGCGCCCGCCTCAACTGGCTGCTGGGCCACGGTCAGACGGGCTGGAACCCCGACGCCAAGTTCGTCCAGATCGACATCGACCCCAAGGAGATGGACAGCAACCAGCCCATCTCCGCCCCGCTCGTCGGTGACATCGAGTCGGTCCTCGACGTGCTCGCCGACCGCACCAAGCCCGGCCAGATCCAGGCCCCGCAGGCCTGGCGGGACGAACTCGGGGCGCGCTCGGCGCAGAACGTCGCCAAGATGGCGGGGCGCCTGGAGGCCGACCCGCACCCCATGCAGTTCATGGGCGCCCTGAAGGCCGTACGCGACGTCGTGCGCCGGCACCCGGAGACGTACATCGTCAACGAGGGCGCCAACGCCCTGGACATCGCGCGCAACGTCATCGACATGCACGTGCCGCGCCACCGTCTCGACAGCGGCACCTGGGGCGTCATGGGCATCGGCATGGGCTACGCCATCGCCGCCGCCGTGGAGAGCGGCGCCCCGGTCGTGGCCGTCGAGGGCGACAGCGCCTTCGGGTTCAGCGGCATCGAGATCGAGACGATCTGCCGTTACAACCTGCCCATCGTCACCGTGATCATGAACAACGGCGGTGTCTACCGCGGCGACGACGTCAACCCGTACGACGACGCCCCCTCGCCCACGACCCTCATGGCGGCCGCCCGCCACGACCTGCTGATCGAGGCGTTCGGCGGCAAGGGCTACCGCGCGACCACGCCCGCCGAGGTCACCGCCGCCCTCACCGAGGCCCTCGCCTCCGGCGGTCCGGCGCTCATCGACTGCGTGATCGACCCCTCGGCCGGCACCGAGAGCGGCCATATCTCGCACCTGAACCCCAAGGGCATCACCGTCGGCAACATCACGCCGGCGAAGAAGTGACGACCCCTGTACCTCGAACTCCCGCTCCGTACGCGTACGTTCATCGTTCACGAGAAGGAAGCAGACATGAGTGAAAAGCCGCTCGCCGGAATCAAGGTGATCGACTTCACCGGGGTCCAGGCCGGTCCCGCCTGTACGCAGATGCTCGCCTGGTTCGGCGCCGACGTCCTGAAGGTGGAGCGCCCCAACGGCGGCGATGTGACGCGCCGTCAGCTCCGGGACATCGAGGACCTGGACGCGCTCTACTTCACGATGCTCAACAGCAACAAGCGCTCCCTGGCCATCAACACCAAGACCGCCGAGGGCAAGGAGGTGCTGGAGAAGCTCATCAAGGAAGCCGACGTCCTGGTGGAGAACTTCGGCCCGGGCGCCCTGGACCGCATGGGCTTCTCCTGGGAGCGCATCCAGGAGCTCAACCCGCGCCTGATCTTCGGCTCGGTCAAGGGCTTCAGCGACCAGTCGTCCTGGAGCGACCTCAAGGTCTACGAGAACGTCGCCCAGTGCGCGGGCGGCGCCGCCTCCACCACCGGCTTCTGGGACGGCCCGCCGACCATCTCCGGCGCCGCCATCGGCGACACCAACACCGGTATGCACTTGGCGATCGGCATCCTCACCGCGATCATCGACCGCAACAAGACCGGCAAGGGCCAGAAGGTCTCCGTCTCCATGCAGGACGCCGTGCTCAACCTCTGCCGCGTCAAGCTGCGCGACCAGCAGCGCCTGGAGCGGGTCGGCCACCTGGAGGAGTACCCGCAGTACCCGGGCGGCGAGTTCACCGACGTGGTGCCGCGCGGCGGCAACGCGGGCGGCGGCGGCCAGCCCGGCTGGGTGCTCAAGTGCAAGGGCTGGGAGACCGACCCGAACGCGTACATCTACTTCACCATCCAGGAGCAGAACTGGAAGCGCACCGCCGAGGCGATCGGCCACCCCGAGTGGGCCGAGGACCCGGAGTACGCGACCGCCCGCGCCCGCCAGAACCACATCTTCGAGATCTTCGAGGAGATCGAGAAGTGGCTCGCGGACAAGACCAAGTACGAGGCGGTCGACATCCTGCGCGAGTGGGAGGTGCCCTGCGCCCCGGTGATGAGCATGAAGGAGATCGCCTACGACGAGGACCTGCGCAGGAGCGGCACGGTCGTCGAGGTCGAGCAGAAGGGCCGCGGCACGTATCTGACCGTCGGCAGCCCGGTGAAGTTCTCCTCCTTCCAGCCCGACGTCGTCGGCGCCCCGCTCCTCGGCGAGCACAGCTCCGAGGTCCTGGTGGAGCTGGGCTACGACGAGGAGACCATCGGCCGGCTGAAGGAGACCGGCGTCATCGTCTGACCCGGTCCGTCCCACGCGAAAGCGGCCGTGGCCTCTCGGGCCACGGCCGCTTCTCCGTTGCCGGTGCTCCGGTGTTGTCCGGCGCTCCGGCATTCCGCGCCACGGCTCAGACCGTGGCCTCGGCGCGCCGCCGCATCAGCTCCCGCTCACGCGCGCGTCGGGCGGTGACGTCCCGGATGACCGCGCCGACGTAGGTGCTGCCGTCGGGGCCGGGCAGCAGCACCACGCTGAACTCGATGGACAGCTTGCGGCCGTCCGCCGCCAGCGCGGGAACGTTCAGCAGGTCCGCCGTCCCGTACTTGGTGGACCCGCGCTCCATGGCCTCCTGGAAGCCGTCCCAGTGACGCTTGCGGTGCCTCTCGGGGATGATCACGTCCAGACTGCGACCGTCCACATCGGCCGCCGGGAACCCGAAGATGCGCTCCGCACCCCGGTTCCAGTAGCGGATCAGTCCTTCGCCGTCGATGATCACGATGCCGTCGGGCGCCTGGGCGGCCATTCCCAGCACCACCTCGGGATTCAGATCTTCCATGTCGCCTCCGAGCCGGGGCCATTGGATGCTGAACGTATGTGACGGCAGTATACAGATAATCGTATACAGAATCCAAGGGCCTTTCTTCGCGCCCGGTCCCGTCGAGTGGGCCATACCCGGCCCATACGACTGAGGCGGGACCTCGGCGGCGCAGGGGGCGCTCCCCGCCGCCGGAGGTCCCGCCGTCGTGCAGCGGGGGGCCGGTCAGCCCCGGGTGGCCGCGCCCCGCAGGGTGATGCGGTCCGCTCCCGCGTGCACGTTCATGGAAGTGCCGTCCCGTGTCGGCGAGTCGGGCCGCCTCATGCGGCGGCCCGGTGGGCGAGGAGGTCGCTGATGGCGTGGACGGTCCGGAGGGTGGGGACCTGGGTGCTGGTGATGCCGGCGAGTTCGATGACGGCGGTGAGGAGGACGTCGAGTTCGAGCGGTTTGCCGGCTTCGAGGTCCTGGAGGGTGGAGGTGCGGTGGTCGCCGACGCGTTCGGCACCGGCCAGGCGGCGTTCGATGGACACGCCGACCTCGCAGCCGAGGGACTCGGCGACGGCGAGGGTCTCTTCCATCATGGTCCGGATGACATGGCGGGTGCCGCCGTGGTGGCACATCTGGCGCATGGTGGCGCGGGCCAGCGCGCTGATCGGGTTGAAGCTGATGTTGCCGAGCAGCTTGAGCCAGATGTCGTTGCGGAGATCCCTTTCCATCGGGCACTTCAGCCCGCCGGCCTGCATGGCGTCGCTGAACGCCCGGCAGCGGGCCGAGATGCCGCGGTCGGGTTCGCCGACGGAGAAGCGGGTGCCCTCCAGGTGGCGGACCACGCCGGGGGCGTCCAGTTCCGTGGCGGCGTAGACGACACAGCCGATGGCGCGTTGCGGGGCGAGCACCGCGCTGACCGCCCCGCCGGGGTCGACGCTCTCGACGCGATGGCCGTCGTGCGGTCCGCCGTGGCGGTGGAAGTACCACCAGGGGATGCCGTTCTGGGCGGCGACGACCGCGGTGTTCCGGTGGAGCAGGGGCTCGATGAGCGGCCCGCACGCCGCGTACGAGTTGGCCTTCAGCCCGAGGAAGACATAGTCGACGGGGCCGATGTCGGCGGGGTTGTCGGTGGCGTGGGCGTGGGCGGTGAAGTCGCCGCGAGGGCTGAGGATCTTCACGCCGTGGCGCCTCATGGCCGCCAGATGCGGTCCACGGGCGATGAGGTGGACGTCGGCTCCTGCGCGATGCAGGGCGGCGCCGACGTAGGCGCCGATGGCCCCGGCGCCGAGAACTGCGACTTTCACTGGATGGCGCTCCGTTCGGTCGAGGGTGTACCGCGGAACTGTCGAAAAATGTCGACGAAATATTGTCTACAGGATGGAAGGTAGGGCGACAAGGGTTCGGGACACCGCCCGACGGCGATCGAACGCCTCGTGAGGTGCGGCGATCCCCGGCCCCTCCGGGGCGCGTGAGCTGCTGCTACGCCTCTCGCGAAGGGGGCCATCGCCTCCTGTCCAGACGTTCATGGGCCGTAGACTGTAGGCGAAAGCCAATTCATACTTGGCTCTTGCGTTCAGCGATGACGCTGCTGAGAAGGGGGCCTGATGTTGTCGACGACAGGACTGCCGCAGGGCGCGGTGCCCAAGCTCGAACGACCCGGCCCGCTGCGGGACCGCGTCTACGAGGCACTGCTCGAACTCATCACCACCCGTGCCCTCCAGCCCGGCCAGCACCTGGTGGAGAACGAACTCGCGGGCCACCTGGGAGTCTCCCGGCAGCCGGTGCGCGAGGCACTCCAGCGGCTGAACACCGAGGGGTGGGTCGATCTGCGCCCTGCCCAGGGCGCGTTCGTGCACGAGCCCACCGAGGAGGAGGCCGACCAACTCCTCACCGTCCGCACACTGTTGGAGGCCGAGGCCGCCCGGCTCGCCGCCGCCAACGCGGGGGCCGCCGCCATCGGGGCGCTGGAGGAGATGTGCGCGGAGGGCGAGCGCGCGGTCGCCGCCGACGACGTGGACGCCGCGGTCGCGATGAACGCCCGGCTGCACGCGAAGGTGATGGAGCTGGCGGGCAACGCCGTACTGGCGGAGCTGGCCGCACAGGTCGACCGACGTGTCCGCTGGTACTACACACCGATCGCCCGGCAGCGCGGCCGCCAGTCCTGGACCGAGCACCGCGAGCTGATCGCCGCGATCGCGGACCGCGACGAACAGCGCGCCACGGCCGTCATGCGCGCCCACACCGAACACACCCGGAAGATGTACCACGAGCGGGAGAAGTAGGGATCTGCCCGGGCGTCCGGGACCACTGTCCCGAGGCACGGATACGCAGGTGAAAGGCACTCCGAAAGCTTGGTATTGTTGTCCGTGTCGCCACGGGGAACACCCCTGGCAAGGCGGCAGACACCTAGTCCGGGTGGCGGAATGGCAGACGCGCTAGCTTGAGGTGCTAGTGCCCTTTATCGGGCGTGGGGGTTCAAGTCCCCCCTCGGACACAATCACCGCACCGACCGGTTCCCGGTCGGTGCGTTTTTTGTCTGCGGGAGCAAAAAACGGGATGCCCCGTCGCCGTCGGCTTCCCTAGACTCGCCACACATCGCGCCCCGCACGATCTTGTGGCGTGTTGTGTGATGAGTGATCAGAGACCAGAAGCGAGGGGAGCCCGGCCGTGTGTGAGCGCACCGGTGTCGTTGTTCCCCGTTCCCGGTACGAGGTGATCCTCGTGTCCTCGCCGGTCCGGTGCCCGCTGCGCGGCCGGTACCGGATGTCCGTGACGCACGTCTGACGTCGACCGCCGCCCGGCGGTGACCCCTGTACAGACCCTGTCAGACCCCGTCCGGGAATCGCGCTGCCCTGATACAGCTCAGCTGAAAGGCCACGGGCCATGCGCAGCAACGTCAACAACCCTCTGTCCGCCGTCCGCAACCTGGGCATCCTCGCCCACGTCGACGCCGGCAAGACCACCGTCACCGAGCGGATTCTGTACGCCACCGGGACCACGTACAAGCGCGGCGAGGTGCACGACGGCACGACCGTCACCGACTTCGACCCGCAGGAGCGCGATCGTGGGATCACGATCTTCGCGGCGGCCGTGAGCTGTGCCTGGGGCGGGCATCGGATCAACCTGATCGACACGCCGGGGCACGTCGACTTCGCCGACGAGGTGGAGCGTTCGCTGAGGGTGCTCGACGGGGCGATCGCGGTGTTCGACGCGGTCGCCGGGGTCGAACCGCAGAGCGAGTCGGTGTGGCGCCAGGCCGACCGGCACGGCGTACCGCGCATCGCCTTCGTCAACAAGCTGGACCGCGCGGGCGCCGACCTCGACTCGGCGGTCGGCTCCATCCGGGATCGGCTCCATCCGGCCCCGCTGGTCGTGCAGTTGCCGATCGGTGCGGAGGACGGGTTCCGCGGTGTGGTTGATCTCGTTCGGATGCGGGCCCTGACCTGGGATGACGATGGTGGTGGCGCGGCTGCGGAGGGGGACGTACCGGACGCCCTGCGCGACGAGGCCGAGCGACGTCGGCGGCGGCTGGAGGAAGCCGTCGCGGAGCTCCACCCCGTGGCGCTGGACGAGTTCTGCGCGGAGTCGACCCTCTCCGCCGGCACGCTCGCCTCGGCCCTGCGGGACCTCACCCGCACCGGCGACGGCGTGGTCGTGCTGTGCGGCTCGGCGTACCGCAACCGCGGTGTCGAACCGCTGCTCGACGCCGTCGTGGCCTATCTGCCCTCGCCGCTGGATGTACCGCCCGTACGCGGTACGCACGACGGCATGGAGCAGGAGCGGGCCGCCGATTCTCGGGCGCCGCTCGCCGCGCTGGTGTTCAAGGTGAGCGCCACACCCACCGGACGGCTGACCTGTCTGCGGCTGTACTCGGGGACGATCCGGAAGGGGGACACCGTGCTGGACGCGGGGACCGGCCGCCGTGAGCGGATCGGGCGGATTCTGCGGGTGCAGGCCGACCGGCACGCCGAGGTGGACCATGCCGTGGCCGGGGACATCGTCGCTGTCATCGGGCTCAAGTCCGCCCGGGCGGGTGCCACCCTGTGTGCGCCCGGCGCCCCGCTGCTCCTCGAACCGCCGACCGTCGCCGAGCCCGTGGTGTCGGTCGCGGTGGAGGCGCGCCGGAGTACGGACACCGATCGGCTGGCGTCCGCGCTCGCGCGGCTCGTCGAGGAGGACCCCTCGCTCGTCGTGCGCACCGATGCCGAGACCGGGCAGACCGTGCTGTCCGGCATGGGCGAACTGCATCTGGAGGTGGCCGTGGAGAAGGTCCGGCGGAGTGCCGGGCTGGACGTCGCCGTCGGCCGGCCCCGGGTGGCGTATCGCGAGACCGTCGTCCGTGGTCTGTCGGGATTCGTCTTCCGGCATGTCAAACAGGACGGCGGGGCGGGGCAGTTCGCCCATGTGGTCCTCGATGTGGAACCGCTGAAGGCGGAGGAGGAGGGGGACGGCGTGGGTGCCGCCACCGGGTTCGCGTTCCGGTCGACCGTCGTCGGTGGGCGGGTGCCGCAGGAGTTCGTGCGTGCGGTCGAGGCCGGTTGCCGTGACGCGCTCGCCGAGGGGCCGCTCGGGGGGCACCCCGTGACCGGGGTGAGTGTCACCCTCGTCGACGGGGCGACCCACTCCAAGGACTCCTCGGAGATGGCGTTCCGGACCGCCGGGCGGCTGGCGCTGCGCGAGGCCATGCGGGGGAGTGCGATGGCTCTGCTGGAGCCCGTCGTGGATGTCACCGTCACCGTGCCCGTGGATGCCGTGGGTGGGGTGCTCGGGGATCTCGCCTCGCGGCGGGGGAAGGTGACGGAGTCTGTCGCGCGGGGTGGGTCCGTGGTGGTCACCGCGATCGTGCCGTTGGTCGAGTTGTTCGGGTACGCGACTCGGTTGCGTAGTCGTACGCAGGGGAGGGGGACGTTCAGTAGTCGGCCCAGGGGTTACGCCCCCGCCGCCCCTACCCATCCCGTCCCTCAAGGGGGGTGACCCCCCTTTTGACCCCCCGAGCGCCTTATAGCTCGGGTTCGGCCGTGATCTTGCGACCGGCCGTGCGCGGGGGTTGATCGCGCGGTTCCCCGCGCCCCTGTCAGGGGCGCGGGGAGCCGGGGGCTCGCAAAGAGCCGTTCGCTGGGATTACGCCCAGGGGCTCACCGATGTGAAGCTGCTGTCGGCTCGGAACGTGTCCGTTGCCTGGTACTGGTCCACCCTCAGTTCGTAGTTGTAGTGGCGGAGGTAGCGGCCCGGGTAGTTGTACGACTCCAGGCGGACCGAGCCTGAGGTCGTGCCGGGGCGGGCGCAGTAGGTGGCGTCCTTGTCGAAGACCGTCGTGCCGTTGTCCGTGTCGAAGCGGACCCGGAAGTCCCAGTGACGGAGGTAGCGGCCGGAGGAGTCGCGGAAGGAGTAGCAGTTGGAGTCCGCGAGACCGGGCACGATCGTGAAGGTCGCGCTCTGCTTGACGGCGGTGGTGCTGGAGGACGTCACCGGGTCCACGTAGCCGAGGCTGTCGGAGCGGACCACGGCGTAGCGGCTCGGGTAGTTGACCGACTGCAACGACCGGGTGGTGTTCGTCGGCAGGGTGACTCCGCCGGAGACCGTCTCCTTGAGGACCGTCAGATGGCGTACGAAGCCCGTCAGGCCCGGGAGTTCGGTCGGGGTCGACCAGGTGGCGAAGGTGTCGTAGCTGTCGCTGTACCAGTACTTCCCGGCGCCGTAGGCGTCGTAGTAGATCCGCCAGCCGCCGTTGTCGAGCTGGACGAGGGCCGGGCCCTCCATACCGGAGCCGAAGCCGGCCCAGTCGCCGGTCTTCTGGATGGTGTACGGGCCGGTGAGGCTGGAGGCGGTGGCGTACTCGATGTACTTCGTCGTCTCGTTCTTGGTGAACGCGTGGTACGTGGAGCCGATCTTGACGATGAAGGTGTCGATGTAGTTCGGGCCGATGCCGGAGAGCAGGGTCGGCGTCGACCAGGCGGTGAGGGCGGAGTTCGTCGCCGTCAGCTTGTACGGCTTGAAGATCCACTCGCCGTCGGCCGCGATGGACGCAGACAGGATGATGTTGACGCTGCCGTCGGTGTCGACGAACCACTCCGGTGCCCAGGCGCGCTGCAGACCGCTGATCGGGACCGTGTAGTCGTACAGGAAGGTCCAGTTGAGGCGGTCGGTGGAGCGGGCGAAGCCGATGGTGGTGGACAGCGCGGACCAGGTGCGCGTGGTGTAGGTGAGGTAGTAGTAGCCGTCCGTGTGCTTGAAGATGCTGGGGTCACGGATGAGGCCGGAGGGTGGGGTGTATGCCGGTCCCTTCTGGAGGGTGAAGCCGGTGGCGTCCGGCGAGTCGTAGACGTACATGTTCGACTCGCTGCTGTTGGTGAACGCGGTCATGGTGTACCGCGTCGCCTGCCCGGCCGGTGGATGAGCGGCTCCGGCCGGGGCGGCGAAGACGGTGGTCAGGCCCAGCAGGGCGGCCACCGAGGTGAGGAGGGCGAGGACCGCCCTGAGGGTTCTGTTCAACGCTCGTCCCATTTCTGCGTGAACTGCCCTGAGGCGTGGGGTTGTTGTTCGAAATGTCGTACATCGTGCGGAACTTCGGTCAGAAGATAAGAGGGGGGCATGTTCGCGTCAATGGATTGCGCCAGGCTTTCTGTGAGATGAGATTCCGCTTGACTCCCCGCGTTGCCTCCCGCCCCGCGTTTTCCCAGGTCACCACCCGTTTCCCGGCCGTCTCACAGGAGGGCAACAGGAAACCCGTCGACCCCGGTGAGCAGCCGGGCAACTCTGGATTCGTCAGCACGCGGCAAGACCACGCAGCAAGACCACGACCAAGCGTGAGGCTGGGGGGATCGGCCCATGAGACGGGCGCTCATGTCTCTGTGCGCGGTGGTGGCGGCCACCGCGGCCGTCACCACCGGATGCGCCGGCGGAGACGGCGGAGGTGACAGGGGTGACGGCGACGGACGGGCACACAAGGGGCCGCGACCCGAGGCGCTGACCTGGCGGCAGGAACTGCGCGTCACGGACGCCCAGCAGCGCCTGACCAAGCGGTGCATGGAACGGCACGGCTTCGAGTACTGGGAGGACCGCCGGCTGACGCTGGAGGAGAGCCGTCCGGTGCGCTTCGTCCAGGACGATGTGGCATGGGCCCGCGCGTACGGGTACGGGGGCCGGATCGACGCCAAGAACCAGAAGGCCCGCGAGAGCAACCCCATCGGCACCTACCGCCAGGGCCTCTCCCCGTCCCGGCGTGCCGCCTTCGACGTCGCCCTCGACGGCGGCGACGACGCCCGTATGCTCACCGCGCCCCTGCCCGGAGGCGGAGAGATCCGCAAACGACTCGGCGGCTGCACCGAGGAGGCCGAACGCAAGCTCTACGGCGACCCGGCGGAATGGTTCCGCACCGCAAAGATCGCCATGGGCCTCAACTCCCTCTACGCCGAAGACCTCATGCGGGACCGACAGCTGACCGAGGCGCTACAGGCATGGTCGGACTGCATGAAGAACGCCGGACAGTCGTACAAGGACCCGCAGGCGGCCCGCGACGCCGTCCGGGTCAACACCGGCCGGCTGGGCGAGGCCCGCGCCGACGAGGCGTTCACCGCTGAGCGGAGGACCGCCGTCGCGGACGCCACCTGCGCCCGCGAGACCTCCCTGCGGGCCGTGGCCTCGGCCCGGGAGACGTACTACCAGGACCGCCTGCGCGACCGGTACGGAAAGGATCTCGACACCTACCGGCGACTCGGCCGGCAGGCCTATGACCGGGCGGTGCGCGTCGTCCCCGAGCGCCGCTGACCACGGGCGCCCACCGACGCACACCGCTCAGGGTGACGCAACACCGGGCGACCCGCCCGGCGTACGTCGCCTCGCACCACCGCACCACCCACGCACATCGACCAAAACGAGGGGAAACACCATGCGCAAGTTCACCGTCACGGCAGCGCTTCTCGGGCTCACCGCCCTGGGCGTCGTCGTACCCGCCGCCACCTCCCAGGCGGCCGAGGGCGCCGTCGCCGGCCCCGGCTGCAACAGCAAGTGGGGGCCGCGCAACGGCAACATGTACGCCTGGCAGGACCTGGACTGCACGGGCACCCTGCTGATCACCGCCTCGGGCAACAGCGCCAACTGGGGCGCCGCCGCCAACGACAAGGCCACCTCCGTCATGAACCGCGGCTTCGTCGGCAGCCTCGACGTCGTGAAGTTCTTCGAGAACGACAACTACGGCGGCGGCCACGCCTGCCTTCTGCCGGGTGAGCTGTACGCGGACAACCTGACCGACAACAGGTTCACCAACGGCGTCGTCGTCAACGACAACATCACCTCTCACAAGTGGGTGAACACCCCCGACTGCGGGGCCATCCTCACCTGACGCACACCCAGGGGGGAACGAACGTCCGGAACCGTCTGCCCGCGGTTCCGGACGTTCGTGTGTTCACCCCTGTTCCGGGACCGTGTTTTCGCCGCTCCGGGTGAAAGGCTTGGCCGCCCTCACCGCCCCGACAGTAACCTGGGCATCCGCCGTCTCACGGCCCGTACTGCCTTGGGGGACACCTTGGGGGACCCGCAGCTCGGAGATGTACCGGACCACCACGACGAAAGGGATCGGCAGGCGCTGACCACGCCCTCCTTCCCCGACCGACTACGAAGACTGCGACAGGAACGCGGCCTCTCCCTCGCCGATCTCGCCCGGCGGACCCACTACAGCAAGGGCTATCTCAGCAAGATCGAGACCGGTACGAAGCGCGCCACCATCGACGTCGCCCGCCTCTGCGACCAAGTCCTGGGCGCCGAGGGCGAGTTACTGAGACTCGTGGAGCAGTCGCCGGCGCCCGACAAGGAGAGCGCGCGGGAGACGGACGCCTCCGAACGACACTCCGACGCGACCTGCCCCTACCGGGGACTCTCGGCGTTCACCCCCGAGGACGCGCAGTGGTTCTTCGGCCGGGAGCGGGCCACGGCCGCACTGGTCGAGCGCGTCTTCGAACGGGTCGGCGGCGGACCGCTGATGGTGGTCGCCCCCTCGGGCGCCGGCAAGTCCTCCCTGCTCAACGCCGGTCTCGTCCCCGCCCTGAGGCGCGGCGACCTCCCCATGCCCGGCGCCGACCGCTGGCCCGTCATCGCCCTCACCCCGACCTCCCGCCCCCTGGACGAACTCCTGGAACGCACCGCCAAGTCGGTCGGCGGCGACCTCGGCCTCAGCGCGGAGGAAATGCGCGAGAACCCGTACGCCCTCCTCGACGCCGTACGCGCCATGGCGGACGAACAGCCGACACGCGCCATGCTGGACGAACAGCCGACACGCGCCATGCTGGACGAACAGCCGGTACGCGACACGGTGGACGAACCGCCGGTGCGTCCCGCGGCGGACGGAGCGACCGCCGCCCCCGGCGACCGGCGGCCCCCGCCGCCCCGGCCGGTGCTGATAGTCGACCAGTTCGAGGAGCTGTTCACGCTCTGCTCCGACGAGGACGAGCGGCGCGCGTTCGTACGGGTGCTCAGTGCCATCGCGACCGCCGGGCCGCAGAAGGGTGCGCATGACCCCGCCGTCGTGGTCCTCGGCGTCCGCGGTGACTTCGCCGGCGACTGCCTCGGCCTTCCCGAACTGGCGCGGGTCCTCACCGACGGGCTGTTCGTGCTGCCGCCGATGTCCGTGGCGGAGCTACGGGAATCGATCACGCGTCCGGCGGAGTTGGCCGGTGTCACCCTCGAACCCGGCCTCGTCCCGCTGCTGTTGCGCGACGCGGGGCTGCGGGTCGGGCTCGGCGCCGACGAGACGCCCTCCGGTGCGCTGCCCCTGGTCTCGCACGCGCTGCTCGCCACCTGGCAGCGGCGTCAGGGGGCCGCGCTGACCGTCGACGGATACGAACGGGCCGGCGGTATCCGGGGCGCGGTCGCCCGGACCGCCGAGAACGTGTTCGCCCGGCTGTACCCGGCCGAGCAGAAGACGATCCGCCGCATCCTCTCCCGACTGGTACTGATCGTGGACGGGGCCGGGGCGACCCGCCGGCGGATGAGCAGGGCCGCGCTGATGAGCGAACTCACCGACGCGGACGGGGCCGCCGCCGCCCTCGACGCCTTCGTACGGGCCCGGCTCATCACCCTGGACAGCGACACCGTCGAGATCACCCACGAGGCCCTGCTGCACGCCTGGCCCCGGCTGCGCGACTGGGTCCACGCCGACCGCGCCGGACTGCTGCTCCATCAGCAACTGGCCCACGCCGCCGACGCATGGGAGCGCGAGCACCGCGACCCGTCCGCCCTCTACCGGGGCACCCGGCTGGAGACCGTACGGTCCTGGGCCGACGAGTCCGACGGCCGGCGCCGGCTCGGGCCCGCGGAGGAAGCCTTCCTGAGGGCCAGTCAGGCCGAGGAGGACGGACGCAGGAAGCACGCGCGACGGCAGGTCCGGCTGCGGCAGTCCCTGCTCGCCACCCTCGCCGTCCTGCTGGGGCTCGCCGTCACCGCCGGCGGGATCGCCTACGAGCAGCGCGAGGGCGCCCTGGACCAGGAGCGGGTCGCCCGTTCGCAGGCGCTCGCCGTACGGTCCGCGTCGCTCGCCGGGGGCCGGCCGGAGGCGTCGATGCTGCTCGCGGAGGAGGCGTACCGGGCCGGAGCCACCGCCGAGGCCCGCGGCGCCGTGCTCAGCACCCAGTCCCAGCCCTTCACCGCCCGACTCGGCGGCCACCGGGGACCCGTCAACTCCGTGGCCTTCGCGCCGGACGACCGTACGCTCGCCACGGCCAGCTCCGACGGCACCGTGACCCTGCGCTCCACGGCCGACGGCCACCGTACGCTCGCCACGCTCACCGTCCCCGGACGCGTCCGCTCGGTCGCCTTCGCCCCCGACGGCCGCGCCCTCGCCGCCACGTCCACGGACGCGCCGGTGAGCCTGTGGGGCGTCGCCGACCACCGCAGGAAGGCCCTGCTGGACGAGCGTACGAAGGGTGCCCGCGCGGTGGCCTTCGACCCTCGGGGGCGGATACTCGCCGTCGCGACCGCCGACGGGACCGTTCAGCTGTGGGACATCACGGCCGAGCCCCGGGCCACCGCCTCCCTCACCGGCCACGACGGGCTCGTCAACGCCCTGGACTACGCCCCCGATGGCCGGACCCTGGTCTCCGCGGGCGCCGACCGGACCGTACGCCTCTGGGACACGGACCGCGCCCGGGAGGCGGAGGTGCTGGAAGGGCACAGCGACGAGGTGCTGGGCGCGGCGTTCTCCCCGGACGGGCGGCGGGTCGCCTCCGCCGGTGTGGACCGGACCGTACGGCAGTGGGACGTGCGCGACGGCCGGGAGACCGCGCGGTTCTCCGGCAGCAGCGACGACATCAACGCCGTCGCCTACACGCCTGACGGCGACACGGTCGTCGGCGCGGTCGGCGACGGCACGACCAGGCTGTGGGATGTGCGCAGCGGACGGCAGACCGTCGTGCTCGCCGGGCACACCGACTATGTCCTCGGCGTGGCCATGACCTCCGACGGGGCGCTGCTCGCCACGGCCGGCTTCGACCAGTCCGTCGTCCTGTGGGACCTCGGCGGCCCGGTGCTGACGGCCCGTCCGTTCACCGAGGTCTGGCAGACCGAGTACAGCCCGGACGGGAAACTCCTGGCCACCGCCGACGCCGATCATACGGTACGACTGTGGAACGCGGCCGATCACCGACTCCTCGGCACGCTGAAGGGCCACACCGAGACCGTCTTCTCGGTGGCCTTCGCCCCCGACGGCCGCACCCTCGCCTCGGCGGGCTCCGACGGCACGATCCGTCTGTGGGACGTGGCGACACGCAAACCGCTGGCCGAGCTGACCGGGCACATCGGCCAGGTCTTCGCCGTCGCCTTCGCCCCAGACGGCCGCACCCTCGCCTCGGCCGGCGCCGACCGCGCGGTCCGCCTGTGGGACGTCGCGCAACGCACGCAGCTGGCCCAGTTGGACGGTCACGAGGACTTCGCCAACGATGTCGCCTTCAGCCCCGACGGCCGCACCCTGGCGAGCGCCGGCGACGACCTGACCGTACGCCTCTGGGACGTCGTCACCCACCGCCCGCTGGCCACCCTCACCGGCCACACCGGCGCGGTACGGGGCGTCGCCTTCGGCCCCGACGGCCGGACCCTCGCCAGCAGCGGCAACGACGGCACCGTACGCCTCTGGGACGCACGCGAACACCGCTTCGAGGCCGCGCTGAACGGCCACACCGGCGCGGTACGGGGCGTCGCCTTCGCCCGCGACGGCCGGACCCTCGCCAGCAGCGGCAACGACCGCACGGTACGCCTGTGGGACGTCGCCGCCCGGCGGCCGTGGGCCACCCTCACCGGTCACACCAACGCGGTCTGGGGTGTGGACTTCGCCCCCGACGGCCGTACGGTCGCCAGCAGCAGTACCGACGGCACCGTACGGCTGTGGGACCTCGACCCCGGGGCGCGGCTGGAGAAGATCTGCCGACTGCGCGCCGGGATGGACCCCGGTGAACGCCGGGCACTGGTGCCGGAGGTGGCCCTGCCTTCGGGGTCGGCGTGTGTACGGGGCTGATGGCGAGGACGCTTGAACTCCCTGCTCGGAAGGGGTTTCCCAGGTGTTTCCCCGTTGCCCGTCGGGACGGGGAGACGACCGGGTCTCGACGGGCTGGGCACAGGGGCAGCAGGCTGCTCACAGACCACGCGAACGAACCTGACCACACCGTTCACGTGATGATCCACATCAACTCACCTACAGGAAACGGGGGTTCCGGCATGGTGCGCCGGACCGGACTCATCCGCACACTGATCGCACTCCTGGCCTTCCTCCTCTGGGCGCCGGTGTCCACGGCCGTCGCGGCGTCGGCGTCGGCGTCGACGTCGGCTTCGGCGTCGGCTTCGGCGTCGGCGGCACCCGCCGCGGCCGCCGACGACTGCCGTGCCCTCGCGCCGGGCGCCTCGGCCGCCGCCGAGCGGGCCATCGCCGCCGCCTGCGCCGAGGTCGCGGCCGGCACCTGGTACACCTGGGGCGGCGGCCACGGGGCCCAACCCGGCGCCACCTATGGGCAGGTGGACCCCAGTGACCCCGAGGACAGCAAGCACGACCCCGAGCGACGCGGTTTCGACTGCTCGGGCCTCGTCCGCCACGCCTACGCGCAGGCCACCGGCGAGGACATCATCAACGGCGTGGCGAGCCAGCAGTACTACACGCATCGCGCCGCCGAACGCTTCACCGCCGCCCAGGGCCTCGCCCCGCTGCTGCCCGGTGACCTGCTGGCGTGGGGCACCTCCAAGGACCTGCACCACATCGCCATCTATCTCGGCGCGGGCAAGATGGTCGAGGCCAAGGAGTCCGGCACCAAGATCATGGTCAGCGATGTGCGCCTGAACGGCAGTTACTACGGCGCCGTCCGCGTCAACACCGGCGAGGTCACCGGCCACATCCACCGGACCTGGGGCACCGGCGTCTGGACGAAGGCGGAGCCCCGCCTGGCGGCCGCCCGCGTCTACGCCTTCCCCGGCCCCACCACCATCCGCGTCCAGTGCCAGAAGCACGCCGAGTGGGTCTCCTCCGAGGGCTACGAGAACGACGTCTGGTCCTACCTGCCCGACTACAACGCCTGGATGACCAACATCTACATCCAGGGCCCGGCCTGGCTGGAAGGGGTACCCGACTGCAAGGACGTGCCGGACGCTCCCTGACACGAGGGCGAGGGCGAGGGCGGCGGCGAGGGGCGAGCGCGGCGAGGTGGGGGCGGGGGCCGAGTTGGGTGACCCGGGTGGGGCGGCTACCCTCCGAGGGATCGGGGGCACCGAGCGCATCGCCCTCGCCGTAACCCGCCCGTCCCCGCAGTGTTTTCACCCGCCCCCGCCTCAACTCCGCCGCGTGCCGCCGCCCGACGAGGAGCGCAAGTCATGACCGCTGGACCCCTGCCCGACGCACCCGAGGAGCCCGGACCCGACGCGCACGCGGAGCCCGGACCCGGGGCACCTGCCGAGTCCGGACCCGGGGCACCTGCGGAGCCCGGCGCACCCGAGGAGACCGAAGGGCAGGGACTGCGCGGGCTCATCGGGGCCAAGCTCGCCGGGTCGGGCCTGGACGCCGAGACCCGTGCCGTGCTTCTGGAGGCGCTAGGCGAGGAAGGGGCCCCGGCCGGCGCCCGCGCGCAGCGCGCCTATCTCCAGTCGGTGACCGTCGGCGGCTTCCGGGGCATCGGCCGCACCGCCCGGCTGCCGCTGCGCCCCGGCCCCGGCCTCACCCTCGTCACCGGGCGCAACGGCTCCGGCAAGTCCAGCCTCGCCGAGGCCGTCGAGATCGCGCTCACCGGCGACAACGCCCGCTGGAGCGGCCGTACCGACATCTGGCGCAGGTCCTGGCGCAATCTGCACGACGGGGCGGAACCCCAGGTCGCCGTCGAGCTGTTGATAGAGGGCGAGACCGAGCCGGCCACCGTGCTGCGCACCTGGAAGAGCGAGGACGTCGCCGACTCCACCGCCGAGCTGGAGCGCCCGGACAGCGCCCCGGTGCCGTTCGCCGACCTCGGCTGGGCCCAGGACCTCACCACCTACCGGCCCTTCCTGTCGTACTCCGAGCTGGGCCAGATGATCGGCGGCCGGCCCAGTGAGATGTACGACGCCGTCGCCTCCATCCTCGGTCTGGAGCAACTGACCGCCGCCACCAAGCGGTTGCAGGAGGAGTCCCGCGCCTGCGAGGCGCCCGCGAAGGCGGCGACGGCCGAACTGCCCACGCTGCTGGAGCGGTTGGCGGCCGTGGACGACCCGAGGGCACGCGAGGCCATGACGGCGCTGGAGGGCCGTACCAAGGATCTGGCCCGTCTCACCGAACTCGCCGTCGGCGCCGGGCGCATGGACGACGAGCTGCTGGCCGACCTCCACCGTCGGGCCGAACTCACCGGCCCCGACCAGCAGTCGGTCGCGGAGGCCGTGACCCGGCTGCGCACGGCCTCGGCCGCCGCCGACGATGTACGCGCCACCTCCGCCGAGGACGCCTGGCAGCGTGCCGAGCTGCTGTCCAAGGCGCTCGACCACCACCGGGCCCACCCGGACGCCACCGCCTGCCCGGTCTGCGGCGAGGGCGGACGCATCGACGGGGAGTGGGCGCAGCGGGCCGCCGAGCAGATCGCGCTGCTGCGCGCGGAGGCCGAGACCGCGCGCTCCGCCCGACGCGAACTGTCCGACGCCGTCCAGGCCGTACGCCACCTCGTCGTCCCGCCACCCGCCTGGCTGCCGTCCGCGCTCGCCTCGGCCTGGGAGGACTGGCTCCGGTGCCGGACCGTCGACGACCCGGCGACCCTCGTCGAGCGCGCCCCGGCCGCCGCCCGTACGGTCGCCGACGCCTGCCGGAGCATCCGGGAGCAGGCCGCCGCCCGGCTCGCCGAGCTGGACGAGGCATGGCGGGGCTGTGCCGGGGCGCTCGCCGCCTGGCTGGAGAAGGCACTGGCGGCGGAGGCGGCCAAGCCTCGCCTGGCCAGGGTGAAGGCGGCCCAGAAGTGGCTGAGGGCCGCCCATGACGAGATCCGCGCCGACCGGATGCGGCCCATCGCCGACCAGGCGCAGACCATCTGGTCGCAGTTGCGCCAGCAGAGCAATGTGTCCCTCGGGCCGGTGCAGTTGGCGGGCGCGGGCTCGGCCCGCAAGGTCTCCCTCGATGTGACGGTCGACGACATCGACGCACCCGCGCTCGGCGTCATGAGCCAGGGCGAACTGCACGCCCTCGCACTCGCCCTCTTCCTGCCGCGCACACTGCTGCCGGAGAACCCGTTCCCTTTCCTCGTCATCGACGACCCCGTGCAGTCCATGGACCCGGCCAAGGTCGACGGACTCGCCCGGGTCCTCGCGATCCTCGCCGAGACCCGCCAGGTCGTCGTCTTCACCCATGACACCCGGCTGCCGCAGGCCCTGAAGTATCTGCGGCTGCCCGCCACCATCATCAACGTGGAGCGCCGCGAGCGTTCCGTGGTGCGCGTCCGCTCCGGCGACGACCCGGTCAAGCAGGCCCTGCACGACGCCAAGGCCCTTGCCCGCACCCGCGATCTGCCGCCCCAGGTCACCGCCCGCGTCCTGCCCGGCCTGTGCCGTACGGCACTGGAGGCCGCCTTCCTCGAACCGGCCCGGCGCCGCCTCCTCGCCAAGGGCATCCCGCACGCCGAGGTCGAACGGCTCATCGGCAAGGCCCACCGGCTCTCCGACCTCGCCTCCCTCACCCTCTACGGCGAACCGGACCGGCCCGGCGAGGCCATGAGCGACCTCGCCCGCGCCTTCGGCGACGACGCCCGTGCCCTGATCGCCTGGTGCAACAAGGGTGCGCATGAGGCCGTACCGGCGCGGGATGTCGACGACACGATTCGCCGTACGGCCGAGCTGGCGCGGGCGGTGCGTGGCCTGTGACCGCGCACGTCTCCGGCTCCCGGCCCACTGCAGCCTCCGGTCCTCGGCCCGCCCCCGCCGGGCCGGCCTCCGCCTCCGCCGGGTCCGCCTCTGGCCCCCGGCCCGCCCCCGCCGGGTCGGCCTCCGCCTCCGTCTCCGCCTCGCCCGAGGAACTGCTCGCCGGCGCCGACCGGTTGCTCGGTACGGCGACCGTCTCCGCCACCGGGGTCTGGCCGCGTGCCGCCGCACTGCTGCTGCGGCACGCCCTGGAGGAGGCCCTGCGAAGCTACTGGCGCCGGACCCGCCCCGAGCTGGCCCGCTGCCCCATGCACGCCCAGGCCCTCTGCCTGGAGACCTACCTCGGCCCCGACACGGCCCGCCGCTGGTCCACGCTATGGGCGGGGCTCAGCCGGGCCTGCCACTACCACGGCTACGAACTCTCGCCGACGGCAGGGGAGTTGCGTGCCTGGCGAGACGAGACGGAACGGCTGCTGGGCGAACTGGCGGTGACGGCGAGGGACACGCGGTGAGGACGACCGACGGAGCGCCGACTGTCGGAGCCTAGGCCGTAGCCGTCCCGCGGACCTCCTCCAGGCGTACCGGCCTGCGCTCCGCCACCGACAGGGTGCAGGCCTCGGCGATCCAGCTGGCCTCGATGGCGTCCCTGACCGTGCAGGGGGAGGTGCGGGTGCCGGCGACGACCTCGGTGAAGGCGGTGAGTTCGGCGCGGTAGGCGGGGGCGAAACGGTCCATGAAGAAGTTGTGCGGGGGACCGGAGGGGAAGGTCACGCCCGGCTCCGCCGAGCGGAGGGGGAGTTGGGCGTCGAGGCCCGCCGCGATGCTGTCCTTCATGCCGTGCACTTCGAGGCGTACGTCGTAACCCCGGGCGTTGTGCCGTGTGTTGGAGATGACGCCGATCGTGCCGTCGTCGAAGGTGAGGAGGGCGGAGGCGGTGTCCACGTCGCCCGCCTCCTTGATGTAGTCCGCGCCCTTGTTGCCGCCCGTCGCGTACACCTCGACGACCTCGCGGCCCGTCACCCAGCGCACGATGTCGAAGTCGTGCACCGCGCAGTCCCGGAAGATACCGCCGGATACCGCCACATACGCCGCCGGCGGCGGAGCCGGGTCCAGGGTCGTCGACCGTACGGTGTGCAGCGCGCCCAGCTCACCGCTCAGCACGGCCTCACGGGCGGTCACACAACCGGCGTCGAAACGGCGGTTGTAGCCGATCTGGGCCTCGATACCGCTGTCCTCCACCGCGCGCAGCACGGTGAGGCTCTCCTCCACCGTCTTCGCCACCGGCTTCTCGCAGAACACCGGGATGCCGGCCCGGACCGCCGCCAGGATCAGCCCCGGGTGCGCGTCCGTCGCCGCCGTGATCACCACACCGTCGATCCCGGACGCGAACACCGCCTCCGGCGAGTCGGCCACCGTCGCCCCGAACTTCTCGGCCGCCGCCGTCGCCGCCGCGGCCACCGGGTCGGAGACCACCAACTCCTCCACGACGTCCAGCCCGGCGAGAGTACCGGCGTGGAAGGCGCCGATACGGCCCAGCCCCAGGATGCCAATGCGCATGGCCAATGTCCCTTTCAGATGTGCAGAGTGCAGATGTGCGGAGTGCAGATGTGCGGATGCGGATGTGTGGATTGCTGATGTGCAGGTGAGGTGGAGAGAGAAGCGGGTCGGGTGCGGAAGCGGCTCAGTCGGCCGCGCCCACCACGTTCTGGTCCCAGTCGATGACCGAGCCCGTCACCACGCCGCTGCGGTCGGAGAGCAGGAAGACCACGAAGTCGGCTATCTCGTCGACCTGCCCGAGTTTGCCCATCGGCAGGCCCTGTGCCGCCCGTTCCCGCCAGTCGTCGTCCGCCCCGTGGAACTCCCGCTGGATCGCGTCCTCGCCCTCGGTCTCGGTCCAGCCGATGTTGAGGTCGTTGATCCGGATACGGTCCCAGCGGTGGGCGTGGGCGGCGTTGCGGGTGAGGCCCGCGAGGCCGGCCTTCGCGGCGGAGTACGGCGCCAGGTGGGGCGGGCCGCCGTGTGCGCAGTTCGAGCCGATGTTGACGATCGTGCCTGGCGACTTCCGGGCCACCAGGTGGGCCACGACCGCCTGCATCGCGAAGAAGGGCGCGCGCAGGTTGATCGCGATATGCGCGTCGAACAGCTCCGGCGAGGTGTCGAGCAGCGAGCCCCGCGAGGTCAGACCGGCCGCGTTGACCAGGCTGTCGATCCGGCCATGGGCCTCGATCACCCGCTCCACACTGCCGCGCACCTGCGCCGGGTCCGTCAGGTCCGCCCGTACGAACGTGGCGCCGGTGTCCGAAGTCAGTTTCTCGCCGAGTTCGCCGCGACGGCCCGTGAACGCGACGGTCGCGCCCTCGCGCAGAGCCGCGCGCACGATGCCCGCACCGACGCCCTGACTGCCGCCGTTGACGAGGACGACCTTGTCCTCCAGTAGTGCCATGGGGGAGTTTCCCTTCGAACCGCTCTTCATCGTGTACGGCGGCGTTCGGCGCCCGCGCGCAGTTCCTCCGTCAGCCGCTCGGGGGTCCACTCCTCCGACACGGCCCGCCACATCAGGTCCGCCTGGGACGGCGGGGCCAGGCCGTCGACCGGGGGGTCGCGGTCCAGGTTGGTGGGGAAGGCGTAGCCCTCGGCGGTGGCGGCCACCACCTGGCGCAGCCACTCCTCGGCGGCGCCCTCGGCCTTGCGGCGCAGCAGCGCCGGGTAGACCGCGTTCGCCATGGCCTCGCGGTCCACGCTCTCCATGGCCCGCCCGAACGCGGAGGAGATCTGGAGCAGATTGGCCATGCGCCGGATGCCGGTCGAGTGGTTGTGTCCGGCGGCGTGGAAGAGGGCCGGGTTGAAGAAGACCGCGTCGCCCTTCTCCAGCGGGAGCTGGACGTGGTGTTCGTCGAAGTGGGCGATGAACTCGGGGAGCCGCCACGCCAGATAGCCGGGCTCGTACTTCTGCGAGTGCGGCAGGAACAGGGTCGGGCCGGACTCCACGGGCATGTCGCAGTGGGCGACCGCGCCCTGCAGGGTCAGTACGGGGGAGAGCCGGTGGACGTGCGCCGGGTAGGCGGCGGCCCGCTCCTGGCCGAGGAAACCGAGGTGGTAGTCGCGATGCGCGCTCTGCGCCGCGCCGCCGGGGTTGACCACGTTGATCTGGGAGGTCATCTGGTAGCCGGGGCCCAGCCAGGCCTCGGAGACCAGCGCGAGCATGTCGTTGGCGTAGTAGTCGACGAACGCCTCCGGCGCCCGTACGGCCATCTTCTCCAGCGCGTTCCACACCCGGTCGTTGGCGCCCGGCTTCGCGAAGTGGTCGCCGCGGGCCGTGCCCGACGCCCGCTCCTCCTCGATGATCGCCTCGAACGCCGCCGTGGCCGCGTCCACGACAACGTGATCTGTGAAGGCCCGCTTCAGTACGACCACTCCGGGGCCGTCGAGCAAGGCGTGCACCAGCTCCGACCGCACCGCGCGGCGCTCGGGGCCGGCGGACGCGTCGCGCAGCCGCTCGCTGTCGTAGACGAGGACGTTGTGGTCGACGCCCTCCGCGTACGGGTGGTCGCGGGGGTCGGTGGTACGCCCGACCAGAGCGCGGAACTCTTCGAGGTCGCAGTCCGTCTCGGACAGCCAGGTCCGTGAGCCCGCAGCGGTGAGGGCCATGTCGGGTCCTTTCACAGGCTTGGTCGTACGGTGGCTCGTCGTGCCGCACGGCACTTTCGTCGCGCCGTCGTCTCTGCCAGTCTTGGCAAGCGGACCCCCTCATACAACCCGCAGCGGTCCATCAAAAAACCATCATCACCTCCATCGCCTTCGTCACCGCCGTAGCCATCGTCACCGCCGTCACCTCCGTCATCGTCATCCATATCCGGGAAGCGCAGCATGGGACACCCCTACACGATCCGTGAGATAGCCCGTCAGGCCGGACTCAGCCAGGCCACCGTCGACCGGGTGCTCAACGGGCGGGGCGGGGTGCGGGAGAGCACCGCCCGCGAGGTGCGGCAGGCGATCAAGGACCTGGACCGGCAGCGGACACAGGTGCGCATCGGCGGCCGTACGTTCATGGTCGACATCGTGATGCAGTCGCCCGACCGCTTCTCGACGGCCGTACGGGAGGCGCTGGAGGCGGAGCTGCCGTCGCTGCACCCGGCGGTCGTGCGGTCGCGGTTCCACTTCCGGGAGACCGGGTCGGCCTCGGACATGGTCCGGGTCCTCGACCGGATCGGGCGGCGCGGCTCGCAGGGCGTGATCCTCAAGGCGCCGGACATGCCGGAGGTCACCGCGGCGATCGAACGGCTGGTCGCGACCGGCATCCCCGTCGTCACCCTCGCGACCGATCTGCCGGGCAGCCCGCGCAGCGCGTACGTCGGCATCGACAACCGGGCGGCGGGCGCGACCGCCGCGTATCTGATCCGGCAGTGGCTGGGCGAGCGGCCGGGTGCGGTGCTGGTGACGATCAGCCGCGGCTTCTACCGCAACGAGGAGGAGCGTGAGATGGGGTTCCGGGCGGCGATGCGGGCCGCCGAGCCGGGGCGGACGCTCGTCGAGGTCACCGACAGCGACGGACTCGACGCCACCCAGCGGGAACTCGTCCTCGAAGCGCTGCGGAAGGAGCCGGACATCGGCGCCGTCTACTCCATCGGCGGCGGCAACACGGCCACCCTCGACGCCTTCACCGCGCTCGGCCGGGAGCCGCGGGTCTTCGTCGCCCATGACCTCGACCACGACAACACCCGGCTGCTACGGGAACGCCGGCTCTCCGCCGTCCTCCACCACGACCTCCGCCAGGATCTGCGCCGCGCCTGCCAGACCATCATGCGCGCCCACCACGCCCTCCCGGACGACGGCCCGTTCCTGCCCTCGGCGATCCAGGTGGTCACCCCGTTCAACATGCCACCGGGCGCGGGGAACGGGGGCGTGCCGGGAGCGGGGTAGCGCCCTCCTCGGCGGCCCGTCTCCCACCGGCGCACCCCATCGGTCGCACGGGGCCGGCGCGTACGCCGACTACGTCACCGCGCCCGCCCGGGCCTTCGTGCCCAAGCCGGCGGACATCGACCACGTCCAGGCCGGCGCCCTCCCTCTGGCCGCGCTCACCGCCCGCCAGGCATTCGTCGACACCGCCGACCTGCGCCCCGGGCAGCGCGTCCTCGTCCACGCGGCGGCCGGCGGCGTCGGCCACCTCGCCGTGGGGTGACACCCGGTCCGACGTGGTGGGTCGGGGTGTGGTGGGGTCCCTGAGCCGGGCCCCTCATCACCTCGACCACGCGTGCGGGTCAGCTCCTGACGAGCTCCGCCTCACGGCTCTGGACCATGGTCTCCACCGTCACACCGACGGGCCCGGCCACAGCCATCGCCCCCGTCTCCGCCACGACCGCCGCGCCCGGCACCGTCCGCCCGTCCCGCGTGCGGTACAGCCAGACGATGTCCCGCCCGAACGACCAGACCAGCGACCCCAGCGCCACCGCCACCACACCGAAGCCCGCCGCGTACGGCAGCAGCCCGGAGGCGGCGACCAGCAGGAACACGCCCTGGATCGCGGCGACCGTCTTGCGGGCCATGCTGTGCGGGAGGTCGCCGTTCAGCCACGGCAGCAGCTTGGCGGCGGCGACGAACGCGTACCGCATGAGGCCGATGAGCATGACCCACGGGCCCAGCGACATGGAGACGTAGACGCTGAGCACCAGGATCAGGAAGGCGTCGACCTCCATGTCGAAGCGGGCGCCCAGCGCGGTGGAGGTGCCGGTGCGGCGGGCCACCTTTCCGTCGACGCCGTCGAGGATGAGGGCCACGGCGGTCAGGGCGACGAAGAGGGAGACCGGCGGCGAGCTCTCGAAGGAGTCCGCGACCAGCGCCGTCACGGCGCCGACGAGTATCGCCCGGCCGAGCGTGACACGGTTGGCGGGCCCGAAGGTGCGGGTCCGGGTGCGCAGCAGGGCCCGGTTGAGGACGGCCCAGGTGGCGATCGCGAACGCCAGCCCGGTGAGCCAGCCCGCCGGTCCCAGTCCGATCGCCGTGCCCAGGAAGGCGAGGAGCAGCACCTGGGCGCCCGCGCCCACGGTCGTCTCCGAGAGCAACAGCCGGCCGTCGTATGTGTTGATCAGGGCCACCGCGAACCTTCCGAACGTGTGTATGAACGTGTCTCTGGAAGAAATGATCATCGCCGCGTACCGTGTGCGCGACTCCACCGCTGCGTACGTGGAGAATCGCCGGACCGTTCACGGAGACGCACATGAAACCGACAGCCAATGCCTTCTGGCTCAGCTCACCGGGGCAGGGCGAGATCCGTACGGAACCCCTCACCGCACCCGCCGAGGGCGAAGTCCTGGTCCGCGCGCTGTACTCGGGAGTCAGCAGGGGCACGGAGACACTCGTGTTCCGTGGCGCGGTGCCCGAGAACCAGTACGCGGCCATGCGCGCGCCCTTCCAGAAGGGCGAGTTCCCCGCTCCCGTGAAGTACGGCTACCTCAGTGTCGGTCAGGTCGAGGAAGGGCCCGCGGAACTCGTCGGCCGGGCCGTCTTCTGCCTCTACCCGCACCAGAGTCGCTACGTCGTCCCCGCGAGCGCCCTCACCGTCGTACCCGACTCCGTGCCCGCCTCGCGCGCCGTGCTGGCCGGGACCGTCGAGACCGCCGTGAACGCGCTCTGGGACGCGGCCCCGCTGATCGGTGACCGGATCGCCGTCGTGGGCGGCGGCATGGTCGGCTGCTCGGTGGCCGCGCTGCTCGCCCGCTACCCGGGCGTACGGGTCCAACTCGTCGACGCCGACCCGGCCCGCGCCGGCATCGCCCACGCGCTCGGCGTGGACTTCGCACTGCCCGGCGAGGCGTCGGGCGAGTGCGACCTCGTCGTGCACGCCAGCGCCAGCGAGCAGGGGCTCCTGCGCTCCCTCGAACTCCTCGCCGCCGAGGGCACGGTGATCGAGCTGAGCTGGTACGGCGACCGCCGCGTCGCCCTGCCGCTCGGCGAGGCCTTCCACTCGCGCCGCCTGACGATCCGCAGCAGCCAGGTCGGCACGGTCTCCCCGGCCGCGCGCCCCGGCCGTACCTACGCGGACCGGATGGCGCTCGCGCTCGAACTCCTCGCCGACGCCCGCTTCGACGCGCTCATCACCGGAGAGTGCGCGTTCGAGGAACTTCCGCAGGTCATGCCACGGCTCACCAACGGCGAGCTGCCCGGCCTGTGTTACCGGGTCCGGTACGACTCCGAGTGACCCATGGACCGGTCAGCGCGTCCGCCCCACCCGCCCCTGAACTGCCCGAACGGAACGCTGACCTCCAAAGAAACCGCAAAGGTCGGCTGAACACCGGGTAGGGAGCAGCCGTACTACACGGCATGCCCCGGCCCGGGGCAGACGTACCGCACTGGAGGGTCGTCCGTTGTTCAGCATCACCGTCCGCGATCACATCATGATCGCCCACAGCTTCCGCGGGGAGGTCTTCGGACCCGCGCAGCGTCTGCACGGCGCCACGTTCCTCGTGGACGCCACCTTCCGGCGCGCCGAGCTGGACGACGACAACATCGTCGTAGACATCGGGCTGGCCACACAGGAGCTCGGGGCCGTGGTGAGCGAGTTGAACTACAGAAACCTCGACAACGAGCCCGACTTCGCCCACACCAACACCTCGACGGAGTTCCTGGCCAAGGTCATCGCCGACCGGCTCGCCGGGCGCATCCACAAGGGCGCCATGGGCGAGAACGCCAAGGGCATCGCCGGGATCACGGTCACCCTGCACGAGTCGCACATCGCCTGGGCGAGTTACGAGCGTGCCCTGTGACCGACATGACCATCGACCGCAGGACGGCCGTGGGGGCCGACTCCCAGATGAACAGCGCCATCGCCCAGGTGAACGGGGGAGAGCAAGTGAAGCTCGCGAACGGGGCGGAGCAGGTGCGGCTCGGCTATGTGCCGGTGCAGAACGCGGCGTTGAAGAACGCCGCGATCATTCCCATGTCGCTGCGCTCGGTGCACTTCGTGATGCCGGGCGGCGTCGACGACCCGTCCCGCCCCAGCGGCGGCAACGCCTACGACCGCCGGATCTGCCTCGACCTCCCCGGCTTCGGCTGGCAGGTGCACAAGCACGCCGTCGACGGCAGCTGGCCCCGCCCGGCCGCCGAGGCCCGCGCCGAACTCGCCCGTACACTGCGGGAACTGCCCGACGGCACGGTCGTCCTGCTGGACGGCCTGGTCGCCTGCGGGGTCCCCGAGATCGTGCTGCCCGAGGCCGAACGCCTCTGCCTGGCCGTGCTGGTGCACCTCCCGCTCGGCGACGAGACCGGCCTCGATCCCGAACTCGCCGCCGAACTCGACGCCAAGGAGCGCGAGACCCTGCGGGGCGTGTCCGCCGTCATCGCCACCAGCGACTGGGCCGTACGCCGGCTCGTCTCGCACCACGGGCTCGCCCCCGAGAGCGTCCATGTCGCCACCCCCGGCGCCGACATCGCGCCCCTCGCCTCCGGCACCGACGGTGTCTCACGGCTGGTGTGCGTCGCCGCCGTCACCCCGCGCAAGGGCCAGCACCGCCTGGTCGAGGCCCTCGCGACGGTCACCGACCTGCCGTGGAGCTGCCATCTGGTCGGCGGTATCGACCAGGACCCCGAGTACGTCGACCACATCCGCACCCTGATCGCCGAGTTCGGCCTGCAGGACCGCCTCCACCTCGCCGGACCGAAGGCGGGCGCGGAACTCGACGCCACCTACGCAACCGCCGACCTGATGGTCCTCACCTCCTACGCCGAGACCTACGGCATGGCGGTCACCGAGGCCCTCGCGCGCGGAATCCCCGTCCTCGCCACCGACGTCGGCGGCGTCCCGGAGGCGGTGGGGCGCGCTCCCGACGGCGGGGTGCCCGGCATCCTCGTACCGCCGGAGAACCCCGCGGCCATCGCGGCGGAGCTGCGCGGCTGGTTCGGGGAGGCCGATGTACGGCGCCGGTTGAAGGCGGCGGCGCGCGGGCGCCGGGCCGCGCTGGACGGGTGGGCGACCACGGCCCGCAGCCTGGCCCATGTCCTGGGCAGGTTGCGGCACGAACCTCGGAGGGCGGCATGACCATGTCTGCCGAAACGGCGACTTCTGGCGGGACGGCCGCCGTCCCGGGAATGGGCGGGGGAACGCCCGCTGCCGCCGGGCTGGGGGTGCCCGCCCCCGGTCCGGCCGGTGACACCTTGGCCGGTAGGTCCGCCTCCGCTTCCGCTGGTGACGCCTCGGCCGGTACGTCCGCCTCCGGTGCCGCGCTGAGCATGGCCGGGCGCGGTGGTGACACGCCGGAGCCCGAGGGGCACCAGTACGCGCCGCGGTGGCTGGAGTTGCGCGAGAGCGCGGACGCCGCCGCACGCGCCGTCGACCTGCTCGACCCGCTGCGCATCCGGCTCGCGAATCTGCCGTGCCGGGCGAAAGGCCTCGTCATCCACGACCTCGGGTGCGGCACCGGGTCGATGGGCCGCTGGCTCGCGCCCCGGCTCGACGGCGCCCAGCAGTGGGTGCTGCACGACCAGGACCCCGAGCTGCTGCGGATCGCGACCGCGCGGGCGCCACGGGCCGCCGCCGACGGCAGCCCGGTCACGGTCACCACACGACGCGGCGACATCGGCCGCCTGACGGCGGACGACCTCGCCGGTGCGTCCCTCGTCACCGCCTCCGCGCTCCTCGACGTCCTCACCCGCGACGAGATCGACACGCTCGCCGATGCCTGCGCCCGCGCCGGGGTCCCGGCCCTGCTGACCCTGTCGGTCGTGGGGCGTGTCGACCTCGTCCCGGCCCACCCGATGGACACCGAGATCGCCGAGGCCTTCAACGCCCACCAGCGGAGCAGCGATCTGCTGGGACCGGACGCGATCACCGTGGCCTGCGAGGCGTTCGCCCGGCAGGGCGCCACGGTGCGGGTCCATCCGAGCCCCTGGCAACTCGACGCCGGCCACACGGCCCTGACCGAGGAGTGGCTGCGCGGCTGGGTCGGCGCGGCCCGCGAACAGCGCCCCGACCTCACCGACCGCGCCACCGCCTACCTGGACGACCGCCTCCGCTCCAACACCGCAGGCGACCTCCGCGTCGTCGTCCACCACAGCGACCTGCTGGCACTGCCGAGGCCGACGGGCGGGGCATCATGACGGCACCGGTGGAGGAGGCGGTCACGGTGCGTTCCCTGGTCGTCGAAACCTGGGAGCGGTCTCGTGTGGCCCTACCGGCGAGGGCGACTGGGGCGAGCGCGTCGGCAACGACCCGTGCCCTGAAGGGGCGCGGGGCGGAACATTCTGCGGCTCCGCCGCGCGGGCGCGACCAGCCACGACGGCGCCGCAGCCGATCGACGGCAGGTCTCGGCCCCGCGCCGGAGCCGCATAGCGACACAGCCGTGCGGGAAACCCCCGCGGCGGAGCCGCATCGCCCCCACCCCACCGCCAAACTGACCCGCGCCCTCCGTACCCACTTCGGTTCGATTGCCGGAACGGTCATCCTGGCCGTCGTCGTCTGGCGGCTCGGCACCGGCGTGTTCCTCGACGGCATCCGGCGCATCGACGGCGGAACCCTCGTCGCGGCCCTCGCCATCGGCGCCGTCACCACGGTATGCAGCGCCTGGCGTTGGTGCGCGGTGACGCGGGCGCTCGGGATCGGGCTGCCGCTGGGGCCCGCCGTCGCGGACTACTACCGGGCGCTGTTCCTGAACGCGGCGCTGCCCGGCGGCGTCCTCGGCGATGTGCACCGGGCCGTACGGCACGGGCAGGACTCCGGGGACATGGGGCGCGGAGTACGGGCCGTGGTGATCGAGCGGACCGCGGGCCAGTTGGTGCTGGCCGTAGTCGGCGTAACGGTCCTGCTGACCATGCCCTCCCCGGTGTTGGACGAGACCCGGCATGTGACGGGCCTCCTGGCCCTCGGCGTACTGGGTGCCCTCGCCGTCTGGGCGGCGCTCAGGATGGGCCGCGGCTCCGGACGGCGGAGTACCCGACACGGCCGTGTCCGGGCGGCGTTCGCCGAGGCGGGCGAGGTGCTGCTGGCCCGCCGCAGCGGCTCCGTCATCGTGATCTCGTCGCTGGTGGTGCTGGCCGGGTTCGTGGCGATGTTCCTGCTCTCCGCCCGCGTCGCCGACTCGGCGGCCACCCCGTCGGCCCTGCTGCCCCTCGCCCTGCTGGCCCTGATCGCCATGAGCCTGCCGCTGAACGTCGGCGGCTGGGGCCCCAGGGAAGGCGTCACCGCCTGGTCCTTCGCCGCCGCCGGTCTCGGCGCCTCCCAGGGGCTGACCGTCGCCGTGGTGTACGGCGTGCTCAGCTTCGTGGCCGCCCTGCCCGGGGTCCTCGTCCTCGTCGTCCGCTGGTACGGCTCCCTCAGGGCCCGCCGTCAGCCGTCCCTGTCGCCCTCCGAGCCCTCCGAGCCCTCCGAGTCGTCCGAGTCGTCCGAGGTGACCACGGAGAAGTACGCCCCGAAGGAATCCACCAGCCCCGCCAACAACTCCTTCCCCTTCGCGGCGGACGCGAGGGACGGACGGCCGATGACACCGGAATCGGTGTAGGCCGACATACCGAGGGAGAGGAGATGACGGCGGTCGTCGGCAAGGAAATCGGTGGTCTCGTGACCGGACCTGACCAATTCCGGATGGCAATGCAGAAGTATGGAGGTCTCTATTTCTCCCGCATGCATATCACTGAGCAACGAGGTCTCCACACCGGCCCGTTCGCGAGCGGCGTCCCAGTCCTCCATGGCCGGGAAAAGCGCCATGCGATGTCCCTCCGCGGTGGATTCCTGGACGACATTTCCCAGGACGTAATTCCCGCCGTGCCCGTTGACCACGACCAGCGCCCGCACCCCAGAACGACGCAGGGAGGCGGCGATGTCGCGGACCACGGCGTGCAGGGTCGGCGCGGAGATGCTGACCGTGCCCGGCCAGGCCGCGTGCTCGTGCGAGCAGGCCATGGTCACCGGCGGCAGCAGGTGCACCGGGTACGCGGCGGCTATCTCGCGGGCTATGGCGCAGGCCACCAGCGTGTCCGTGGCCAGCGGCAGATAGGGGCCGTGCTGCTCGAAACTCCCGACCGGAAGCACCGCCACCTGACTGCCGAGGCCCTCGCCCCGCGCCGACACGTCCGCCGTGGTGTCGGCGGGCAGCAACCCGGACACGGTCGCCGGCGCCCCCACGGCCTGCGAATCGGACTTCGAATCGGACCTCGAACCCGAACTGCTCATCTCTTCCCGGCCTTTCGTCTCTGCTGATGCTCCGTCATTTTCGCATGACGTCAGGACTCACCAGATAGGAACCAGATCATGACAGAAAATGTTGGTGTACTCGGCGCGAATGCCCAGTCCTCCGGTGCCGTACGCGTGGTGAATGCCCCGCTGCCCACGACCTACGGCGACTTCGAGGCCGTAGGCTATCTCGACCAGGACCGCGGCGAGGAACAAGTGGCGCTGGTGTACGGCGACATCAGCGGCGGCGAGGAAATTCTGATCCGGCTGCACTCCGAGTGCCTGACCGGTGACGCGTTCGGCTCCCAGCACTGCGAATGCGGTGAGCAACTCGACAGCGCGCTGAGGGCGATAGTCGCCGAGGGCCGGGGCGTCCTCGTCTACCTCCGGGGCCACGAGGGCCGGGGCATCGGGCTGCTCGCCAAGCTCCAGGCGATGAAGCTCCAGGCGGAGGGCCTGGACACCGTCGAGGCCAACATCGCGCTCGGACTGCCGGTGGACGCCCGCGACTACCGGGTGGCCGCCGAGATGCTGCACGACCTCGGCGTACGGTCGGTGCGGCTGATGTCGAACAACCCGCGCAAGCGGGAGGCGCTGCTGCGGCACGGCATCGACGTCGCCGAGCAGGTACCGCTGTTGATCACGCCGTGCGAGGACAACATCACCTATCTGCGCACCAAGCGTGAGCGACTCGACCACTATCTGCCGCACCTGGACGCGGTGGTCCGCTCCTCCTGAGCACCACCGCCCACCTGCGCCGCCGGGGTCCGCGCGGCGGCCGTCTCGGGGGCCTCTCCGAACTCGGCCGCCGCGCCCGCCGCATGAACGTTCGCCTCGTGTGGAAGACCTGACTGACGTCGGGCGAACCGCCCGCGGTCGGACGAAGGGAGCCCTGTTGGTGATCCGCAGCGCACGGGTCGTCGTCATCGGCGGCGGAGTCATCGGCACGAGCATCGCCTATCACCTGGCCGCCGCCGGAGTGGACGACGTGGTCCTCGTCGAACGCGACGAACTCGCCTCCGGCTCCACCGCACGGGCGGCCGGCGGCGTACGCGCCCAGTTCTCCGACGAGCTCAACATCCAGCTCGGCGCCCGCAGCCTGGAGGCGTTCGGCCGCTTCGGCAAGGAACTCGGCCACGACATCGGCCTCCACCGTGTCGGATACCTCTTCCTCCTCTCCACCCCCGACGAGGTCGCCGCGTTCGAGGCGAGCGTCGAGAAGCAGAACGACCTCGGCGTACCCAGCCGTATGATCGACCCCGCCGAGGCCCAGCGGCTCTCCCCGCTGATCAGCACCGAGGGACTGCTCGCCGCCGCGTTCTCGCCCGACGACGGGCACTGCACCCCCGAGTCCGTGGTCCACGGCTACGCCGCCGGGGCCCGCCGCCACGGGGCGACCGTGCTGCGCAACTGCGAGGTCCTCGGCATCGAGACCTGGCGGGACACCATCACGGCGGTGGTCACCAACAAGGGCCGAATCGTCACCGACACCGTCGTGTGCGCGGCCGGCGCCTGGTCACGAGCTGTCGGAGAGATGGCCGGAGTCGACCTCCCCGTGGAGCCGCTGCGCCGCCAGATCGCGGTCACCGAGGCGGTCCCGGACCTCCCTCCGAGCCTCCCCATGACCATCGACTTCACCAGCAGCCTCTACTTCCACAGCGAGGGCCCGGGCCTGCTCGTCGGCATGTCCGACCCCGACGAACGGGCCGGCTTCGCCACCGACACCCATGACCGCTGGATACCCCGGCTGTTCGAGGCCATGGAACACCGCGCACCCCGACTCCTCGACCTGCGCCGCACGGGTGGCTGGGCGGGCCTGTACGAGATCACACCGGACCACAACGCCCTGATCGGCGAGGCCACTTCCTGCTCCCGTTTCCTCTACGCGACGGGCTTTTCCGGCCATGGTTTCCTTCAGGGCCCCGCCGTCGGCGAGGTGGTCCGCGACCTGTACCTCGGGCGCGTACCCTTCGTCGACATCAGCCCCCTGAGCGTCGACCGTTTCACGGCCGACGCACCCCGTCCGGAGGTCAACCTCGTATGAACCGGCTCCACTTGTGGCTCCGCCATGAGACCCGCTCCACCGAACGCCGCACCCCGATCGTGCCGAACGACGCCCGCCGCCTCGTGGAGAACGGGGTGAGGCTGACCGTCGAGGAGTCCCCCCAGCGGATCTTCCCGATCGAGGCGTACGAGGAGGCCGGGTGCGCGGTCGCGGCGGCGGACTCGTGGAGGTCGGCGCCGCCGGACGCGGTGATCGTGGGCCTCAAGGAACTCCCGTTCGAGCCGGCCGAACTGCCCCACCGCCACATCTACTTCGGCCACGCCTACAAGGGCCAGCCCGGCGCCGAGACCCTGCTGCGCAGGTTCGCGCGCGGCGGCGGTGCGCTCCTCGACCTCGAATACCTGGTCGACGAGCAGGGCCGCAGGCTCGCCGCCTTCGGCTTCTGGGCCGGCTATCTGGGCGCGGCCCTCGCGGTGCTCCACCACCGGGGTGCCCTGAGCGCCCCGCTGGTCCCCACGACGAGGGAGGAGATGGAGGCCCGACTCCGCTCCTCCCGAGGCGAGTTGAGCGCCCTGGTGATCGGCGCCCTGGGCCGCAGCGGACGCGGTGCGCGGGCCGCGCTCGCCGAGGCCGGGATCGAGCCGACCTGCTGGGACCTGCCCGAGACCCGTGACCTGGACCGCGAAGCCCTGCTCGCCCACGACCTGATGGTCAACACCGTGCTGACGACAAGCCCGGTCCCGCCCTTCCTGACCGACAAGGACCTCGACACCGACCGCCGACTGCGCACCCTCGCCGACGTCACCGTCGACGTCGGCTCCCCCATGAACGTCCTGCCGATCTACGACACCACCACCGACTGGGACCACCCCGTACGACGGCTCCGCGAGCACCCCCCGCTCGACCTCATCGCCATCGACAACCTGCCCTCCCTGCTGCCCCGTGAGGCGAGCACCGACTTCTCGGAGGCACTGCTCCCGCAGTTGTCGGCCTTCGACGAGCCCGGGGCGAACGGCCCATGGGCGCGCTGTCTGGACCGCTTCCATCAGACGAACCGTGAACTCGGCATCGAGTAAGTCGTATCGGCATCGAACAAGTCGCAGAAGGAGAGTTGCCCGATGACTGACGTCGTTCCCGCGAGCGGCACCGTCCACTGGGTCGGAGCCGGACTGTCCACGGGCAGCGGCCTGGCGTCGCTCTGCGACACCGCCGGGTCCGTACGCCTGTGGCACCGCACCGAGGAACGCGCGGAACAGGCCCTGGCGGCACGGGGGTTGGCGGGGCGGGCGGAGCCGCGCGCGTACACGCTGCCCGCGCTGGCCGCCGAGCTGGCGCCGGGAGACGTCGTCGTCTCGATGCTCCCGGCCCCGGAGCACGCGTCGCTGCTCGGGGCCTGTGTGAAGGCGCGGGCCCACTTCGCGTGCTCCAGCTATGTCTCGGACGCGGTTTTGGACCTGGTCCCGGCGGCGGAGGCGGCCGGTGTCACGGTCCTCACCGAGGCGGGCCTCGACCCGGGCATCGACCATCTCTTCGCCCACAGCCTGATCGCCGGGGCGAGCGAGGCGATCGGCGCGGAGACGGCCGCCTCGTACTCCCTCACCTCCTACTGCGGCGGCGTCCCGGCCGTGCCGAACGACTTCAGGTACCGCTTCAGCTGGGCCCCGGCCGGAGTACTGGGCGCGCTGCGCTCCCCGGCGCGCTATATCGAGGACGGCGCGGAGACCACGGCCGTACGCCCCTGGGCGGCGACGCGTACCCACGTCATCGACGGCGAGACCTTCGAGGCGTACCCCAACCGGGACAGTCTCCCGTTCATCGACCAGTACGGCTTCCCGCCCACCTGGAAACCCCGGACCTTCGTCCGGGGCACCCTCCGTCTGGACGGCTGGCTGGCGGCCTGGGCGGAGGTCTTCGCCGAACTCGACCGGGGTGACGACGACCGCATCGCCGCCCTGGCCCGGGAGCTGGCGGCCCGCCACCCCACCACGGACGCCGACCGCGACCGAGTCGTCCTGGCCGTCACCCTCGACGTCCGTTCCGGCGCGGGTACCGAGTGGTCCGGCGGCTACCTCCTCGACGTCACCGGCACGGACGAGGAAAGCGCCATGTCCCGCCTGGTCTCCCGCCCCCTGGCCCTGGGCGTCCGCCACATCCTCGACGGCTCCCTACCACCCGGTCTGAGCCGAGCGGCGGAGACGGGCGAGCGATCGGAACAGTGGCTGACCGAACTGGCGGGGGACGGGGTGGCGTTCACGCTGAGAGTGGCTGAGTGAGGGGGGGCGGGGGCGGTGTGAGTGCCGCCCCCGGTGTGTTTGTCAGGCGGTAGTTCCTCCGGAGCCGCTGGACATCACGATGATCGTCGGGATGCAGGTGAGGAGCGCGATTGCAAATATCGCAAACGCCTGCCGGGCGGGGTCTGCCACCTTGTCGATCTCTCTCAACAGTAACCTCTCGCGTTGTGCTTAGTGCATGTGTGCGAGCCGGGAACGGGTGTTCCCAGTGGCGCGAGTCTAGAGGATCTTGGTGACACATGCCGTCTCGGCGGAAAAGTTGTCGATCTCGCGCTTGGTTACATGTGCAACTGATCATAGTTGATCACTGGTGGGCAAATCCGCTCTAGTTCTTTCTCGGCCAGTGCCTCCTCCTCTGCCGAGTGGATGCGTCGGGCCGCTTCCCGGGCGGACGTGAGGTGGTGTGTGGCCTCCGCGTGGCGCCCGCGTGTGAACTCGCAGCTGCCCAGCGCGCGCTGGGCCTGGATCTCCTCCAGGGCCGCACCGATGTCCCTGGCCAGGGCGAGCGCGCGTCCCAGGTGGTCCGCGGCTCGATCGGTGTCGGACACGCTGTGGTGGGCACGCCCGAGCCGGGTCAGGGTGATCGCCTCGTTCTTGCGTGCCCCCATGCGGCGGAAGACCGGCAGCGCGGCCTCGCAGAGCCTGATCGCCGTGGTGGCGTCGCCCGTCGCCAGGTGGGCCTCGGCGATGTTGATCTGGACGATCGCGCGGTCCGAGGGGTTTCCGGTGCTCTCCACGATCCGCAGCGCGCGTTCCAGCGTCCGACGGGCGCCTTCCGGGTCGCCGGTCTGGATCAGCAGATGGCCGACGTTGTTGAGTGTCCTGGCGAGCATGCCCTGGTCGTCCGCGAACTCGAAACCGGCGATCGCGGCCTGGAACCAGGTCAGTGCCTGCTTGTGCTCGCCCAGGTAGAGCAGGCAGATGGCGATGTTGTTCTGGCAACGGGTCTGCCGTCGGCGATCCCCCGTCGCGGTGCACAGCGTCAGGGACTCCCGGTGGAAGTCCAGCGCCTTGGGGAACCGTCCCAAGTGCCAGTGCAGCGTGCCGAGTTCACGCAGCGCGTCGGCCTCGGCGTTCCGGTCGCCGACGGTCCGCGCACACCTCAGCGCCTCCCTGGCGGTTCGGTCCGCCTCCTCGAAACTCCCGGTCGCCGTGTACGCCGTACTCAGCTCCAGCAGCGCCCGGCACAGGGCGTCGGCACGACCGACGTCGCGCCAGTGGTCGATGGCCGCCTCGTGGGGTCGTACGGCGTCCGTCCAGTAGCCCTCGCTGTTGAGGAACCCGGCCAGGACATGGCTCAGTTGGGCGGCCCGCGCTCGTGCCCCGTGCTGCCGCAGATACCGCTCGGTGCCGAGCAGGCTCTGTCGCTCGGCGGTGAACCAGGCCAGGGCGTCGGCGGCGGTCCGGGGCGCGGGGAGCCGTGGTGTCGCGGGCGTGGTGCCGGTGTCGTTCGCGGTACCCGTGGTGGGCGGGCGCAGACGTGTCCGGCGTGGGTACAGCAGCCGGTCGCAGTGGTCCGCCGTGCGGAGGTAGTGGTGGACCAGCCGGGCCCGTGCCGCCTCGCGGTGCTCGTCGCTGTCCTGTCCCGTGCACAGCAGATGGGCGTACTCGCCGAGCAGATCGTGGAAGCGGAAGCGGTTGGGGGCCGGTTCCTGGAGGACGTGGCACTGGAGGAGCGATTCGAGGAGCCGTTCCGTCTCGTCGAGGGGGCGGCCGAGGAGGGCGGCTGCCGCGTCGGGGCCGAACTCGGGGCCCGGGTGGAGGCTGAGCAGACGGAAGGAGGACCGCTCGGCGGGGGAGAGGCTCTGGTAGGAGACCTCGAAGGCGCGGGCGATCTCCGAGTAGCCGTCGCGGATCTGGGAGAGGCGGTCCGTGGTGCGCGACAGCAGGTCGCGCAGGACGGCGGGATTCCAGGAGGGGTGCGCGCTCAACCGGTTGGCGGCGATCTCGATCGCGAGGGGCAGATAGCCGCACAGGGCGACGATCTCCCGCAATTCCTCCGCTTCCGCCACCGCCTCGGCGCTCGTGGTGTCCCTCGGTGCTTCGAGCCCCGCGAACTCCCGGAACAGGGCAACCGCGTCCGCCTCGGGAAGCACATCGAGCGCCAGGGAACGTCCGCGCGGCAGACCGACCAGCCGACGGCGACTGGTGATGAGGACGAAGCACTCCGTCGAGCCCGGCAGCAGGGGCCGTACCTGCGCGGGGCCGGCCGCGTCGTCGAGGATGATCAGCGCGCGCCGGTGGCCCAGGGCCCGGCGCCAGAGCGCGGCGCGCTCCTCGACATCGGCCGGGATGGAGGCCGGGGGCACTTCCAGGAGCCGGAGGAGGGTCGCGAGCGCGGCTCCGGGGGACAGCGGCTCCTGCCCCTGGGCGTTGGCGCGCAGATTGACGTAGAGGGAGCCGTCCGGGAAGCGGTCGCCGAACTCATGGGCCGCGCGGATCGCGAGCGCGGACTTGCCGACCCCGGCCATCCCCGAGATGGACTCCAGGGTGACGACCGCGCCGTCGCGTGCGGCCGTGTCGATGGCGGCGCGGATACGGTCCATCTCGCCGCGGCGGCCGACGAGCGGTGCCTGCCGGGGGAGATGGTCGGGCACGGGGCGCGTCCGGTGGGGTCGGAGCGCGGACGGGGCGCGGACGCCGGACAGGACGTGGCCGTGCGCGGGTCTTCGGACGAGGTCGTCAAGCGGCCCCCGGCCAAGGATGTGCCGGTGGAGGCGGACGAGTTCCTCGCCGGGGTCCGTGCCGAACTCGGATCGCAGGACGCGGCGCACATTCTGAAAGAAGTGCAGGGCCTCGGCGTGCCGCCCGCTGCCGTAGTACGCGATCATCAGCTGGCCCGCGAGGGCCTCGTCACCGCGATACTCGTCGACGAGCGTCGCCAGCTCGCCCGCCATCTCGGCGAACCTGCCGAGCCTCAGTTCCACGTCGACGCGCGCGGTGACGACACCGCGTCTCTTCTCCGTGAGAGCGTCGCGGGTCCGCTGCGCCCACAGCCCGCGCAGGCCGGCCAGCGGCTCCTCCCAGAGACGCTCGGCATCCCGCAGCAGCGCGGCGGCCCGTAGGTCGTCGCCTTCTCCCGCGATGGTTCCGGCCCGCCTCGCCAGCCCGAGCAACCGGTGCCAGTCCACGGAGTCGGGGTCGGCGGTCAGCGTGTAGGTGTGGGTGCGATGAGTGATGCGTGGGGCCGCCGAGCCCGGTGAGGCCGTACGGATCGCGCGGCGGATGCGCGAGACATAGGTGTGGACGTTCTCCCGGGCGCGTGCCGGGGGATCGTCCCAGAGCCGGTCGACGAGGCTGTCCAGCGATATGGGACGACCGACGTCCAGGGCGAGGGCAGCCATGATCAACTGCATTTTCGCGGAACCGAGACCGAGCCGGCCCTCCGGAGTGCCGAGGCCGACGGGGCCGAGAACATGGATCTCCACCAGCGTTCCTCTCGCCGGCACCCGTTCCTGCACTGCGCAGACTGCACAGGATGACACCTGGTCACCGGGGAATCCATATGTCACTCGAACGGTAGGCCGAATCTTTCTCCTTTATCCGGGAGCGTTGGCGGGTAGGGCATCTGCGATGCGTGTACGCGGCATCCGTCGGCGCCCGTCGAGGGCGCGGAATTCGACCACGGGGGCGCAGGGAATGGGCGGCGGCACGAAGGGGATCGGCCGTACCGAGGGGAACGGCGGTGGCGGAGCCGTGGCGAACAGCCTCGGCGGAACCGCGAGGGTCACCGGCCCCGTCGTCCAGGCACGCGACGTGCACGGCGGCATCCACACCCATCTGCCGTCCGTTCCCACGATGCCGGTGCCCCGCCAACTTCCCCCCTCGGTACCCCATTTCACCGACCGGGAGAGCGACCTCGCCGCACTGGGACGGCTGCTGCCGCGTCGCACGGGTCTGGTCGTCGTGACCGGGCCGGCCGGTGTCGGGAAGACCGCCCTGGTCACCCGGTGGCTGCGGCGGATCGGCGACGACTTCCCCGACGGACAGCTCTACGCCGACCTGCGCGGCCACGACCTCGCCGAAGCGGCGGGTCCCGGCGAGATCCTCGGGCGGTTCCTGCGCTCCCTGTATCCCGGCCCGGTACCGGCGGACACCGCCGAAAAGAGCGCCCTGTGGCGCTCGCTCACCGCGGGGCTACGGCTCGCCGTCCTCCTCGACAACGCCTGTACGGCGGCCCAGGCCCGGCCGTTGCTGCCGGGCTCGGACGAGAGCCTGGTCGTGGTCACCGCCCGCCGGAGACTCACCGGACTCGGTATCGACGGGGCCGTCTTCCACACCCTGGACGTGATGCCGCCCGACGCGGCGGAGGAACTGCTGATCCGGGGAGTGGGCCGGGAACGCGTGGCCCGCGACCCGGCGGCGGCACGCGAAGTGGTCAGCCTGTGCGCCGGGCTGCCCCTGGCGCTGTGCGTGGCAGCGGCCCGACTGGCCGCACGCCCCCGACAGCCCTTGCGCGCCATGGCCGAGGCACTGGCCCGGCCGGCTGACCGACTGGCCGTTCTGGCCGTGGAAGGAGAGACGGCGGTGCGTGGCGCACTCGACGAGTCCTACCGGTCCCTGCCCGCCCCGGCGGCCCGGCTCTACCGTCTGCTGGGACTGCTGCCCACCCCCGACCTGGACAGCAGGCTCGCCGCGGCGGCCGGCGCGCTGACCCTCGACGAGGCGGACGGCCTGCTCGATGTGCTCGTCGAGACCCATCTCCTCCAGGAGCTGGGGGAGGACCGCTACCGCTTCCACGACCTCATTCGCCTCCACGCCCGCCAGCACGGAACCGACCACGAACGCGAAGAGGCACTGCGCGGGGCGGGCGACTGGTACCTCGCGGCCGCCACCGCCGCCGAACAGCTCATCACCCCCGCACAGTTCACTCTGGAACGCGCCGACGAGAACTGGCCGGACCTCGAACCACCGTTCAGCGACGAACCCGGAGCCCTGGCGTGGCTCGACCACCACCGACTGAATCTGATGGCCGTACTGCGTGCCGCGGCCGAACGACAGTGGTCCACGCTGACCTGGCAACTCGTCGACGCCATGTGGCCGCTCTTCCTGCGTCTGCGCCACTACGACCTCTGGATCGAGGCCCATGAACTGGGGCTCGCCGCGGCCCGGCGAGCCGAACACGCCGAGGCCGAGCGTCAGATGCTCAACTCCGGTGCCATCGGTCTGAGCGCCGCACGTCGCCTGGACGAGGCGATCACCTGGTACGCCGCCTCACGCGACGCGGCACGCGCCGCGGGGGACCGGCGTGACGAGGGGCAGGCGCTGCTCGGCCTCGGTGCCGCCCATTTCGAGGCCGGACACCCCACCGAGGCCGTTCCACGGCTGGAACAGGCCATTGCCCTCTGGGAAGAGGTGGGATATTCGCGGGGCACGGGGCTGGCCCGGATCGTGCTGGGCGAGATCGCGCTGTCCACGGACGAACCACGGGCCGCCGTCGCCCACTTCGAGCGAGCCCACGGCATTCTCACCGAGGCGCGTGGGCCGCATGACGCCGCGCGTGCCCTGGCCTTCCTGGGGCGGGCCCGGGCCCGTGCCGGAGAGTACGAGGACGGCGCGGACCAACTCCGCACCGCCCTACGGACGTTCGAACGATCGGGTGCGCTGCACTGGCAGGCCCGCACGCTGGAGATGCTGGGGCAGTCCGCCGAGGACGCGGGCGACGTGACCGCCGCCCGCGACTACTACGGAAGAGCCCTTCCGCTGTCCACGACGGTCAGCACGGCGGATGCGCGCCGGGTGAGGGCACGGCTGGAAGGTCTGGCCGAGTCCTGACCCGCGCGCGTACGGCACGCGGCGAACCAGCTGCCGTCCGACAGCGGAAGCAGGACGACAAGGCAGCCGGGGTGGGCGGCGAGCAGCCCCACCGCCTCTCCCGCCGCCGAGCGGACGGTCGGCCTCGGCCGGTGACCGAGGAGAACGTCCGCCAGGTCCAGCCGGACCGCCGGGCCGTCCACATCGAGCCACAGCCAATCCGGGAAAAGGATGCCGTCGCCGTTCACGCGGACACTCCGAGGGGTGCGTCGGGCCAGATCAGGGCCGGGTCCGGTGGGGGCAGCGGGCGGGGCAGTGGATCGTGGGCCGGTTGGCCGAGGCCCAGCAGCCGGTACAGCAGCGCGCGGATGTTGCGGTTGAACCGGCCCGGCTCGGAACTGATCCGGGCCGCCAGCGCCTCGTACGCGGCACGGTCGTACTCGGCCGCCGCGTAGGCGAATTGGCCGGTCAGCGGATGGAACGGCGAGAGTGTCGGCGCGAGCAACGCCAGGTCGGCGGCCGGGGAGGCCGGATTCGTCTCGTTCTCCGCCGCGCCGGCCAGCAGGATCGGGGCTCCGGTGAGCGTGGCGTACAGGGTGACCGAGCCGTGGTCGCCGATGACGAGGTCGGCGGCGCAGAGCACGGGGCGCCAGTCCATGTCCGGGGGCACCACCCCGAGTCCTCGCTTCATACAGGCGGCGAGCCAGGCGCGTATCTGACGTGAGCCGTGTCCCGACCAGACATTGGGGTGGACGAGGACGGCGAGCCGGTGGATGTCGGAGCGCAGCTCGTCGATCAACCGGGGCAGCAGGGTCTCGAAGCGGGCGAAGGACGACTCCGGACCCCATGTCGAGGTCACCGCGATGAGCCGCTGTCCCGCCCGCAGCCCCAAAGCCCGCCGGTAGGCGTCCCGTTCGGGCAGACTCGCCGCGATGAGGTCACGGGCCGGGTCGCCCACGACATGGGCGACGGGCAGGGCTTCGGGGCAGGAGCGGGCGAGTGCGTCGCGGTCGTCCTCGTGCGCCAGGACGACCGCGGCCGGGCGCTTCCCGCCGGGCAGGAGATCCTCACGGCGCAGGCCGAAGACCGGGGAAGCCGCCATCCCGGCGAACCGCTTGAGGAAACGGGCGCCGTGCGGCAGCAGCACCATCCTGGCACGGACCCGGTCCATGGCCCGGGGCCCGGCCGCGACGGCCAGATCGAAATCGGTGCGTACCGCCTCCTCCCAGGGCAGCACCACACCGCCCGAACGTCGTACGTACCGCTCCGTGCCGTCGCCCAGTTCATGCGGCGGCACCGTGAACACCACCTGGATGCGGAAGTCCGACTCCAGCAGCGCGACCACGTCGAGCAGACGCTTGACGTAGGTGACGGTGTGGGCGACCACCAGGACGGTTCTGCGCCCGGTCAGTGTGAGCCACTGCCGGGCCGGAGTGCCCGGGAACTCCGCGAGGCGCGCGGACCGGGCTGGCGTACTGAATGCCGACATGACATCCCCCGTGTCGTACAGCCGATTGGGTACGGTCCGCTCATCCCCACGCGACTGGACGGGGTCCTTGCCCGGTCCTTGACGAATCCTTGCAGGGCCTCAGTCCACCACTGCCTCGTGCACCAGTCGCTTCAGTTCCGGATAGACCGAGTTCGACGACCGGCGGCGTACCTGGGTCAGGAACTGGACGGTGAGGTCGCGGTGGGGGTCGACCCAGAAGGTGGTGGTGGCGGCGCCGGTCCAGCCGAAGGTGCCCGGGGACGAGGGGCTTTCGGTGACGGTGGGGTCGATGACCACGGAGACCCCGAGGCCGAAGCCGACGCCCACATTGCCGGGCTGGCGGTGGAAGGGGCTGCCGTGGGTGTGGATGTCGGCGCCGCCCGGGAGCTGGTTGGTCGTCATCGCGGTCACGGATTCCGGGGAGAGGAGGCGGACGCCGTCGAGTTCGCCCCGGCGGCGCAGGAACTCGGCGAAGCGGTGGTAGTCCCGGGCCGTGGCGACCATGCCGCCGCTGCCGGAGAGGAAGCGCGGCCGGCCGCGCAACGGCAGCCCCGGCACCGGCTCGATCGAACCGTCCTCCCGCTCGCCGTACAACTCGGCCAGACGGCCCGCCTGTTCCGGTGTGACCTGGAAACCCGCGTCCGTCATCCCCAGCGGCCCGAGAATCCGCTCGGCGAAGAACTCGTCCAGCGCCTGCCCCGACACCACCTCCACGACCCGGCCGAGGACATTGGTGGAGACGGAGTAGTTCCACTGCGAGCCCGGCTCGAACTGCAGCGGCAGACTCGCGTACTCCCGGCATGTCTCGGTCAGATTGGCGCCGGGCCGTACGGAGTTCTCCAGGCCCGCGTCGCGGTAGAGCGCGTCCACGGGGTGGTTGTAGTAGAAGCCGAAGGTCAGACCCGAGGTGTGGGTCATGAGGTGGCGGACGAGGATCGGCTGCCCGGCCGGGCGGGTCCGCGTCTCGGCGCCCGCCCCGGACTCGTACACCCGTGGCTCGGCGAACTCCGGCAGATAGCGGGCCACCGGGTCCGTGAGGGACAGCTTCCCCTCCTCGACCAGTATCAGCGCCGCGACGGACGTGACCGGCTTGGTCATGGAGTAGATCCGCCACAAGGTGTCCGGCTCGACCGGGAGTCGGGCCTTGCGGTCGCGTAGGCCGTAGGTGGTGAGGTGGGCGACGCGGCCATGGCGGGCGAGGGAGAGAAGATAGCCGGGGAGGCGGCCGTCGTCGACCTGGCGGGCGAGGTACTCGTTCAGGCGGGCCAGCGTCCTCGGATCGAGTCCGGCCTCGCTCGGCTCTACCTCTTGGCTCAGTCGTTCCATGGTGGTTCTCCTCCGGTTGGCCCGGGTCGCGGCTCGCGTACCTGCTTGCCCTCATCGTTCCGTACAGGCCGCGTTCCACCCCTCACGGGACCGGCGGGTCGAGGCATTCGACCGGCAAGTGGTGCACCCAGCGCCGATACGACGGCCAGCGCGAACAACGCCGGCCCCGTACCGACCGGCATCAGTGTGGCCGCCGTGGCCACACCCAGCGTCGGCCCGACATTCATCGCCGTCTGCTGCAGCCCGCCCACCACCCCCGCCGACTTCTGCGGCGCGTGCTCGACGACCACGGCGGTGCCCGTGACCATCACCGCGACGAATCCCGCGCCCAGCAGCAGAAAACCCCCGCCGATCACGACCTCCGACGAGCCCGGCCCCAGCCGTGCCAGGACCAGCACCGCGCCGGTGAGCAGCACGGTTCCCATCAGCGTCGTGGCCCGGGCGCCCCATCGCCGGAGCAGCACCGCGGTGACCGGCGCACCCAGGATCATCATCGCTCCACCGGGCAGCGCGAGCAGGCTCGCCCGCAGCGGCTCCATACCGAGGACGTCCTGGAGGACATGACTGCCGACGAACAGCGCGCCCAGCATCGCCGCCGACGCGCACACCAGCACCCCGAGCGCCGCACCGACCGTCCCCGACCCCAGCACGGCGGGCGGCAACAGCGGGTCGGGGGTACGCCGTTCATGTCGTACGAGCGCACCGGCCGCCATGGCCGCCGTCAGCAGACCGAGGACACCGGACGCCGTCCAGCCGTGCTCGGAGACCCCGACGAGCGAGTGCACCAGCGCGGCCAGGGCGCCGGCGAGCAGGGCGGCGCCGGGGAGGTCGAGGGGAGAGGAGGCTGACGTCGATGGCCGAGGCGCCCTCACCACCAGCGCGAGGACGCCCATCACCAGCGCGGGTACGACGTTGAGGAAGAACACCGCCCGCCAGCCGAACCGGTCGACGAGGACGCCGCCGACCAGGGGACCGGCCGCGGCGGCCACACCGATGGCGCTGGTCCGCAGGGCGACGGGCATGCCGAGCCGGTCGGGCGGGAAGGCGGCCCGCAGCATGCCGAGGGTGGCGGGCTGGAGCAGCGCCCCGAAGACGCCCTGGACGACCCGGAGCGCGATCACCCAGCCCGCGTCGGGGGCGAACCCGATACCCGCCGAGGCCACCCCGAAGCCCAACACGCCCCAGCCGAACACCCGTTGATGGCCGTACCGGTCCCCGAGCCGCCCCGCGAACACCAGCAGACTCGCCACCGCGATCAGATAGCCGGTACTGGTCCACTGCACCTCGGCGAAGGATGCGTCGAGGTCGCGCCGCAGGCTCGGCTGGGCGATCGTCAGCACCGTTCCGTCGAGGGCGACGATCACGGCACCGAGAACGCTGTTGGCGAGGGTGAGCCGCCGGTGCGAGACGGGCACGACCGGCCCGTGATCGACGGCCCCCGCTATGACAGCCGTCTTCTTCACCGCTGCTCCTCGGCACCCAGATGGGCCTCCAGGGCGGTACGCAGAAGCGGTGTGAAGTCATCGGCGCCCGTGGTGAGTTGGAGACTTCCCCAGGTCCACAGCTGGGCGATGCCGTACAGGTTCGCGAGGAGCGCCCCCGCCACGAGCCGGGCGTCGACGTCGGGGCGGGCCCGGCCGACGAGGTCCACGAGCGTCCCGAACACCGGAAGGCTGGCCTCACGCAGTCCCAGCGTTCCGCTCTCCAGCAGATCGTGACGGAACATCAGCTCGTGCATGCCCCGGTTGGTGAGCGCGAAGTCGAGATACACGCGCCCCAGCACCGCCACCTGCTCACGCGGGCTCGCCGTACCGTCCCCGATCGCCGTGGCCCCTCTGGCCGCCAGGTCCTCGAAGCCCCGGCGCGCGATGGCCGACAGCAGCTCCAGATGCGTCGGAAAGTACCGCCGAGGCGCCCCGTGCGACACCCCGGCCCGCCGCGCGATCTCCCGCAACGACAGCGCCCGCACACCCTCCGAGGTCACCAACTCGACACCGACATCGACCAGCCGGGCCCGCAGCCCGGTGTCCCGCTCCCGCTCAGTCATAGACACTGTCTACCAGGAAGCAGTAGACACTGTCTATCGGGCTGTGGGCGGTGTCTGCCGATGGTGTGCGAGGTACCGGACATGCATGAGGTCCCGAGCGCCTCGGAAGGCGCTTCGGGACCTCGGTGGCGACTGCTCAGCAGCTCATTCGGGTGTCTCGCGGGCGTCAGGCCGCGACCCGCTCCCGATCCGCCCCCGCGCTCGGGGCCCGGGTGCCGAGGAGTTCCGTCGGGATCTTGTGGGTCTCGCGGGCGGTGAGGGCGGCGAGGACCGGCGGGACGCAGAGGGCCGCGGTGAAGAGGGCCACGGCCGTCCAGTCGTCACCGTCGGGGCCGGCGATCTGCGCGGCGAAGGTCACCGCGAAACCGGCGATGGCGAAGCCGATCTGCGTACCGATGGCCATACCGGACAGCCGGACCCGGGTCGCGAACATCTCGCCGTAGAAGGAGGGCCAGATGCCGTTCGCCGCGCTGTAGACGACACCGAAGGTGACGATGCCGAGGATCAGGACCAGCGGGTAGTTGCCCGTCGAGATCGCCCAGAGGTAGACGAACATCATCACCGCGCTGCCCGCCGAGCCGATCAGGAACACCGGGCGGCGGCCGATGCGGTCCGAGAGCGTCGCCCACAGGGGGATCGCGCCCAGCGCGACCAGGTTGGCCAGCGCGCCCACCCACAGCATCGACGAGCGGGACATCCCGACCGCGTCGCTCGTGCCGTACGCCAGCGCCCACACCGTGAAGATCGTGGAGACCGAGGCCACCAGCGCGCCCGCGATCACCCGCAGCACATCCGCCCAGTGCTCCCGCAGCAGCACCGCCAGCGGCAGCTTCGCGACACCCTCGGAGGCGGTCTGCCGGGTGAAGGCCGGGGTCTCCTCCAGCGTGCGCCGGATGACATAGCCGACGACCGCGACCGCGATGCTCAGCCAGAACGGGATGCGCCAGCCCCAGGACAGCAGCTGGTCCTCGGGGAGCGCGGCGATCGGGATGAAGACCAGCGTGGCCAGCAGCTGCCCGCCCTGCGTGCCGCTGAGGGTGAAGCTGGTGAAGAAGCCGCGTCGGTGCGCCGGCGCGTGTTCCAACGTCATCGAATTGGCGCTGGCCTGCTCACCGGCCGCCGATATGCCCTGGAGCACCCGGCAGAGCACCAGCAGCACCGGGGCGAGCGTGCCGACCTGGTCACGGGTGGGCAGACAGCCGATCAGAAACGTCGACAGACCCATCAGGATCAGCGTGAAGACCATGATCTTCTTACGGCCCGCCCGGTCGCCGAAGTGGCCGAGGAACAGCGCGCCGATCGGCCGCGCCGCGTACGCGACACCGAACGTGGCCAGCGACAGCAGGGTCGCCGTCGCCGGGTCGGACTCGTCGAAGAAGACCTCGGGGAAGATCAGTGCGGCGGCGCTGCCGTAGATGAAGAAGTCGTAGTACTCCAGGGCGCTGCCGATCCAGGCGGCCGTGGCGGCCTTCTTGGGCTGGCCGGGCGGCGCGGCGGCGTGGTCGGGAACTGACACGGGTGCTCCTTCGAGGGGACTCCAACGTAAGCGGAGTGAGCGGAGAGGGGGAGGGAGGAGCCGGAGCCCTGGGGTGACGGGTCGGCCGCGCCGGGTGCCGCCCCGTACAAGACGGGCGTCGCGGTCCGGTTAATTAACCCACTGGATAGTTAGTAGCGGTTGCCCAGGGATGTTGCGCTCACGTTTCCCCGCTGTCAAGAGGTCGCGCGGAGCGGTTGCCGAGAACGGGAGGGGAGCGGCAGGGGATCGGGAGAGGATCGGGCGAGGATTCGGCGGGGTTCCGGCCGGTCTCAGTCCGTCGCCCGGTCCGCCGTGAGGTACGCGATGACCATGTCGCCCAGCATCTGGCGGTAGTGCTCCCGCTGGTCCGGGGCGACCAGGTCGCGGCCGAACAGCACACCGAACGTGTGCCGGTTGGCGACCCGGAAGAAGCAGAACGAGCTGATCATCGCGTGCAGGTCCACGGCGTCGACATCGGCCGTGAACAGGCCCGAGGCGCGGCCCGCCTCCAGGATGCGGCGGATCACGTCCAGCGCGGGCGAGCCGATCTTGGCCAGTACCTCGGAGGCCGCGATGTGCTCCGCCTCGTGGATGTTCTCGATGCTCACCAGGCGGATGAAGTCGGGGTGCGCCTCATGGTGGTCGAACGTCAGCTCGCACAGCCGGCGGATCGCCGCCACCGGGTCCAGATGCTCGACGTCCAGTTCCTGCTCGGCCTCCCGAATCACCGAGTACGCGCGCTCCAGCACGGCCGTGAACAGCTGTTCCTTGCCGCCGAAGTAGTAGTAGATCATCCGCTTGGTGGTGCGGGTGCGGGCGGCGATCTCGTCGACCCGGGCCCCGGCGAACCCGGAGCGGGCGAACTCCCTGGTGGCGACGTCGAGGATCTCCGCCTTGGTGCGGACGGCGTCGCGGACCCGTCCGTTCCCGTTCCCGCTCGCGTTCCCGTGCGCACGGGCCGGTTCTTCGACGCTGGTCATCGGGTTCCTCGGGATGGGTTCGGGCATGGGTGTCGGTGCCCGCGATTGTAGAAGCTCTTCCGTCCGAGGAGTCGGGGGAGGCTTCCTGAGGCCCTTCCCAAGGGCCCGGCTTTCCTGCTATGAGTAACTCACTAGTTCGTACATTACTGTGATCGTTGAGCGCTCAGGAGGCCCGTCGTGCCCAAGGACTCATATCTCGTCGGGCTCATCGGCTCCGGAATCGGGCCCTCGCTCAGCCCCGCGCTGCATGAGCGGGAGGCCGATCGGCAGGGCCTGCGCTATCTGTACCGGCTGATCGACCTCGACACCCTCGGGGCCGGGCCGGAGGCCGTCGGCGATCTGGTGCGCGCCGCCCGTGACCTGGGCTTCGACGGGCTGAACATCACCCATCCCTGCAAGCAGCTCGTCATCGACCACCTCGACGGACTCGCGCCGCAGGCCGCCGCGCTCGGCGCGGTCAACACCGTCGTCTTCGAGGAGGACGGTCGGGCCGTCGGCCACAACACCGACGTCACCGGGTTCGCCGCGTCCTTCGCCCGGGGGCTGCCGGACGCTCCGCTGGAGAAGGTGGTGCAGCTCGGGGCCGGGGGAGCGGGGGCGGCGGTCGCCCACGCCATGCTCACGCTGGGGGCCGAGCGGATCACCGTGGTCGACGCGGTGCCGGAGCGGGCGGGCGGCTTGGCCGCCGGGCTCAACCGGCATTTCGGCGCGGGGCGTGCTGTTGCCGCGACGCCGGACTCTCTTCCGGGACTGCTGGCCGAGGCCGACGGCGTCGTCCACGCCACGCCTACCGGGATGGCGGCGCATCCGGGGTTGCCGTTTGCCGCGGAGCTGTTGCATGGCGGGTTGTGGGTGGCCGAGGTGGTGTATCGGCCGTTGGAGACGGAGTTGTTGCGGGTGGCTCGGGCGGTCGGCTGTGCCACGTTGGATGGGGGTGGGATGGCTGTGTTCCAGGCTGTGGATGCGTTTCGGTTGTTCACCGGGTGTGAGCCGGATGTTGCGGCGATGTTGGCGGATATTGGTGAGTTGGCTGGGGTGGTGGGGGTGCGGAACTAGGCGCCGTGGGGGGTGCGCGGTTTGTCGGCTGCGGCGCCGTCGTGGCTGGTCGCGCAGTTCCCCGCGCCCCTTTGATGAGGGCTTCGCCCCATCAAAGGGCCGCCCCCCGGTAGTACCTGGTAGCCCCATAGATCCGTAGGAGAAAGTCATGCGTACCTCCATCGCCACCGTCTCCCTCAGTGGGTCTCTCACCGAGAAGCTCAGTGCTGCCGCTCGGGCCGGCTTCGACGGGGTAGAGATCTTTGAGAATGATCTGTTGGCCAGTCCGCTCTCGCCGGAGGACATTCGTGCTCGGTGTGCGGATCTGGGGCTGAGTATCGATCTGTATCAGCCGATGCGGGACATCGAGGCCGTGCCGGCGGAGGAGTTCGCGCGCAATCTGCGGCGGGCCCGGCACAAGTTCGAGCTGATGCGGCGGCTGGGGGCCGACACCGTGCTGGTGTGTTCCAGCGTGCATCCGCTCGCCGAGGACGATGACGCCCTGGCCGCCTACCACTTGCGGCAACTCGCCGATCTGGCCCAGGACTTCGGGATCAGGGTGGCGTACGAGGCGTTGGCCTGGGGGCGGCATGTCAGTACGTACCGGCATGCCTGGCGGATCGTCGAGGCGGCCGATCATCCGGCGCTCGGGACGTGCCTCGACAGTTTTCACATCCTCGCCCGGGGGTCCGATCCGAAGGGGATCGAGGACATTCCGGGGGAGAAGATCTTCTTTCTGCAGCTGGCCGACGCGCCGTTGATGGCCATGGATGTGCTGCAGTGGAGTCGGCACTACCGGTGTTTCCCCGGGCAGGGCGGCTTCGATGTCGCGGGGCTGGTGAAGCATGTGATCGCCGCCGGGTACGACGGGCCGCTCTCCCTGGAGGTCTTCAACGATGTGTTCCGGCAGGCCGAGGCGGGGCCCACCGCCGTCGACGCGCATCGGTCGCTGCTGACGCTTCAGGAGGCCGCCGGGATCGCCGCTCTGCCGGAGGCGGTCGTGCCCACGGGTGTCGCCTTCGCCGAGGTGGTGACGCCGGACGCCGAACCGGTGGGCGCGCTGCTCGGGGCGCTCGGGTTCACCCGGGCCGCCCGGCACCGCGGCAAGCCGGTGGACCTGTGGCAGCAGGGCGACGCCCGGGTGCTGGTCAACACCGGTCCGGCCGCCCGGCGCGACGGCACCCAACTCGCCGCGATCGGGCTGGAGTCCCCGGACCCGGCCGGCGCCGCCCGCCGCGCCGAGGCCCTGCTCGCCCCGGTGCTGCCCCGCCGGCGCGGCCCCGAGGACGTCGCCCTCGACGCCGTGGCCGCCCCCGACGGCACCGAACTCTTCTTCTGCGCCCCCACCGACACCTCCAACGCGCCTGGCGCCTCCTACCGGCCCGCCCCTCCCCCCGTCGACAGCTCGAACGCGCCCGGCGCCTCCGCCGGCCCACGGCCTCCCCACTGGACCCATGACTTCCAGCCACTGAGCCACGCCGAACCCGGCCGGGGGCATGTCCACCGCGTCGACCATCTCGCCCTCACCCAGCCCTGGCACCAGTTCGACGAGGCGGCGCTCTTCCACCGCACGGTGCTCGGGCTCGACGCCCGGGAGAGCGTGGATGTCGCCGACCCCTACGGACTGTTCCGCAGCCGCCCCGTGTGCAACGCCGACGGCAGTGTCCGTATCGCCCTCAGCGTGGGGCCCGCCCCGACCGACGACATCGCACGCTCCCAGCACATCGCGTTCGCCACGGACGACGTGGTCGCCGCCGCGCGTGCCTTCCGTGACGCCGGGGGCCGTCTGCTCGCCGTGCCCGCGAACTACTACGACGACCTCGCCGCCCGATTCGAGTTCGACGACGGCGAGTTGGACACCTACCGCGAACTCGGCGTCCTCTACGACCGTGACGCCGACGGCGCGTTCCGCCACTGCTACACCGAGACCGTGGGGCGGGTGTTCTTCGAGCTGGTGCAGAGGGACGGCGGCTACCGGGGCTACGGGGCCCAGAACGCGCCCGTGCGCCTCGCCGCCCAGCATGGGCGACGACCGCTCAGGTGACACGACTTCCCGTACGGCGGACGACGGACCGCCGACGCACGGTCACTGACGGCTGACCGTGCGCGTCACACCCGTGACCACCGTCGTCGCCAGAATCCAGCCGGTGATGACGAGGACGTACGACAGCCACTGCGCCCAGCCCTCGGGCGCGTAGGCGCGCTCCTGGCCGAAGTCGATGACGGGCAGCAGCAGATCGAGGGTGTAGAAGACGGGGTTGAAGTCCGGGGCCTCGTCGGCCTTGAGCGGGCTCGGCTCGTGCAGGGCGTAGGCGAGTGAGCCGATCACCATCAGGGAGAGCAGCCACACAGCGGCGCGCAGGGGGCGGAAGCCGTAGCCGACGGTGGCGTCCTGGACATAGCCCCAGATCCGGCCGTACCAGGCGAGGGTGGTCCGGTGGCGGCGCTGCTTGGCGAGTTGGACGCGGCGGGCCTCGGCGTCGTCGCCCGTGCGGCGGTACGCCTCGGTCAACTGCTCGTAGGAGTAGGGGACATAGCCGTCGCCGTCGCGCTCCACCATGGGCAGCCGGGCGTCGGCCGGCTCATGGGGCATGAGCGTGGTGTAGGTGAGGTTGTTCAGGAGGACCTTGTCGGGCAGGACGTCCGGCTCGACGAACAGGACCTCTATCTGTGAGCGGCGCAGATTGAGAGTGCCGTCGATCTTCGGGCCCGCGCGCAGCCAGAGTTCACCGATCGTGCCACTGCTCACCCGCAGGGCCGTGCCACCGGGGTGGGAGAACTGGGCGTACGACATCTCCAGCCGGCCCTCGACACGCGCGCCGCGCAGATCGATCCGGCCCCGGGTCCTCGCGTGCCGCATCAGGACGTCGGAACCCGCGCTCAGCCGCTCGGCCTTGAGCACCGTGCCGCCGGGACGGCTGAGGTGGGCGTGCGCGAGGTCGATCATGCCGTTGACGGTGGCGTCGTTCAGCCGTATCTCGCCCCGCGCGCGCAGCCCGGGGGCGCACAGGTCGTCGTTGATCTCGGCCTGGTTGAGCTGGAGCACGGCCTCGCCGTCGGGCGACTCGTCGAAGTACGCCCGTTGGAGATACAGGGCCCCGGAGATCTGCGCCCCGCCCAGCCGCAGCGGGCCCCGGAACCGGCACTCGGTCATCCTGAGACTGCCGTCGATCCGGATGCGCGGCAGCCGCAGGCCGGGGAAGACCGAGTTGTTGAGCTTGACGTAGTGGAGCTGGGCGCCCGACCAGTCGGGGACGGTGTCGAAGTGGCAGTGGCTCAGCCGGATGACACAGTCGGTCGTCGCGTACCGCAGGTCCAGCGCTCCGGTGACACGGGCGCCGGAGACCTTCAACGCGGCGATCTCGCCCTCTTCCTGAGGCTCCGTCAGCAGCAGCGCACGCAGCACACTCGCCCGTACCGTGCGCTCCGGACCCCAGGTGTGCCCCTCGGTCGCCTCCTCGTCCGCGGCGGTACGGAAGTCCACGGCGACACCCTTGGGGAACGCCTCCCACACGCGCCGCTCGGCCTCGGTCAGCTCGTCGATGATCATCACTGGGGAGTCTCACCCGGAACGGTGTAGCGGTCAACCGTCCGGGTGAGCCCCCGAGTTGCCGGAGGCCATCGCCCTGGTGACCCCGGCCCTTCCCCGTGACTAGTGACCCCAGACCTCCGCGTGGGCGCGATGGGCGTCCGTCAGGCCGTTCACGAAGAACTTCTCGTAGTACTCGTCGTCCACATGGTGGACCTGGAGCCAGACGCCGGGGACATGGATGGCGTCGGTGTGGGCCGGGAAGCGGCCGTGGGTGCGCAGGATGTACTCACAGATGTCCTGGGCGCAGTCGATGACCCGCTGGTCGTACTCGCTGGCCTCCGTGAGGTACCGCTGGCCGTAGTCCTCCCGGTAGATCCGCGCGAACACATCCCGGTCGGTGTAGACACCGCCCCGGCCGAACTTCTTCTCGATGGTCCTGTCCACCACCTCCGACATGCTCCTGTGGACGGGCGGGCACGCGGCGGCGATGAGGTCCTCGCCGGTGTCGGGCGCCCGCAGCCGCACCGGGTGCGAGCGTATGTTCGTGTACTTCGGCAGCGGGATGTGCCAGCGCACGATGTCGGCGAGGCGCCAGCGCGGGGTGACGAACTCGAAGCCGAGCATCCTGCCGTACTTCCGGGAGAACTTGGGGTCGCCGAGGGCGATCTGCGGGTTGATGGTGGCGTGAATCCAGGCGCCCAGGCCCATCGCCTCGGCGGTGAGCATCAGGTTCTGCAGCAGCAGATCGGCCTCGATCTGGGTGCGCATGGGGCCGAGGGCGCCGAGCGGCAGCTTGATGTCCTTGTTGAGGAAGCCGTTCCGCACCCACTTCCTCACCCCCGCGGAGCGGTAGAAGTTGCGGTCGTCCACGAAGGTGGGACGGGCCCCGTCCGGCTGCGTCAGCAGATACATCAGCGCGTTGACGTACTGGTGGGAGAGGTCCACCACCGGGAACAGCAGCGTCGTCCCGGGGAGGTTGGACAGGAAGCGGTTGGAGTCGAGGTACGCCGGGAAGTCCCGGCTGCCCGGTACGTCCAGCCGGTGGTCCAGAACCTTCACCTTGGCCGCCTGCGCCCGCGCCAGCAGGGTCTCGGCGTCGAACGGCTCGTGCGGCGCCGGCTCCAGCTTCCGCAGGAAGTAGGTGCCCGAGTCGTTGACCAGGAAGAAGTGGGTGCCCTGGGCGTTGTCGGGGCTCCCGGCGGTGCGGCCCGTCATCGTCAGGTTCGGCTTGGACATGATGGGCGTGCCGTTGGTCGGGTCCTCGAAGGGCCGGTCCGGCATGGTCAGCCCCGTGGAGCCGGTGATCGCGATCAGCACCGCCTCCTCCAACTCGCTGAGGGGCCGCGCCTTCTGGGCGGACTTGTAGGTCATGGTCCCGGCGGACACCAGGGCACCCCGGCTCACCCGGTGCGTACGCCGCCGCCACACCGTACGCAGCAAGGGGCGCGCGAAGAGATCGGCGAGCCCGGAGTGAGCGGAAGTGGCCGTACCGGCGAGGCCCGACGGCTGGTCGGGTCCGGCGAGGGCCGGGTGCTGCTCGGGTGCGGCCGTGCCGAGCGGCTCCTCGGCCGCGGGCACGCCGGACGTGTTGTCGGTGAAGGTCATGCTGTTCCCCCGTTGTGTTCCGGGCCCGGGGTGTCCCCCACCCCGGGCCGTCTGTCACGGCGTCATGGTGAACCGCCGCTGTCGCTCGTGCCGTTGGTGTCGTCGGCCCTGCCGGTGCGGCCCGTGCCGTTGGTGTCGCTCGGCGGCCGTACCGTCCGCCACGGTGCGAAGGCGCTCGCCCCGCGTGGCAGCAGCGGCGCCAGCTCCGGGCAGTGCCGCAGGACGACGGAGTTCATCCCGTTCCTCTCGACCCAGTCGATACCGAGCGGGGTGTAGATCTCCGGCCGGTAGTCCACGGTCAGGAAGCGGTCGCTCTGCAGCCGCCGGCTGGCCATCAGGACGAAGATCCGGAACGCGGTGTCGCTGAACCCGAAGCCCTCCGGCGGGTTCTCCGCGAACAGCCCCACCACGGTGTCGATCTCGTCGACATCGCGATAGACGTCCTTCAACCGGGCCAGCGTCTCCGCGTTCCCCGTCAGCTCCTCGAAGGACCTGATGCGCGGCATGTGCAGCCCCGCCCGGAAGTCGTTGTAGCGCGGCACCCCGCGCCGTCGCGTCCGTACCAGGTCGACCACCGACAGATCGACGATCTCCCCGTCGCGCTCGAACCGCTGGAGCGAGCGCGGGAAGTTGTGCAGGGTGATCGCGCCCGGGTGGGCGATCCCGAACGAGTACAGCGAGTTGGCCAGCCCCGTCTTGCGGATCTGCGTCTCCGCCGCCCCGCCCTGGATGTCGAGGAAGTCCACCGTCTCCAGCCGCCGCCCGAACTGGTGCTCGCGCAACTCGTAGTCGTCCGGGATCAGCGGATGCATCCGGTACACGGTCACGAAGTCCTCGGTGAGCGAGTACGGCGCCGCGTGATGGTCCGGCAGGGTCTTCGGGATACCCGTGAGCGAGTGCGACTCGAACAGCCACAGGCCCAGCTCGTTGAGCCAACTCTTCGGCGGCCCCTGCCAGTTGGTCTTCAGGGCGATGTCGATGGCCTTGGTGGCGAGGATCGCCGGGGTCCACTCCACGGTGTGGATCTTCGCGATCAGCGCGGAGACCACCAGCCGTGCCGTGTGGTAGATCCGCTCCTCGCTCATCGTCGGATACTCGGCGCGCAGCGCCTTGCAGACGGCGTTGTGCTCGCGGGCGAACAGCGTGTGCATCGCGCTGAGCCCCATCCACCAGCTCTCGTTGAACCCGGTGAGCGGAATCCCGTTGCCGCTCATCGGCAAGTGGCCGTCCTCCAGACGCAGTTCGGCACCCCCGTCCGGCGCCCGCAGAAAACGCGCGGTCTGCTCGTCGGCGCCGTACACCTCGGAGCCGTCCCACCAGTGCGAGGCGCTGTTGGCGAACAGGATCGGCGGCTGCCCCGGCCGCTCGATGCCCTCGTTCTCCGCGAACCGCATCACGCGCTCGGTCGGCCCGCCCGGTACGTTCTGCCAGTTCTCGTCGAAGCCGGGCGGCAGCGGCACCTCCACACTGCGCTCACCGGGCTTGTACCGCCGGTGGTTCACCCAGTCGTGCACCTGGAACTGAATCCACGCCGCCGCGAGCACGTTCAGCGAGGTCGCCGGCACGAAGCTCTCGCGGTACAGCAGCTGCCGGCTGACGGTCACCGGATTCGGCGTGTCGAAGAGGTCGGGCCGGTGGTCGGGCTTGAGGTTCCGCCCGAAGGCCGCCCCGACCGCCCCCATCGCCGGCTCCGACAGATCGTTGTACGTCCCGTCGTACGACCGCTCCGTGCGCAGCCGCTCCGGGATCGGCTCGGGTACGGGCTGGGCCCTGGGGGGTGCCTCGCGCACCTCGGTGTCGATCAGGTTGAGCCGCCTCAGCACCCGCCGCAGGAACACCAGGTTCAGCAGGCTCAGCGACACCGGCAGCCGATGCCAGGGGACGTACCGGTTGAGCAGCGCGAAGAGGGCACCGGCGAAGCGGCCGAGGACCTTGTTGCGCAAGGGTTCCTCGGTGACGAAGCGAAGTCCCAGCCGATGGGCGCCGCTCGCCTGGTACCCGGACTTCCGCGCCCGGTTGATGTTCCCCAGTGGCCGGAACTCATCGGTCGTGTACCACGGGTTGAAGACGAGTTCCTCGATCCGCCGCGCCGCCGCGAGCGCCTCGGCACCGTCCAGCTCCTGGCGCGGGAGGGTGAGCCGCGCGACGGGTACCGCCGGCGCCACCTCGTCCCGCCACTCCACCGCCGCGTCCTCCACCGGCGTACGCCGCTCGTCCACGAACCGCTGTACGCACAGGTCGTACGCCACGTCGGCCCGCGCGAGCCGCCGCGCGAACTCCCGGTGCAGGAAGTCGGGGTCACGTCGGTCCGGGGCGGGCGCGGACGGTGTGCCGGGAGCGGGCCGCAGTACGTAGCGCACGGGCCCGGCGTCTCCCCACAGAAGGGCGCCGCGACTCCAATAGGTCTCCGTGGCAAGGGAGTTGACCGTACGCCGGGTGGCGTCCCGGACGTTCCGCCGCATCCGGGCGGCGGTCTTGAAACCCACGGCCAACGGCAGTTTCACCAACAGTCCGAACGCCTTCTGCCAGCGGCTGCGCGCCCCCGCCATGGCCTTGGCGAACGCCACGAACTCCCGCGCGTCACTCGCGTGCGACACCGGATGACTGGTGGCCAGCAGATCATGGCTCTCGTCCGCCGACACCCGCACCCGTACGGCCGCGCCCCGCAGGTCGGGGGAGCCGTCGCCCTGGCGGATACCGCTGGCGTTGGAGAGCCGGACCGTCGCCGGGTACTCGGCGCCGGGCTGGGCGAAACCGACCCGCAGGGCCTCGGGCAGATCGTCGTGGAACCGCAGCTTCGCGTTCTCGACCGCCACCGGGGCCTTCGCGTGGAACGTCCGCGCGAGCGAGCCGCCCCCGGCCCGCCGGTTCCTGATCTGGACGTCCATCAACTCACGCGCCAACCGCGCGAAGACAAGCCGCTCGGCCTCCGGGCTGCCGCCCTCATACCGTTCGAATCGCTGATTGTGCTGCCCGGTCTCGGCCATCGGTTGTTTCCTTCGTACGGACGCTGATGGACATGCGTACGGGATGCATACGGGACAGGGGCCGCACGCTACCGGCGACAGGGTTCCGGCCACAGCGACAGTTCACGCCATGTACACATCTGACAATAATGCGGATGACTTTCGCATTCTGGCACGTCGTCCGGTGGCGCGATTCCCACCGCTGCGCCACATGAGTGGCGGCGTTCCGGCGTTCCGGCGATACGGGCGAACGACGCCGGGGGTGTGCCCGTCGCGGGCTCGGCGCTAGCGTGATCGGCGTGACGGCGGACAGCGCGAGTGGGAGCAGGGGCGGGGCCGGAGAAGCCGAACAGGCCGACGAAGCGGCGGCCGGAGGCCGTGGCGAGGCGCTGGTCGGTGGCGAGGCGCTGGTCGGTGGTGTGGCGAACAGCGGGGCGGTGTTCCGACGGGGCACGGTGGTCGACCGCCCGGCACCACGGTCCGCACCCGCCCTCCACACCCACCTCCGCGCACTGCGACGCCATGGCTTCGACGGGGCGCCGCTGCCCGTGGAACTCACTCCGGACGGCCGTGAGCGGCTGACGTACCTCCCCGGCGAAGTGGCCCTGCCGCCCTTCCCGCGCTGGGTGTTGACGGACGAGGCGCTCATGTCGGTGGGCCGGCTGCTGCGGCGGCTGCACGACGCGAGCGCGGCCGCCCCACCGGACCCGAGGGCCGACTGGCCGAGCGACATGGCCGACCCGGAGGGCGGCCCGATCCTCTGCCACAACGACGTCTGCCCCGAGAACGTCGTCTTCCGTGACGGCCGCGCCACCGCCCTCATCGACTTCGACCTCGCCGCCCCGGGCCGCCCGATCTGGGACCTGGCGATGACGGCCCGCTACTGGGTCCCGATGCTCGACCCCGAATCGGCGGCGCCGCTCTATCCGAGCGACGCCCTGGACGCGCCCCGGCGCCTACGCGTCCTCGCCGACGGCTACGGACTCCCCTCCCGGGAACGCGCCGAACTCCCCGAGGCCGTGGAGCGGGCCACGGCGGTCTGCCGCGCCTTCGTCGAGACACGTGTGGCCCAGAAGGACCCCACCTTCGTGAAACTGTTCTCCGACCGTGGCGGCCGAGCCCGCTGGGACCGCGTCCAGACGTGGCTGACCACCCACCGCGACGACTTCACGGCCGCCCTCGGACAAAGACAGTGACCCTCGCCCGGCCCCTACTGCTTGGTCGACTCCACCGCATGCCCCCCGAACTGGTTGCGCAGGGCGGCGATCATCTTCATCTGGGGGGAGTCGTCCTGGCGGGAGGCGAAGCGGGCGAAGAGGGACGCGGTGATCGTGGGCAGGGGGACGGCGTTGTCGACGGCCGCCTCGACCGTCCAGCGGCCCTCACCGGAGTCCTGGGCATAGCCCTTCAGCTTGTCCAGGTGCTCGTCCTCGTCCAGCGCGTTGACGGCGAGGTCGAGAAGCCAGGAGCGGATGACGGTCCCCTCCTGCCAGGAGCGGAACACCTCCCGCACGCTCTCCACCGAGTCGACCTTCTCCAGCAGCTCCCAGCCCTCGGCGTACGCCTGCATCATGGCGTACTCGATGCCGTTGTGGACCATCTTCGAGAAGTGCCCGGCGCCCACCTTCCCGGCGTGGACGTATCCGTACGGCCCCTCCGGCTTGAGCGCCTCGAAGATCGGGTGGAGCCGGTCCACATGCTCCTTGTCGCCGCCGACCATGAGCGCGTAACCGTTCTCCAGGCCCCACACACCACCGGAGACACCGGCGTCGACGAAGCCGACGCCCTTCGCAGCCAACTGCTCCGCGTGCTCCTCGTCGTCCGTCCAGCGGGAGTTGCCGCCGTCGACGACCGTGTCGCCGGACGAGAGCAGGTCACCGAGTTCGTCGATGACGGACTGGGTGGCGGCACCGGCCGGGACCATCACCCACACCGTGCGCGGGGCTTCGAGGCCCTGGACCAGTTCGGCCAGGCTGCCCACGTCGGAGACCTCGGGGTTGCGGTCGTAGCCGATGACGGTGTGGCCCGCGCGGCGAATCCGCTCGCGCATGTTGCCACCCATCTTGCCGAGACCGATGAGTCCGAGCTGCATGTCAGTTCACTGCTCCCTTGGAGTCGAAAGCGTCATGGCCGTTGTGCCCGCCGCGCAGCGCCACCGCGTACATCTCGTCCGCGTCCAGCCGGCGCAGCTCCTCGGCGATCAGCTCCGAGGTGGGGCGGACCTTCAGAGCCAGCGTCCGGGACGGCTGACCCGGGAGGGTGAGCGTGGCGAGGGGCCCCTCGGGGCGGTCGATGACGACCTCGCCCTTGGCCGTGCCGAGGCGTACACCCGTCACCACCGGCCCGGCGGTGGTGATCCGCTCCACGGTGACGCGCAGCCGCGCCTCCAGCCAGCGGGCCAGCAGTTCGGCGCTCGGGTTCTCCGCCTCGCTCTCCACGGCCGCCGAGGTGATGGTCTCCTTGGCCTGGTCGAGGGCGGCGGCCAGCATCGAACGCCAGGGCGTCAGCCGGGTCCAGGCGAGGTCGGTGTCACCCGGCGTGTACGACTTCACCCGCTGCTCCAGCGAGGTCAGCGGCGCCTCAACCGCGTACATGTCGGTGATCCGGCGCTGGGCGAGCGCCCCCAGCGGGTCCTTGGAGGGGATTTCCGGCGCGTTCACCGGCCACCACACCACCACCGGCGCGTCCGGCAGCAGCAGCGGCAGGACCACCGAGTCCGCGTGGCCGGAGACCTCGCCGTACGTCCTGAGGATCACCGTCTCGCCGGTGCCCGCGTCCGCGCCGACCCGTACCTCGGCGTCCAGATGCGACTTGGTGCGGTCCTTCGGGGTGCGGGCGTGCCGCTTGATGACGACCAGGGTGCGCGAGGGGTGCTCGTGCGAGGCATCCTCGGCGGCCTTGATCGAGTCGTAGGCGTTCTCCTCGTCCGTGACGATGACCATCGTCAGGACCATGCCCACGGCCGGTGTGCCGATGGCCCGGCGGCCCTGCACCAGGGCCTTGTTGATCTTGCTTGCCGTGGTGTCGGTCAGGTCGATCTTCATGGCCTGCGCCAGCTCCGTCCGTCTCGTGCGAGCATCTCGTCGGCTTCCTCGGGGCCCCAACTGCCCGAGTCGTACTGCGCGGGCCTGCCGTTCTCGGCCCAGTACTCCTCGATCGGGTCCAGGATTCTCCAGGACTCCTCCACCTCCTGATGACGGGGGAAGAGATTGGCGTCACCGAGCAGCACATCAAGGATCAGCCGTTCGTACGCCTCCGGGCTGGACTCCGTGAACGACTCGCCGTACGCGAAGTCCATGGTGACGTCCCGGATCTCCATCGAGGTACCCGGCACCTTCGAGCCGAAGCGCACGGTCATCCCCTCGTCGGGCTGCACCCGGATGACGACCGCGTTCTGGCCGAGTTCCTCGGTGGCGGTGGAGTCGAACGGGGAGTGCGGAGCACGTTGGAAGACCACCGCGATCTCCGTGACCCGGCGGCCGAGACGCTTGCCGGTGCGCAGATAGAAGGGGACGCCCGCCCAGCGGCGGTTGTCCACGCCCAGCTTGATCGCCGCGTAGGTGTCGGTCGTCGAGGACGCGTCGATGCCCTCCTCCTCCAGATAGCCCCGCACCCGCTCGCCGCCCTGCCAGCCGGCCGCGTACTGACCGCGCACGGTGTGCCTGCCCAGCTCCTCCGGCAGCCGAACGGCCCTGAGCACCTTCAGCTTCTCGGTGAGCAGCGACTCGGCGTCGAAGGCGGCCGGTTCCTCCATCGCGGTCAGCGCCATCAGTTGCAGAAGGTGGTTCTGGATGACGTCACGGGCCGAGCCGATGCCGTCGTAGTAGCCCGCGCGACCGCCGATGCCGATGTCCTCGGCCATGGTGATCTGTACATGGTCGACGAAGGACCGGTTCCAGATGGGCTCGTACATCTGGTTGGCGAAGCGGAGCGCCAGGATGTTCTGGACGGTCTCCTTGCCCAGGTAGTGGTCGATACGGAAGACCTGCTCCGGGTCGAAGACCTCGTGGACGACCTGGTTGAGGTCCATCGCGGACGCCAGGTCGTGTCCGAAGGGTTTCTCGATCACCGCGCGCCGCCAGGAACCCTCCGGCGGGTCCGCGAGACCGTGCTTCTTCAACTGCCGGACGACCAGCGGGAAGAACTTCGGCGGCACCGAGAGGTAGAACGCGAAGTTGCCGCTCGTACCCCGCGAGGCGTTCAACTCCTCGACGGCCTTGTGGAGTTTCCGGAACGCCTCGTCGTCGCCGAAGTCACCCGGGATGAACCGCATCCCCTCGGCGAGCTGCTGCCACACCTCCTCGCGGAACTCGGTACGCGCGTGCTCACGGACCGAGTCGTGCACGATCTGCGCGAAGTCCTCGTCCTCCCAGTCCCGTCGGGCGAACCCGAGGAGCGAGAAGCCCGGCGGCAGCAGACCCCGGTTGGCCAGGTCGTACACGGCCGGCATCAGCTTCTTGCGGGACAGGTCGCCGGTAACCCCGAAGATGACCAGCCCGGAGGGGCCCGCGATCCGGGGGAGCCGTCGGTCACCGGGGTCGCGCAGCGGGTTGTCCCAGTCGGAGACGTCCTCGCTGGTCAGGAGCTTCTGGGGCTCTGAGGTCGTTGTCGTTTCAGTGGTCACGGTGATCATCTTCCTTCAGCCGCTGGCGTCAACCACGGACGACGGCCGGTGATTCCCCCGCGCCGGTGACGACACGATGACCGTTCGAGAGCACGGCGGAGGGGCCCCACGCGGATGCGCGGAGCCCCTCTTCGTACGGGTGACGGGGCCGTCGCCGTGGACGGCCGGTCAGGGCGACGGCTCAGCGGCCGAAGTTGAACCAGTTCACGTTCACGAAGTCCTGGGACTGGCCGCTGGTGAAGGTCAGATAGACGTCATGCGTGCCGGTGACGCCGCTGATGTTCGCCGGGACCGTTCTCCAGGACTGCCAGCCGCCGGTGTTGGCGATGGCGAAGCTGCCGACGGGGGTGTTGGAGCGGCTGTCGAGGCGGACCTCGACCAGGCCGCTGACGCCGGTGTTCGCGCCGCTCGCGACGCGGGCGACGAACTGGGTGGCCGCCGTGGTACCGAAGGCGACGTCCTCGAAGAGGGCCCAGTCACCGTTGGCGAGGGAACCGATGTTCTGGCCGCCCCCGGTGTCGGTGGTCGTCTCGGTGCTGACACCGCTCTGGCTGTTGTACGACTCGGCCTCGATCGCGCTGTACGCGTCACGCGTGCCGGTCGGCGGGGGAGTGGTGCCGCTACCGGTGGACAGGACCTGGACATAGTCGACGAGCATGGGCACACCGGACTGGGTGCCACTGTCGAGGCCGCCGCCGAACGCGTCCGGGAAGGCGCCGCCCATGGCCACGTTCAGGATGATGAAGAACCCGTGGTTGGTGGCGTTGGACCAGGTCGTCGCGTCCATCTGGCTCGCGTTGACCGAGTGGAACTGGGTGCCGTCGACAAGGAAGCGGATCGTCTCCGGGGTCACCGAGCGGTCCCACTCCATGGTGTAGGTGTGGAAGGCCGACTGGCAGGTCGAGCCGGGACAGGCGGTGTAGCTGCCGAGGCCCGTCGTCTCGTTGCACGGGCCGCCGGGGTTGACGCCGCAGTGCATGGTGGCCCAGACGCGGTTGAGGCCCTGGACGTTCTCCATGATGTCCAGCTCGCCGACGCTCGGCCAGTTCTGGTAGTTGCCCCGGTAGGGGGCGCCCAGCATCCAGAACGCCGGCCAGTAGCCCTCGGCGGCCGTGCCGGTGACGTTCGGCATCTGGATACGGCCCTCGACGCGCAGCTTGCCGCCCGCCGGGGGCTGGAAGTCGGTGCGGTTGGTCTCGATACGGCCCGACGTCCAGTTGCCCGCCGAGTCCCGCAGCGGGGTGATCCGCAGATTGCCGTTGCCGTCCAGCGAGACGTTACTGGTGCTGTTCGTCATCGTCTCGACCTCGCCGGTGCCCCAGTTCGCGGGGCCGCCCGGATACGAGGTGCCGGTGGCGTACTGCCAGTTGGAGGTGTTGACGCCGGTGCCGGCCGTGCCGTCGAAGTCGTCGACGAAGACCTGCGTCCAGCCGGTGGGCGGGGTGGGCGCGGCCCCCTGCGCGGCGCTCGCCCCCGCCGCGGCCAGCGCCAACGCGCTGACGAGGGCGAGGAGTACGCGCCGGAGCGGACGGCGACGACGACCGTCGACGGGTATGCCGGAGGGTTCACTCATAGCGGCCTCTTCAGGTGTACGGAGTGAAGTGCGCGGGTGGGGGGCGCTCTGAGGGGGAGTCCGTCCTGAGAGCGCTCTCACGGAACGGTGTGCGTGACAATGTGCGCCCCGGCGCTGGGGTCGTCAAGAGTTAAAGCGGAGAAAGTCCGGGCGGGAGGGGTGAGTTCACGATGTGAAGACGCCTAGGGGCGGGGCGTCGCACTCGGCTCGTCCGGGCTCACGGAGAACACCGTGTCGCCGGCCATCGCCACGATCGCGTCCTCGACCAGCAGCACACTCGGCGGGACCTGGGTCGCGAGGGAACCGGGGTCGCCCACGGACTCCGTACGCCACAACTCGTCGCCCGTGGCGGAGTCCAGGGCCAGCAGCCGACCGAAGCGGTTGGCGAAGTACACCCGGTCGTGCTCCGTCGACACCGCGGGCACCGACAGGCTCTCGATGTCGGACGACGTCTCCCACCGCTCCTCCCCGTCGGTCGCCGACACGGCCGTCACGCTCCCGTCGGCCCGTACGAAGTAGACGACGTCGCCGACGAGCGAGATGGAGCCGCGCAGCTCCCGCTCCAGCGGAATCCGGGTGATCTTCCCGCTGTCGGGGTCCACCCGCAGCAGCGCGTCGTAGGGCCGCTCGTAGCCGCCCTCGAACACGTTCTCGGTGATCGCCGCCCCGAGGAAGAGGGGGTGATCGTCGAGGATTCCGAGGGAGAGGGACTTCGAGGGCAGGGTGGCGACCTCGCGCGCGGTGCCGTCGGCGGGGTCGAGTCGTACGAGGGTGACGGGTGCGAGGGAGGTCAGTTCGTCGCCCTGGTAGCACAGCCCGTACGGCACTCCGTCCAGGACGAGGGGTGTGCAGTCCTTTCCGTCCGGCATGGGCGTCCGCCACAGCCGCTCGCCCGACGCGGAGTAGGCCACGAACCGTGTGTTGCCCGGGCCCACGGCCAGCACACCGCCGTCGAAGAGATGGGCCGACCGGGTCGCGGACACGGATCTCGCCCAGCTCCGCTTCCCGGTCGCCGAGTCCAGGGCCGTCAGCAGGCGGCTGGAGGCGAGGTCATCGGGCTCCTCGAAGGCGTAGACCAGCCCGTCCCGGGCGCCGACCGGGCGCGAGGTCTGCGGCTGGGTTCCGTGCCACCAGCGCACGGTGCCGGTGGCGGCGTCCACCTTGGCGACGACGAAGCCCGTACCGCCGCAGTACAGATCGGTCCCGTCCGCTACGCACCCCGGTTCCATGTAACCGCTGGAGGTGGAGTCCAGGGGGGTGTCGAGGTCGTGCCTCAGCGCCGTCCGCCACGGGAGCCAGCCGGTGGGCAGGGACAGCCCGGGTGTGCCCCTGTCGAGGTCGCGGGACGCCGTGGACTCGGGCTCGGCGGAGGCGAACAGCAGGGCGCCGGTGAGCGCGGTGACGGTCAGGGCGGCGCCGAGGCCGATGAGGACCAACTGCCGCTTGGTGCGGCGCCGTTTGGCCGTCCGGTTCGATGCCGCACCGGCGGGGATGGGGGTGGGGGCGGGTGCGCGCAGGGAGGCGTTGTCGTAGGAGTCGGGCAACTCCCAGAGCAGGTGGTGCAGTTCGGTGAGGTCGGGGCGGGCCGCCGGGTCCTTCTGCAGACAGCGCTCGGCGACGGCCCGCAGCGGCTGGGGAACCGCGTCCAGCTCCGGCGCCTCGTACATCACCTGATAGCCCGCCATGTACGGGCTCTCCGCCTCGAACGGGCTGTTGCCGCTGACCGCGAACACCAGCAGCGAGCCCAGCGAGAACACGTCCGAGGCGCCGGTCACGTCACGGGGCGAGCGCAGTTGCTCCGGCGACATGAAGGGCGGGGTGCCGACGACCCGGCCGGTCCGGGTCAGCTGCTGGTTGTCGGCGGCGCGCGAGATGCCGAAGTCGATGACGCGCGGACCGTCCTCGGCGATCAGCACGTTCGCCGGTTTGAGGTCCCGGTGGACGACGCCCGCCGGTGGGGGTGCCCCCGCGCGAGCGAAGCCGAGCGTGGGGGAGGATGTCCCGCAGCGCCTCGGTCAGGCCGAGCGCCAGGGAGCGCAGCCGGGCCGCGTCCAACGGCCCTTCCTTGCGGACGAGTTCGAAGAGCGTGGGCCCGGGCACGTACAGGGTCGCCATCCACGGCCGTTCGGCCTCCGTGTCGGCGTCGACGACGGGCGCGGTGAACGCCCCGCTGACCCTGCGCGCCGCCGCGACCTCCTGCCGGAACCGCGAACGGAACTCCTCGTCCTCGCTGTACTGCGCGTGCACCAGCTTCACCGCGACCAGCCGCCCCGACGCGGACCGGCCGAGAAAGACGACACCCATACCGCCGGACCCGAGCCGGTCCAGCAGTTCGTACCCGCCCATGACGGTGGGGTCGTCGTCCCTCAGTGGCATTTCCCACCATGCTCATTCGTAGCTCAGACGTACGGCAGCTGCGGCACGTCAGCCTAGGCGATGCGAATGTGTGCGCGGTGACAAGGGGCGGGCGCCGGCCGGAACGGAACGGGGGAGTCCGGTGCGGCGGTCCGGGGGTCAGCCGGTGAGAGCGCTCCCCGCCTTCCAGTCCGCCCAGGAAAGGTTCCAGCCGTTGAGCCCGTTGGCGGGGTCCACGGTCTCCTCGCCGGAGTTCTTGACGACGACCACGTCCCCGAGCATCGAGCTGTCGTAGAACTGGTAGCCCGCGACCGAGCTGTCGTTCGCGCCTTTGCTGTCGTGCAGACCGACACAGCCGTGGCTGACGTTGGAGCCGCCGAAGACGGACTCGGCGGCCCAGTAGTTGCCGTGGACGAAGGTGCCGGAGGTGGTGAGACGCTGGGCGTGCGGTACGTCCTTGATGTCGTACTCGTCGCCGAGCCCGACCGTGGACGACTCCATCCGGGTCTCCTTGAACCGCTCGCTGATCACCATGATCCCGGACCAGGTGGTGTGCTCGGCGTCGCCGCCGGTGACGGGGTAGGTGGCGAGGGTCGCCCCGTCCCGTACGACGGTCATCTGTTTCGTCGCCAGGTCGACGGTGCTGATCTGCTCGCGGCCGATGTGGAAGGTGACGTCCTTGGACTGCGTCCCGTAGACGCCGTCCGCGCCCTCGACGTCCTTCAGCCGCAGCCCGAGCGTGATCGTCGTACCGGCCGCCCAGTAGGTCTCCGGCCGGAAGTCCAGCCGGGTGTCACCGAACCAGTGGCCGACCACCTCCACGGCGGGCTCGGCGGTCACCGTGATCGCCTTCTCCACGGCGGCCTTGTCGGTGACGGCCTGGGTGAAGTTGATCGAGACGGGCATGCCGACGCCGGAGGTGGAGCCGGCCTCCGGAGTGAAGTAGCCGACGAACGTGGCGGCCGGGGCGGCGGTGGTGAACGTCGCGGTCTCGGCGTCGCCGCCCTCGGGGGTGGCCGTGACGGTGTAGGTGGTGCCCGAGGAGGGGTGGGCGGAGGACGTCCACTTGGTGCCGGCGTCGTCGAGGGCGCCGGCGAGTTCGGTGCCGTCGGCGGCCGTGACCTTCACGCTCGCCAGCGTGCCGTTGGTCACCGTCACCTCGACCGGTTCGGTGAACGCCGCGTCCCGCGTACCGTCGGCGGGCGACACGGTGACCGCCGCCTCGGCCGCCTTGGCCGACGCGCTCGCCCCCGCGTCCCCGCTACGCGCCGAGGCGTCCGCCGACCCGCTGCACCCGGACAGCACGGCGACGGCGGGCACGGCCCCGAGCGCGGCCAGCACCCCGCGCCGCGACCACCGGCCGGACGACCCGGCCGCCTCGGCCCGCGCCGGAGCCTCCGGCCCGCGCGCCCCCTCCGGTGTCACCGACCTCGGTGACTCCTCCGGCCGCCGTCCGAAACGGTTTGATATCTGCGGGACGTCCACTGCGCGCCTTTCCTCTGTGATCAGGTCGATGTGTCTGCATCGTGCGCCGCGTTCCTGGGGCTGAGCTATGAGAAGGGGGTCCGTCGGCTGAGATTGCGCGGGCCCGATATTCGGTGGTCCCCGCCCGAGCCGACCCCGTAGCTTCGTCCCCATGGCGGACATTCACGGCACATGCGCGGAGCGCTTCGCCCCGGTGCGCGAAGCGCTCATCGCCTCGCTGGGCGGCAAGGACGTCGGCGCCTCGGTGGCGGTCTTCGTGGACGGGGAGCCGGTGGTCGACCTGTGGGGCGGGTACGCCGACGCGGACCGCACGACCCCCTGGGAGCGGGACACCATCTCCAACGTCTGGTCCACCACCAAGCCGATGGCCGCGCTCTGCGCACTGGTCCTGGCCGACCGGGGCGACCTCGACCTGGACGCCCCGGTGGCCGCGTACTGGCCCGAGTTCGCGGCGGCCGGCAAGGAGGGCGTACTCGTTCGCCATGTGCTGTCGCACACATCCGGACTGCATGTGTTCGACGCGCCGACGACGATCGACGACCTCTACGACTGGCCGACGATCACCGCCCGGCTCGCCGCGCAGACCCCGGCCTGGGAGCCGGGCACCGAGGGCGGCTATCACGCGGTGACGCAGGGCTATCTGATCGGCGAGATCGTGCGCCGTGTCACCGGACGCAGCCTGGGCGCCTTCTTCGCCGAGGAGATCGCGGGCCCGCTGGGCGCCGACTTCCACATCGGTCTCGCCGAAGAGCACGACCACCGGGTCGCGCCGATCATCCCGCCGCCCTCCTCCCCGCCTCGGGGGGACCGCAGGCCCAACCCGGCCATCTCGGGAGAGACGGCCAACACCCTCGCCTGGCGGCGCGCGGAGATCCCGGCCGCGAACGGTCACGGCAACGCCCGCTCGGTCGCCGCCGTCCAGTCGGTGCTTGCCTGCGGCGGCGCGGCACGCGGCGTACGACTGCTGTCGGAGAAGGGGTGCGAGCGGGCACTGGAGGAGCAGTTCCTCGGCACCGACCGCGTCCTCGGCGTACCGATGCGCTACGGCATGGGCTATGGCCTGCACACCGGCCAACTCCCCCACCCCCGCACCTGCTTCTGGGGTGGCTGGGGCGGCTCGATCGTCCTCGTCGACTTCGACGCCCGGATGAGCATGGCCTACACGATGAACCAGATGATCGACGAGGGCGGTCTCGGCGACGACCGGTCCTTCCTGCTCCTGGCGGCCCTCTACCAGAACCTCTGAGGCGACTGAGGCACCTGAGGCACCATCGGGCGGCTCCTCACGGGGCCGCCCGTTCGTGTGCCAGTGCGATGGGGTGAACCCCGATTTCTGATGTGTCGTAGGCGGCTGGCAAGATCGATTCAACCGCGGGGAACCAGAACGCCGAATTCCCCCTCTCTAGGGTCGGGGGGCACGCAGTTGATCACCGCGGCCCCTCATGACCAGCCGCAACAAGGTGTTCATGCCCTGTGCATGGTTGTGCCCCGTGGGCCCCATTCACCATCGGAGCACGACCGACCGCCGACGATCACCAGGAGTCCGTATGCCCAGCCGCCGTCGCTTTCTCGCCGGGACCGCCGCCGTCGGCGTGACCGGGGCGGCGACCGGATGTGTCGCCCACGAGGCACGCAAGGCGGCCGAACAGACCACGATGGAAGCGAGCCATCGTCCGGAGGTGTCGATCGTGCCGGCAGCCCAGGCCCCGGCCCAGCGGCTGAACTTCGTGGTGGTCCTCGCCGACGACCTCGGCTACGGCGAACTCGGCTCCTACGGCCAGAAGTTGATCAGCACCCCGCGCCTTGACGCCCTCGCCGCCGAGGGGCTGCGCTTCACCGACGCCTACTCGCCCGCCCCGGTCTGCGCCCCCGCCCGCTGCTCCCTGCTCACCGGCCTGCACAGCGGCCACGCCACCGTCCGTACCAACCCCTGGGGTCCCGGCGGCCAGAGCGGCCTCACCGAGGACGACTTCACCTTCGCCGAGGCCCTGCGCGCCCTCGGCTACCGCACCGGACTCATCGGCAAGTGGGGCTTCGGCCCCGAGCAGCCCAACCAGCCGAGCCATCCCAACGCCCGGGGCTTCGAGGAGTTCTACGGCTATCTGACGCACAAGCACGCCCACCAGTACTACCCGACGTACCTGTGGGACAACGACAGGAAGGAGCACATCCCCGAGAACGAGGGCGGCGCCAGGCACGTCTACGCGCCCGACCTCATCGAGGACCGCGCCCTCGGCTTCGTCGACGCCCACAAGGACGAGCCGTTCCTGCTGTTCCTCGCCCCGACCGTGCCGCACGCCCCCAGCCAGGACCCGGACCTCGGCCAGTACGCCGACAGGCCCTGGCCCCACCCCGACCAGGCGCACGCCGCCCAGGTCACCGGTCTGGACACCCTGGTCGGCAATGTCGTGGACCGGCTCAAGGCGCACGGCATCCACCGACGCACCGTCGTCCTCGTCACCAGCGACAACGGCCCCCACGAGGAGGGCGGTACGAACCCCGACCTCTTCGACGCGAACGGCCCGCTGCGCGGCTACAAGCGCAACCTCTACGAGGGCGGCATCCGCGTCCCGCTCATCGCCTGGTCCCCGCAGCGCGTCCCGGTCGGCACCACCGACCGGCCGACCCCGCTGATCGACCTGCTGCCCACGCTCGCCGAACTCGCGGGCGCTCCCGCCCCGTCCGACATCGACGGCCTCTCCGTGGCGCCCCTCCTGCGCGGCGCCCAGGGCCGCGCCGCCGAGCACGACCACCTGTACTTCTACCGCAACCACAACGGCGTCACCCCGCGTGCCGACCGCGTCGACCAGGGCCGGGCGAAGCGGGCCGCCGAGGCGCTGCGGCGCGGCGACATGAAGGCGGTCCGGTTCGCGCCGGGGCAGAACCGTGACGTGCCCGACAACCAGTGGCAGGTCGAGTTGTACGACCTCTCCCGGGACCCCGGCGAGAGCAACGACCTCGCGGCCGCGCGGCCCCGGCAGGCCGACGCGCTGGTGGCCCTGATGGGCATCTCGTGGGTGGAGAACTACCGGCGCAGGCCGTTCGGGGTGGACCTCCAAGTGACCCGGAAGAACGGCAAGTTCCTGGTGACGGCCACCTTCGCCAATGGCTCCGCCCGCCCGTGGACGGCCGCCCGGGTCGTCCTCACCGCCCCGAACCACTGGCAGGTACGGTCCCTCGGCCCGACGGCCACGGACCGTATCCGCTCCGGCGGCCGCCTGGTCACCCGCTGGGAGGTCACCCCGTCCGCCGACGCCACCCAGGGCTGGCTCACGGCCCGGGGCACCGCCACGCACACGGGTTCGACTGTGACGTACGCGTCGCAGAGGCTGGCGAAGAAGTAGCCGAGCGGCTCGGGAGGCCCGCGCGCCGGTGAAGTGGGGTCCGCCCCCGGCCCGCGTGTCCTTGGCCGGCGGCCGAGCAGCGGCACCGCGAGCCTCGGCCACCAACGCCACCGCTCATGTCCCCACGCTCAGCAGGCCGACGAGCCCCGCCCCGGGATCGCAGACCCTCGCCCCGGGATCGCCGAGCCCCGGCCGGGCTCGTCCGGCTGCCAGCCAAGGGCCCGGGAGATTCCGCGCGCGGCCACCCGTACCGCCGGTGTCAACACCGGGACCTGGGCGTTCAGTCGGGGCACCACCACCGAGACGGCGGCGACCACCGCACCGCCGGGCCCGCGTACCGGCGCCGCCACTGATAGGGCGTCCTCGGTGACCTGACGGCTGCTCACGGCCACGCCTGTACGCCGTACTTCGGCGAGCTCGCGCCGCAGCCGGGCGCCGTCGGTGATGGTGTACGGGGTGAAGGAGGCCAACTCGCCCCGGCAGTACTCCTCCTGCGACGCGGCATCACCGTGTGCGAGGAGTGCCAGACCGACCCCGGTGGCGTGCAGCGGCCAGCGGGCGCCCACCCGGATGTGGACGCCGACCGCCGAGCGCCCGGAGAGCCATTCGATGTAGACGACCTCGTCGCCGTCGCGCACCGCCAGCTGCACGTTCTCGTGCGTGGCCTCGTAGAGGTCCTCCAGGTAGGGCAGGGCGATCTGGCGGAGCGGGAGTCCGCGCGGGGCGAGCGCCGCGATCTCCCAGAGTCTGAGCCCCACGTGGTAGACGCCGGAGGCGTCCCGCTCCAGGGCGCCCCACTCGGTGAGCGCGCCGACCAGGCGGTGGGCCGTGGTGAGGGTGAGCCCGGCGCGGCGGCTGATGTCGGTGAGGGAGAGCGCGGGGTGGTCGTGGTCGAAGGCGGCCAGCACGGCGAGCAGCCGGTCGGGGGCCGAGCGGGCGTTCCCGGGCAGCGGCGGCGCGGCGTCGGCGGTCATCGGCATGGCGTCACCCCAGTCCGGCCTCGGCGACCTTCTGCAGCAGCGCGTGGAGCGTCTCGCGCTCGGTGGCGTCGAGGGGCCCCAGCAGTTCGTCGGTGACGCGCTGCCCGGCCGCGTCGGTGTCCCGCAGGAAGGAGCGGCCGTCCTCGGTGAGCACGATGATCCGGCTGCGGCGGTCGTCGGGGGAGGGACGGCGCTCGGCGAAGCCCAGCTTCTCCAGGTCGTCCACCAGGCCGACGATCGCGCTCGGGTCGTAGCCGAGGGACGCGCTCAGCTCCCGCTGGAGGGCGCCCGGCGTGGTGGCGAGGAGGCGGAGCAGGGCGTAGTGGCGCAGTCTGAGGCCCGACTCCTGGAGCGAGGCGTTGAACAACTGCCCGGAGCGCAGGCCCAGGCGGTACAGCAGATAGCCCGTGTCCGCGTGCAGCCCCCGCATCCACGGCTCACGCGCGTCGATCGAGGCGGAGTTCTGCGTCTGCTGGCCGGCGATGGCGGGCTCCCTGGTCTCTCGGGCCTGTTCTTTCGGATCAGGCCTGGCCGGGCCCCGAAGGGGGCGGCGCGTACGTACAGGCCCAGCATGCAGCAAAGCCCGAGTTCCAACAACTATTGACGTCAACAACTATTGCTCTTAACTTCGATTTCGAAGCCGCACTCCCATTCCGAAGACACGCGGACCCGAAGAACCGAAGGGACCCACTCGTGCCCAGCATCGATCTCACCGGCAAGGTCGCCGTCGTCACCGGCAGCGGTCGTGGCCTCGGACTGGCCTACGCCCAGGCGCTGGCCGCCGCCGGTGCCTCCGTGGTCGTCAACGACATCGACGAGGCCGTGGCCGAAGCGGCCGTGAAGTCCATCACCGAGGCGGGCGGCAGGGCCGTCGCCGAGGTCGTCGCGGTCGGCACCACCGAGGCCGCCGACCGGCTGGTGGGCCGCGCGGTGGAGGAGTTCGGGCGGCTGGACATCCTGGTCACCAACGCGGGCATCCTGCGCGACAAGGTGCTGTGGAAGATGTCCGACGACGACTTCGACGCGGTGATCACCACCCACCTCAAGGGCACCTTCACCTGCGCCCGGGCCGCCGCGATCCGCATGCGCGAGCAGGGCGAGGGCGGCTCGCTGATCCTCGTCGGCTCCCCGGCCGGCCAGCGCGGCAACTTCGGTCAGACCAACTACGCCGCCGCCAAGGCCGGTATCGCCGCCTTCGCCCGCACCTGGTCCATGGAGCTGGGCCGCGCCGGGATCACCGTCAACGCGATCATCCCGGTGGCCGCCACCGCCATGACCGAGACCATCCCGGTCTTCGCCCCGTACGTGGAGGCGCTGCGCGAGGGCAGGCCGTTCCCCGACTTCCTGCGCAAGGGCGAGGGCTTCGGCACCCCCGAGGACTGCGCGGCCCTGATCCCGTTCCTCGCCTCCGACGCCGCCCGAGGCGTCACCGGCCAGGCCATCGGCATCGGCGGCGACAAGGTGGCACTCTGGTCGCATCCGCAGGAGATCAGGACGGCGTACGCCAACGGCGGCTGGACCCCCGAGGCGCTCGCCGACGTCTGGCCGACCTCGCTGGGCGCCGAGCCCGAGACCGTGGGCATCCCCGCCCCGAAGATCCCGGAGGCGTGATGACCACCGCCAGGTACGAGCCCGCGATGAACGTCGAGGACCTCGTCGCGATCGACGTCCACACCCACGCCGAGGTCTCCTCCAAGGGCCATGCCTCGCTGGACGACGACCTCCACGACGCCTCCTCCGCCTACTTCAAGGTCGAGGGCAACCGGAAGCCGACCCTGGAGGAGACGGCCGCGTACTACCGCGAGCGGAGGATGGCCGCCGTGATCTTCACGGTGGACTCCGAGTCCGCGACCGGCACCGAGCCCGTCCCCAACGAGGAGGTCGCCGAGGCCGCCGCCGCCAACGCCGACGTCCTCATCCCCTTCGCGTCCATCGACCCCTTCCGGGGCAAGGCCGGTGTGAAGCGGGCCCGGCGGCTGGTCGAGGAGTACGGGGTGCGGGGCTTCAAGTTCCACCCCAGCGTCCAGGGCTTCTTCCCCAACGACCGCTCGGTGGCGTACGCCCTCTACGAGGTCATCGAGGAGACCGGCGCGATCGCCCTCTTCCACACCGGCCAGACGGGCATCGGCGCCGGCGTCCCCGGCGGGGGCGGCATCCGCCTCAAGTACTCGAACCCACTCCATGTGGACGACGTGGCGGCCGACTTCCCCCATCTGAAGATCATCCTGGCGCATCCGTCCTTCCCCTGGCAGGACGAGGCGCTGGCGGTGGCCACCCACAAGCCCGGCGTCCACATCGATCTGTCCGGCTGGTCGCCCAAGTACTTCCCGCCGCAGCTCGTGCAGTACGCCAACACCCTGCTCAAGGACAAGGTCCTGTTCGGCTCCGACTACCCGGTGCTGACCCCGGACCGCTGGCTCGCCGACTTCGAGAAGCTGACCATCAAGGACGAGGTCAAGCCGAAGATCCTCAAGGAGAACGCCGCCCGGCTGCTCGGCCTGACGAAGCCATGACGACACTGTGAGGGACACACCCCATGTGCAATGAGGGACAGGGGCACGGACATGCGCAATGAGGGACTGGGATCATGGCCCGCCCGCCGGGCCCGCAAGACCCCCGGACGTACCGCCCTGATCCACGGCGACACGAGCATCACCTACGGCGAGCTGTACGAGCGCACCACACGCCTCGCCCACGCCCTGCGCGCCTTTGGCGTACGTCGCGGCGACCGCATCGCCTACCTGGGGCCCAACCACCCCTCGTACCTGGAGACGCTGTTCGCCGCCGGCACCCTCGGCGCCGTCTTCGTCCCGCTCAACACCCGCCTCGCCGGACCCGAGATCGCCTACCAGCTCGCCGACTCCGGAGCCAAGGCCCTCGTCTACGGGCCCGGGTTCACCGGGCTCGTCGCGGGACTCCCGGGCGACACCGACGTCCGTACGTACGTCGAGGTCGGCGCCGAATACGAGGCGCTGCTCGCCGAGGCCGAGAACGAGCCGATCGACCAGCCCGTCGGACCCGACGACACCTGCATCATCATGTACACCTCGGGCACGACCGGCCGCCCCAAGGGCGCGATGCTCACCCACGGCAACATCATCTGGAACGCCGTCAACGTGCTGGTCGACCAGGACATCGTCACCGACGAACGCGCCCTGGTCTCGGCCCCGTTGTTCCACACCGCCGGGCTGAACATGCTCACCCTGCCCGTGCTCCTCAAGGGCGGACTGTGCGTCCTGGTCGAGGCGTTCGCCCCGGAGGCCACCTTCGACCTGATCGAACGGCATCGGATCACCTTCATGTTCGGGGTGCCGACGATGTTCGACCAGGTGGCACGGCACCCGCGCTGGGCCGGGGCGGACCTCTCCTCGCTCCGGATGCTCTCGTGCGGCGGCTCGCCCGTGCCCACCCCGCTCATCGCCGAGTACCAGGAGCGCGGCCTCACCTTCCTCCAGGGCTACGGCATGACGGAGGCGGCCCCCGGCACGCTCTTCCTCGACGCGGAGCACGCCGTGAGCAAGGCCGGCTCGGCGGGCGTACCGCACTTCTTCAGCGATGTGCGGGTCGTACGGCCGGACATGACACCCGTGGATGTGGACGAGCCCGGTGAGATCGTGGTCCGGGGGCCGCATGTCATGCCCGGGTACTGGGGGCTGCCGGAGGAGACCGCCGCCGTGTTCGCCGACGGGTGGTTCCGCAGCGGGGACGCGGCCCGGGTCGACGAGGACGGGTACGTCTTCATCGTCGACCGCATCAAGGACATGATCATCTCCGGTGGGGAGAACATCTATCCCGCCGAGATCGAGGACCAGCTCCTCGCCCACCCGGACATCGTCGAGTGCGCGGTCATCGGCGTGCCGGACGAGAAGTGGGGCGAGGTGCCGCGCGCGGTCGTCGTTCCCCGTGAGGGCACTTCGCCGGACCCCGACGAGGTGCTGGCCTCGTTGGCCGGGCGACTCGCCAAGTACAAGATCCCGAAGTCGGTGGTGCTGGCGGACGAACTGCCGCGCACCGCCTCCGGAAAGCTCCTCAAGGCCCGGGTGCGCAAGCGCTACGGCACCGATTCCTAGTGAAGGACAGTCATATGAGCATCACCGTCAATGGCATCGATGAGCTGAAGAAGCTCGCCGGTAGTGATCTGGGCGCCAGTGAGTGGATCGAGGTCACCCAGGAGCGGATCAATACGTTCGCCGATGCCACGGGGGACCACCAGTGGATTCATGTCGACCCCGAGAAGGCGGCCGCAGGCCCCTTTGGGGCGCCTATCGCCCATGGGTATCTGACGCTTTCGTTGTTCATTCCGCTGTTCACCGAGTTGTTGGATGTCGAGGGGGTCTCGACCAAGGTCAACTACGGGCTGAACAAGGTGCGTTTCCCGTCGCCGGTGAAGGTGGGGTCGAAGATTCGGCTGGTGGGAAAGCTGGCCTCTGTCGAGGACGTGCCGGGTGGGGTGCAGATCACTGTTGACGGGACCATTGAGATCGAGGGTGGGGCTAAGCCTGCGGCTGTGCTTCAGAGTTTGTCTCGGTTTTATGCCTGAGCGCCGTAGGGGCTGAGGAGCGCGGGGGACTGCTGCGCCGTCGTGGCTGGTCGCGCAGTTCCCCGCGCCCCTTAAGCCCTGCTGCTGCTCAACTCACGTCCACGAACAGCGGGTTCGTGTAGAACCAGGTGTCCTCCCATGGGTCCCCGTCACCCGGCGCATGAGGGATCGGGCCGTGCGGGTCAATCGCCGCACCCAAATACCCCGCCCCGTTCCTCTTGCCGTCGCTGCCCCGCAAGCGGAGGTAGAAGGACTCGTCGCCCGCCGTGATCGGGATGCTCAAGGTGTACGTGCCCTTGCGGCCCGTCACGTCCTTCGTGTGGACGACCTTCGTGTCCGGGGCCTTCCAGGCGTCGCGGTCGGTCGCCGGGCCGTGTACCGCGCCCCGGATGACGTCCACGTGGGCCAACTCCGGGAGGATTCCCTGGGCGTTGGGGCGGGTCGCGGAGGTGACCGTGATGTTCAGGGTGAGGCGCTCGCCCTTGCGGACCCGGAGGCGGCCGCCCAGGGTGACGCCCCGGCCGTGGTCGTGGGCGCGCTTCACTCGGACGTCGAGGCCGTCCAGGAGATGGCCGTGGTCCAGCCAGACGCGGCCCGCGCGCAGGCCCGCCATGACCGAGCGGTAGCCGTAGCGGGTGACGCCCACGTGGGTGCGGCTGAACTGGCCGGGCCAGAAGTCGCTGCCGGGCTGCGGGGTGGTGGTGTTCACCGGGTCGGGCAGCTTGCCGGTGGTGTCGAAGTTCTGGCCGGTGGGCCAGTCGCCGTTCTTCCAGGTGTCGAAGACGATGCGGTGGGCGTCCGAGTTGGTGGTGATCGAGAACAGCCTGCCCTCGGCCAGGAGGGAGTCCCACAGGCCGCCGACCGTCGCCGTCGACCAGTCGAAGCCGCCGTACGTCAGATACGCCTCCGCCGGGTAGCCGGGCCAGGACTGGGCCGACGGCTTGTTCTCGTACTCGCCGCGGATCGAGGTCGTGCCGCGCCAGCCGGGGATCGCCGCGCCCTGGGCGCCGGGCGCGCCCTCCATGCCGATCATGATCTCGGGGGCGGCGTCCCGCCAGTTCCGCATCTCGTGCGGGGAGTCGATGCCCAGGCGCAGCGGGTGGTTGGCGAGGACGAGGACGTCGTCGACGTAGCCCGTGCGGCGCTGCTCGGCCAGCCACTGGATCGCCTTGACGGCGTGCGCCTCGTTGCGGGCCCGGTCCGCGTCGGCGGGGCCGCCCTTGTCGTAGCCGAGCAGCTTGCCGTCGTAGGCGCGCTCGAACCGGGTGAGGACGTCGACCTCGTTCGGGCCGGGCGCGGTGAAGACCGTGCAGTGCTCGGCGGCCGGGATGTACCACTCCAGGCCCTGGAAGATCAGCTGACGGGGGTTCTCGGCGCGGGCCTTGAGGATCTCCTCGTGCTCCAGCGCGGCACCGAAGTCGGCGTGCCCGAAGTTGGAGTGCTCGGTGAACACCATCCAGTCCAGGCCGTACTTGGCGCCCGCCGCGGCCAGCTGCGAGAACGTGTACTTGGCGTCGTGGCTGTAGACGGTGTGGATGTGGTGGTCGCCGACGAGGTAGGCGAGCTTGGGGTCCTCGCCGCCGTGGGGGCGGGAGCCGGCGCTCGCGGGAGTCGCGAGGGAGCCCAGGGCGAAGGCGGTGCCGAAGAGGCCCGCACCGCGCAGGAGGCCACGGCGGGACAGACCCTGCGGGTCCAGTTCGTCGGCGGGGACGGACGGGTCGGCCCAGACGGGCAGTTGCTGCTCGGATGTCTCGTACATCTCAGGCATCGTGGGAGGAAGCCCCTTCCGGGATCTCAGTGGTTCATGAACGACGTGACGGGCAGCGCGCGTTCGACGATGCGGACGTCGCCGAGCCGGCCGTGGAGGATCTGGTCGATCTCGCCGCCGTACTCGTAGCCGCCGAGCAGCCAGGGCAGGCCCACGGACGTGAGGCCGACGGCCGTGGCCCTGGGGTTGCGGACGACCGGGCAGCCCTGGACGTAGAGCGTGGTGTGCTCGCCGTCGTTGACGACGGCCACGTGCCACCAGGTCTCCAGCGGGGTCTCCTGGCCCCAGTTGGTGGCGATGCCCTGCTGGTTGAGCGGGCGCACGGCCCACTGCGGCTCACGGTCGTTCGACAGGGAGAGCGTGGCCAGCGGCTCGTCGGGGTCGTCCTGCGTCTTGCCCGCCGCACCGCCCGTGCCGGTACGGCCGAGGATGCCCGCCCAGGCGTGGTTCGACGGGTTCCAGTCGGCGGGGAGCCGGTAGAACGCCTCGATGGTGTAACCGTTCCCGAACGTCGCCGAGTTCAGCGGCGCCCCGTCCACCGTCCGCAGATACGCCCCCTTCAGCGGGGGCTTGCCTCCGTGGAACTCCAGGCTGCCGTGGCCCGGCTGGTCCGGGTGATGGTCGGCGGAGTAGGTGAGCGTGCCGCCGCCGACCGTGACCAGGGAGAGGTCGTTGCCGTGCCCGGAGCGGTCCTTGACCGTACCGCCGACGGCGGCCCCGTCCTGCTGCCCGTCGAACCGCCAGTACGCCACGGTCCCCGGCACCAGCAGCTTCGACACCGGCCGCGACGGACGCACCGGCACCGGGGCGAAGCCCGCGAAGCGCCGCTCGAAGTCGATGTCGACGGAGAACCGGTCGACGTCACCGGAGAGTTCGATCTCCTGCCGTTCCAGCTCGTTGACGCCCTTCGCCGCCCGGCCCAGAATCCACGGGGAGATCGTCTCCACGTCGATGGTGTTCCGGTCGAGGTCGAAGCGGTAGAGGCGGATCATCGCGGCACCGCCGAAGTACCGGTTCTGGTAGTTCGTGAGGTGCAGATGGACCTCGTTGCCCGCCTTGTTCTCACGGACGGCGCGGCCCGCCGGCCAGTAGTGGCCGTTGAGGGTGAGGAAGATCTGGTCGTGGTCCGCGATCAGCTGGTCCCACAGCTTCTGGCCGTAGGTGGACAGGGTGTCGTCCTCGGCGACCAGTTCGTGGGTGGTGAGGACGACCGGCGTCTTCGGATGCTGGGCCAGGACCTCCTCGGCCCAGGCGAAGCCCTTCGCCGACAGCCGCCAGTCCAGGGCCAGCACCATCCACTCCCGGCCGCCCGCCTGGAAGAGGTGGAAGGAGTTGTAGCCGTCCGGGGAGGAACCCCCGTAGGTCTTCCGGCCCTTGAAGCGGTCGGGGCCGAAGACGTCCAGGTACGGGGTGGAGCCGCGCTGGTCGTCGGTGGAGGACCGTACGTCGTGGTTGCCCGCGAGGACGCTGTAGCCGACGCCCCGCCGGTCGAGCAGCCGGAACGCCTCGCCGATCGCCGCGCACTCCTCCTCGGCGCCGTTCTGCGTGAGATCGCCCAGATGGGAGAGGAAGACGATGTTCTCCTCCCGCCCGTGCTCCAGCAGATAGCGCAGCGACGCCTCTACGGGCGCCTTGTCGATGCTCGGCCCGTCGAACAGGTACTGCGTGTCGGGCATCACCGCCAGTGTGAACCGGCGGCTGTCCGGGTCCGGCCGCCACCGCGCGGTGGTCGCGGACTCGGCGGGGGTCGCGGCCTGCGCGGTGCCCGCCGACAGGGCGGTGGCGGCCGTGGCCACCGCACCCATCAGCGCGGTGGCCCGCAGGAACTGGCGTCTGCCCGCCCCTGCCTGGGCGGCCTCGCCCTGCTCGTGCTCATGCTCATGCGAAGTGCACACGTGTGCTCCGTGGAAGTTCCGGGGTCATGAGTGGTACAGCGGGAGGGGGGTGGGGTCAGAGGGCGCGCAGGGTCCAGGACCAGCGGTGGACTCCGGGCGGGACGAGATATCCGGGCGAGGTGTCGGGGCCGCACGACGCCGTGCCCACACCTCGGTGCGCCGCGTCGATGTGCACCACACAGCCCGGCCGGGGCGTCAGTTCGTCATGGTGCGCCACGGCCGCCAGATCCTCGGCGCGATACCGGGTGACCGACACCTGCCGGGGCCGGTCCAGCCGTACCGTCAGCGCGTGATCGTCGCCGGAGAGCGTTCCGGAAGGCTCTCCGGAAGGCGTTCCGGAGAGCGTGAAGTGCCGTACGCCGTGCCGGCCCCCGCTCTCCTGCGGGCGCAGATACGGGGTGAACAGGTCGTCGACGGACGCCGAGTGGTGGCCGACGGGCGCCCCGGCGGCACGGTCCGGGTAGCTCTCCCAGGGGCCCTGCCCGTACCAGGCCAGACGGTCGAACCCGGCGGCCGTCTCGAACACCGTGCCGACGCGGGCCACATCCGTCAGCCCCTCGGGCAGTACGGCCGTCTCGTCGACGAGGACGCGGCCGTCGGCCAGCGCCGTGAACGTCTGCTCGTGTTCGACCGGCCCCGCGCCCGTCGCCCAGCGCGCACGCACCCGGACCGTCGAACCCTCGCGCTCCACGGAGACCGTCTCGCGCTTCGGCCGGTCCAGCCCCAGCTCGCTCCAGCGCCCGGCCATACCGCCGAGGACGTCGTTGTCGGTGGGGGCCCGCCACAGGCTCAGCATGGGCGGGGAGGTGAGCAGGGGGTGCCGGAGCAGTCCGTCGTCGTCCGTCTCCGGGGGCGTTAGCCGGCCAAGGGACTCCTCGGAGCCCACCACCGGCTCGCCCGCCTCCGCTTCGTACCAGAGCACCCGCGGGACGCACACCTCGGTGCCGCGCGGCGCCCAGGGCTCGTCGGCGGCCGTGGTCACCCGCAGGGTCAGCCAGATCTCGCCGGCCCCGGCCGGCACCTCGGGCCGGTCGATCACGGCCGAGCCGCCGGGCGGAACGGCGGGCAGCCGGGCCGGGACCGTCCAGGTGCCGCCGTCGGCCGCCGCGAACTCCCATTCGGCCGCCAGCCAGGAAAGATCCCGGAAGTGCTGCCTGTTGTGGACGCGCAGCACCCGCCAGGTGCCCTCGCCCTCGACGGAGAGCCGCACGGGCGCGGCGATCTCCCGGTGCTCGAACATCACCGGCTTCGGAGTGCGGTCGGGGAAGACCACCCCGTCGGCGATGAACGCGCCGTCGTGGATCGTCTCGCCGAAGTCGCCGCCGTACGCCCAGCGCAGTCCGGGTGCGGCGACACCGTTGTCGTACAGCCCGGCGCCCCCACGCCCGGCCGGTCGTCCGTCGTTCACACGCTGGAGGATGCCGTGGTCCCAGAACTCCCAGATGAACCCGCCCTGAAGACCTGGGGTTGCCTCGATGGCCGCCCACGTGTCGGCGAGCGTGCCGTTGCTGTTGCCCATGGCGTGCGAGTACTCGCACTGGATCAGGGGCCGGGTCTGCTCGCCGGAGAGCGCGTGGGCGACGCAGTCCTCGATGGGCGCGTACATCGGGCACGCGATGTCGGAGGCGTCGTCCGTGGCCGCCCAGTCCAGCTTCGCGGCGCCCTCGTACTGCACGGGCCGCGTCGGATCGTGGCGGCGCAGCCAGCCCGCCGCCGCGTCGTGATTCGCCCCGTAGTCGGACTCGTTGCCCAGCGACCAGACGATCACCGAGGGGTGGTTCTTGTCCCGCAGGGCCATACGGGAGACCCGGTCCACGAAGGCGTTGAGGTAACGGGGGTCGTCGGCGATCTCGTGGGCGTGGTCGTGTGACTCGATGTTCGCCTCGTCCACGACATAGAAGCCCAGCTCGTCGGCGAGGTCGTACAGCGCCGGGTCGCTCGGGTAGTGGGAGGCGCGGATCGCGTTGAAGCCGAAGCGCTTGAGGACGACCAGGTCGGCGCGTGTGTCGTCGTACGAGACGGTACGGCCGGTCAGCGGGTGGAACTCGTGCCGGTTGACGCCCCGGATGTAGACGCGCTCCCCGTTGATCAGCAGGTCCCGGCCCCGGATCTCCACGTCCCGGAAGCCGATCCGGTGGTGGGAGGTGTCCGCCACCGTGCCGTCGGCGCGGTGCAGCCGGACGGTGAGGCCGTACAGCTCGGGTGTCTCGGCGCTCCAGGGCCGTACACCGGGGACGGCCGCGCCCATCCGGGCCTCGCCGAGGAAGTCGGAGACCCGCTCGTCGGCGGCGTTGATCCGGTCGAACTCGGTGTCCTGGCCGAGCGTCAGGCCGTCGAGTTCCCCGCTGATGTACCACCCGGCGGGCAGCGCGCCACGTGAGTCCCGCACCCGGCAGTCCACGCGCAGCTCCCCGTCGCGCCGGGCCCGTACGGTGACGTCCGCGAGATGGAGCGGGTCGGTGGCGTACAGCAGGATCGAGCGGGTGATGCCGCCGAGCCACCACTGGTCCTGGTCCTCGATGTGGGAGGCGTCGGACCACTTGACGACCGTGAGCCGTACGGTCGCTTGCGCGCCGGGGCGGACATGGCCCGTCAGGTCGAAGTCGGCGGCGAGGTGGGAGTCCTTGGAGACGCCGACCGGGCGGCCGTCCACATGGACGAGGAGCACGCTCTCCGCCGCGCCGACCTGGAGGATGATCCGGTGGTCGGTCCAGTCGGCGGGGATGTCGATCTCCCGCTCGTACACACCGGTCGGGTTGGCGGCGGGGGAGTCCGGGGGGAACTGGGGGCACGGCATACGGACGTTGGTGTACTGCGGGGGGTCCTCCGCCGCCTCCAGGGCCCAGGAGCCGGGGAGCGGGGACCAGGACCAGGTGGGGCCGGGGGCGGTGTCGGGGGAGGGGAGCAGTTGGAAGCGCCACCGGCCGTCGAGGGAGAGGGACTGAGCGCGGCGGTCGACCGCGTTCATGGGCAGCCGCCCCCAGGAGGTCACCTCGGGGGACTCCCAGGGGCGGAGGGCGATCAGGGGGTCGAGTGCGTCGGTCATGACCGTTCCGGGGTCGGTGGTGACAAAGGGGATGCGGGTGCTGACGAGGGGGAGGGGGTGGGCCGGGGCAGGACACGGCCCCGCAGGCCCCAGGCGGGGTCGACGGGGATGCCGAGACGGTTCAGGACGGTGGGGGCGATGTCGATGAGGCGGGGCGTGTCCAGCCGGGTGCCACCGGACGAACCGCCGGGCGTCCCGGGCTCGGCCAGCACGACGAACACCTCGCGCTCGGCCCGGGTGTCGCCGCCGTGGCCGCCGGCGTCGAGATGGCCGTGGTCCGTGGTGACCAGGACAGTCCAGTGCTCGTCGGCGCGGGCGGGGTCGGAGCGCTGGGCCTCGACGGCCGTCAACAGGCGTGCGAGATGGGCGTCCTGGGCGAGCAGGGCGCGGTCGTAGGCGGGGCTGAGGGGGCCGGTGGCGTGGCCGGCCTCGTCGGTGGCGCCGAAGTACACGAACAGCACGTCCGGGTCGTCCTCGGTGAGCAGGCGCACGGCGGTGTCGGCGACGCGGCGGTCCGCGCTCTCGTAGCCGTCGCTCTCGCCGTCGTGGTGCACGCGCGAACCGATCGCGGGGCCGAGGGTGCCACGGTGGACCAGCTCCGGCCACGACACCACGGCGGCGGTGCGCAGTCCGGGGCGCGCGGTGGCGGCCCGGGTGAGGAAGTCGGGGTAGCGGGCGTAGTCGGCGCCGAGGAAGTCGTTGCCGGTGACGCCGTGCCGGTCGGGCCACACCCCGGTCAGCACGCTCGACCAACCGGGGCCCGAATCGGTGTACGCCATGCTGGTGGACGGCCCGTTCTCGGCCTGGCCGTCCACCTCGCCGTACGGCAGCAGGCTGGTGCCATGGGCGCCCGCCGCCATCAGACCGTGCAGCACGGGTGCCGTGGACGGCGACCGCGTCAGTCGGTCGTGGCGCACCCCGTCCATCCCGACCACGAGCACCCTGCCGCGCCCTCCGCCGGTGGCGTCCACCACGGCGAACCCCTCTCCTCATACGGGCTCAGGTGCCCTGGACCGCGCCCTCGGTGGCGCCCGCGATGAAGCCGCGCGCGAAGATGCTGAAGACGATGACCAGCGGCAGGGACGCCATCAGCACACCGGCCATGACCATGCTGTAGTCGGTGTTGTGGCCGACGTTGAGCTGGGCCAGCTCCACCTGGAGCGTGACGTGGGCGGGATCGGTGAGCACGATCAGCGGCCAGACGTAGTCGTTCCAGGCGTTGACGAAGGCGTAGATGGCGAGGAACGACAGCGCGGGCTTGATCATCGGCAGGGCGACGTTCCAGTACTGGCGGAAGAACCCGGCGCCGTCGATGCGTGCCGCGTCGAGGAGTTCGTCGGGCACACCGTTCTCGATGTACTGGCGCAGCCAGAAGATGCCGAAGGCGTTGGACAGGGCGGGCCAGACCAGCGCCTTGAGCATGCCGACCCAGCCGAGTTCGGACATCAGGATGAACTGCGGCAGGACGGCCAGCTGGAGCGGCAGCATCATGAACACCAGCAGCGTGCCGAAGAGCACCCTGCGCCCGGGGAAGTCGAACTTGGCGAAGGCGAAGGCCGCCAGCGAGTCGACGAACAGCACCAGGACTGTGGTGACGCTCGCGATGATGACCGTGTTGAGCATCGACCCGAAGAAGTCGATGGTGTCGAGCACGTTGCGGATGTTCTCCAGCAGATGCGAGCCGAACGTCAGCTTCGGCGGGCTCTGGTAGATGTCCTTGGTGGTGTTGGTCGCCATCACGATCGTCCACACGAACGGGAAGACCGAGATCAGGACGGCCAGCACGAGGAAGACATGCGCGGTCAGGCCCTTGGGGCGCCGCAGCCGCCGCCTCGCGCCCGCACCCGTGCCCTTGCCCGTGGCCGGCGATGGGGTGGCGGCTGTCGTCATGACTTCCTCCCTCGTTGCACGATGCGCCAGTTGACGACGACGAGCACGATGATCAGTACGAAGAAGGCCCACACGATGGCCGCGCCATAGCCGTAGTCGTTGTCGAGGAAGGCCGACTGGTAGAAGTACAGCAGCGTGGTCAGGCCCGCCTGGCCGGGGCCGCCGAGGTTGGCGTTGGCGGCGTTGCTGGCGAAGAGCACCTGGGGTTCGCTGAAGCTCTGCAGACCGTTGATGGTCGAGATGACGACGGTGAACAGGATGATCGGCCGCATGATCGGAATGGTGATCTTGAAGAAGGTGCGGATGGGGCCGGCGCCGTCCATCTTGGCCGCCTCATAGATCGACTGGGGGATCGCCTGGAGGCCGGCCAGATAGATGATCATGTTGTAGCCGGTCCACATCCAGGTCATCAGCGCCGCGATCACCACCTTGATCAGCCAGGGATTGCTCAGCCAGGGGACGGGGTCGATGCCGACCGTGCCCAGGATCGCGTTGACCAGACCGAAGTTGTTGCTGAACACCGCGCCGAAGAAGATCGCCACGGCGACGATCGAGGTGACGTTCGGTACGTACAGGGCGATGCGGTAGAAGCCCTTGAAGCGGCGCACCGAGTGCAGCAGCGTCGCCAGCACGAGGGCGCCGAACAGCGTGGGCACCGTGGACAGCACCCAGATCACCAGGGTGTTGCGGATCGACAGCCAGAAGACCGGGTCGTTCCAGAGGAACTCGTACTGCTCCAGACCCACGAACTGCTTGGTGCCCAGACCGTCGTAGCGCTGGAAGGACAGATACAGCGAGTAGAAGACCGGGACGAAGGAGAAGGCGGCGAAGACCAGATAGAAGGGCGAGATCGCCAGGTACTGCCGCCAGTACGACAGCACACCGCGACGCCTGGGCCGAACGGCGCCCGCGGGCGGGGTGCGCCGCGGGCGGAAACGGGCCGGGCCGGGCCCGCCACGGCGCTCGCGCACCGTGGCGGTACCGGTGACCGGAGGTGACGACACCTCAGTTCACCCCCTGTCGCCGGGCTATCTGCTTGGCCTGGTCGACCGCGTCGTTCCAGGCGTCGTCGGGCTTCTTGCCCTTCGCCTCGACGCTGGTCAGCTCGGCCATGAAGGGAGCCATGACGGCGGAGTCGGCGGGTGCCTCGTAGCTCACCGGGATGGCCTCGGCGGCCGGGCCGAAGACCTCGATGATCTTCTGTCCACCGAAGAACTCGTCCCCGCCCGTCATGGCGTCCATCTCGTACGTCGCCGGGGAGGCGGGGAAGATCGCGGCGTCGGTGAAGCTCTTGGCGTTGTTCTCCGGGCTGAGTATCCAGCTGATGATCTTGAACGCCTCTTCGGGGTTCCGGCACTGCGAGGGCAGGGCCAGATAGGAGCCGCCCTGGTTGGCCGGGCCGCCGGGCGTGGCGCAGACCCGCCACTGGCCCTTGGTGCCCGGAGCGGCCGACTCGATGTCCAGGGCGTGCCAGGCGGCGCCGAGTTCGGTGGCCAGGTTCTTGCCGATGGCGGCGTTCCACGTCTGGTCGTTGATCTTGGCGTCGATGCCGAGTGTGTAGGGGCGGATCGCCGTTTCCCACGCGGTGCGGATGTGGTCCTGGTCGCCGATGAAGTGGTTGTCCTCGTCGATGAACCGCTTGGTGCCCTGGCCGACCGCGATGTTGAACACCGAGCTGATGTTGTTGACCAGGAAGACGCCGGACTGCGCCTTCTTCAGCTCGGTGCCGAGCGCGAAGTAGTCGTCCCAGGTCTTGGCCTCGGCCGCGACCTTCGCCGGGTCGGTGGGCAGCCCGGCCTTGTCGAAGAGGTCCGCGCGGTAGAAGAGCGCGGTGGGGCCGATGTCGATCGGGAACCCGATCTGCTTGCCGTCCTTGGTCTGGGCGAGCTTGGTCTTCCACTCCAGGTACTGCGACGAGAGCTTCTTGAAGCCCAGGTCGTTCAGGTCGAGGAAGCGGTCGGCGTTGGGCAGGAAGGACGCGATGTCCTCGCCCTTGATGCCGGTGATGTCCGGCACGGAGGAGCCGCCGGCCGCGAGGGTGGTGGTGAGCTTCTGCTTGAAGTCGCCGCCGATGGAGGCGGTGGTCAGCTTGATCGTGCTGCTGAAGTGGGTCTTCGACTCGGCGACCACCTTGTCGCTGAGGGCGCCGCCCCAGTACCACATGGTCAGGTTCTTGCCGTTCTTGGTACCGCCGGATTCCGAGCCGCCGCCACAGGCGACGGTCAGGCCGGAGGCTGCCGCGGTGAAGACGGCGGCCTGGAGGAAGCCTCTACGAGAAAGGTCCACGGGTCACTCCTGTTGTTCCTGTTCGTGGTACGGAGGGGCGTGTTGCTGGGGGGCTCGGTGGGGCTTTTCTGGGGGGCTCAGGGGAGCGGTGCGGGCGGGGTGACCGGGGCGTGGCGCACCGGGGGCCCGACCTCCGCCGGGATGCGGTCGGCGAGGAAGCCGTAGGCCTTCCTCAGCTCGGGGTCGGTGACGGACCGCCACCACTGCCGGACGCCGTACCAGCCGGGAGCCGCGAGGGCCCCGCCATGATGACCGACGGACAATCCGGCGGAAAGCACCGCGAAGCGCAGCCTCTCCGGCAGGGGCCAGCCGTCGAGGGAGGCCGCGACGAAGCTCGCGCCGAAGACGTCCCCGGCACCCGTCGCGTCCAGGACGTCGACGTCGAGGGCCGGGACCTCCGCGTACTCCCCGGTCGTCTGGTCCACCGCGATCGCGCCCTCGCCGCCACGGGTCACCACCGCCACCGGAACCAGCTCGCTCAGCGTGCCGAGCGCGGCCACCGCGCTGTCGGTGCGCGTGTACGCCATCGCCTCGGTCTCGTTGGGGAGGAAGGCATGGCACAGGGCCAACTGGTCGAGCAGGTCGCGCGACCACTCCTGGGCGGGGTCCCAGCCGACGTCCGCGTAGATGTGCGTCCCGTTCGCGGCGGCCTTGGCGAGCCACTCGCGCGGCTCGGCCTCGATGTGCACGAGCGCCGTGCGCGCCTCGGGGAGCGCGCGCATCAGTTCGTCCTGGGAGTACGGCGGTTCCTGGCCGTGGGTCACCAGGGCGCGGTCGTTGCCGTGCGCAAGGGAGACGGTGACCGGGGTGTGCCAGCCGCCTGCGGTGCGGGAGAGCGAGAGGTCCACTCCCTCCTGCCCGGCGAGGACCTCACGGCAGTACGCGCCGTAGTAGTCGTCGCCGAAGACCGTGGCCAGAGAGGTGCGCAGGCCGAAACGGGCGGCGGCCACCGCCAGGTTGGCGATACCGCCCGGACCGCAGCCCATGCCGTCGGTCCAGATCTCCTCGCCGGGTGTCGGCGGCCTTCCCAGCCCCGTGAGCACGAGGTCGTAGAAGAGCAGCCCGGTCAGCAGCACATCGGGCCGGTCGTCGTCCACGTGTGCACCTCTCGTCAGAACTCTTCAAATTCAATGCCGGGAATCGTGCGCCGATCCGAGAGATTGGTCAATACCCGAGCAGAAGTGAGCATGGAAATGATTGAGGATGACGAGTACTGTTCAGCGCGTGCTGGCAGAGAGACGACACCAACTCATCCTGCGGGCCCTGCGATCAGGCGGCCCCGCGGCCGTCACCGACCTGTCCGAACAGCTCGGTGTGAGCCCCGCCACCATCCGGCGCGACCTCGTCAAGCTGGAGGAGGAGGGGCTGCTCACCCGTGTGCACGGCGGCGCCGTCGTCGACGAGGGCGACCAGCCCTTCGCCGAGGTCGCCGAGGTCCGCGTGGCCGAGAAGGACGCGATAGCGGCGAAGGCCGCCTCCATGGTCCGCGACGGCCAGTCCGTCCTGCTCGACATCGGGACCACCGCCTTCCGCCTGGCCCGGCAGCTGCACGGCCGCCGGCTCACCGTGATCACCAGCAATCTGGTGGTCTACGAGGAGTTGGCGGACGACGAGGGCATCGAACTGGTCCTGCTCGGCGGCATGCTCCGCCGCGAGTACCGGTCCCTGGTCGGCTTCCTCACCGAGGACAACCTCCGTCAACTCCACGCCGACTGGCTCTTCCTCGGCACCAGCGGGGTACGGCCCGGCGGCCAGGTGATGGACACCACGGTCGTCGAGGTCCCCGTCAAGCGCGCGATGATCAGGGCGAGCGACAAGGTCGTCCTGCTCGCCGACTCCGCCAAGTTCCCCGGCACCGGCATGGCAAGGGTCTGCGGTCCCAGGGAACTCGACGTGGTCGTGACCAACGCGCCCGTGGACCAGGCGACATGTTCCTCGTTGGAGGAGGCGGGGGTCGAGGTCGTGACGACGTGAACCGCGGCGACGACCGGGCCCGCGCCCTCACCGGGATGGCACGTGTCCGCGAGGGCGCGGACCACGCCGGTGCAAGGGACGGCCCCTCGGGCGAGGGAACGGACCGCGCCCGTCACGGCATGGCCCGCACACGTGCCGGGATGGCCCGCACGACATGCACGATTCGCAAAGGTGGTAGCTGAGTGAAGCTGACGATTCTGGGCGGCGGAGGATTCCGGGTGCCCCTCGTGTACGGGGCGCTCCTCGGGGACCGCGCCGAGGGCCGGGTCACCCGTGTCGTCCTGCACGACCTGGACGCCGAGCGGCTCTCCGCCGTCACCCGCGTCCTCGCCGAGCAGGCCGCCGATGTCCCCGACGCCCCCGAGGTGACCGCCACCACCGATCTCGACGAGGCCCTCACCGGCGCGGACTTCGTCTTCTCCGCGATCCGCGTCGGCGGCCTCCAGGGCCGGGCGGACGACGAGCGCGTGGCCCTCGCCGAAGGCGTCCTCGGCCAGGAGACCGTCGGCGCCGGCGGTATCGCCTACGGCCTGCGCACCGTCCCCGTGGCCGTCGACATCGCGCGGCGGGTGGCCCGGCTCGCCCCCGACGCCTGGGTCATCAACTTCACCAACCCGGCCGGACTCGTCACCGAGGCCATGTCCCGCCACCTCGGCGACCGCGTCATCGGCATCTGCGACTCACCCGTCGGCCTCGGCCGCCGTATCGCCCGCGTCCTCGGCGTCACCAACCCCGCCGAGGCCTGGATCGACTACGTCGGCCTCAACCACCTCGGCTGGGTCCGGGGTCTGCGTGTCGCCGGCCGCGACGAACTCCCGCGCCTGCTCGCCGACCGCGACCTCCTCGGCTCCTTCGAGGAGGGCAAGCTCTTCGGCGTCGACTGGCTCCAGTCCCTCGGCGCCATCCCCAACGAATACCTGCACTACTACTACTTCAACCGCGAGGCCGTACGCGCCTACCAGCAGGCCGAGAAGACCCGCGGCGCGTTCCTCAAGGACCAGCAGGCCCACTTCTACGAGGAGATGCGGCGCCCCGACGCCCACGCCCTGAAGGCCTGGGACCGCACCCGCGCCGAGCGCGAGGCCACCTACATGTCGGAGAACCGGGAGACCGCCGGCGCCGGTGAACGCGACGAGGACGATCTCTCCGGCGGCTACGAGAAGGTCGCCCTCGCCCTGATGCGGGCCATCGCCCGCGACGAGCGCACCACCCTGATCCTCAACGTCCGCAACCAGAACACCCTCTCCGTCCTGGACACCGACGCCGTCATCGAGGTGCCCTGCCTGGTCGACGCCAACGGCGCCCACCCGGTCTCCGTCGCCCCGCTGCCCGACCACGCCACCGGGCTGGTCTGCGCGGTCAAGGCCGTCGAGCGTGAGGTGCTGGCCGCCGCCGAGTCGGGCTCCCGTACGACGGCGGTCAAGGCATTCGCCCTGCACCCGCTGGTCGACTCGGTCAACGTGGCCCGGCGGCTGGTGGAGGGATACACGGCCGTACACCCCGGACTCGGCTATCTGAGATAAGGCCCACGTTTCCGAAATGGCCTCCCGGGGCTGACCTGGGCAGCCTCCTCATGCTTGTCTGAAGCCGCACCCCACTCTTAGGAGACCCACGGCCATGCACGACGAACGCCGCCGCATCGAGGAACGCGTCGAGCGCGTCCACACCCAGCGCATCAAGCCCGCGATCTACGCGGCCTCCGTACCCTTCGAGGTCGAGGCCTGGCAGGCACCCGGAGAGCCGGTCCCCTTCGAGGAGGCCGCGGCCGCCTCGTACACCCCGTTCGCCATGGACACCCCCTGGGGTCCGCCCTGGGGGACGACCTGGTTCCGGATGCGCGGCCAGGTACCCGCGGAGTGGGCCGGCCGCCGGGTCGAGGCGGTCATCGACCTCGGCTTCGTCGGCGACTGGCCCGGCAACCAGGCCGAGGCCCTCGTCCACCTCACCGACGGCACCCCGCTCAAGGCCGTCAACCCGCTCAACCATTACGTCTCCATCGGCAACCCGGTGCGCGGCGGCGAGACCATCGACTACCTGGTCGAGGCGGCCTCCAACCCCGACATCCTCGCCGACAACTTCTCCAAGATCACCCCTATGGGTGACATCCTCACCGCCGGTGACAAGCCCCTCTACACCTTCCGGCGCGCCGACATCGCCATCCTCGACGAGGAGGTCTTCCACCTCGACCTGGACCTCCAGGTGCTGCGCGAGCTGATGGTCCACCTCGGCGAGCACGAGCCCCGCCGCCACGAGATCCTGCACGCCCTGGACCGCGCCATGGACGCCGTCGACCTCGACGACGTCTCCGGCAGCGCCACCGCCGTCCGCGAGATCCTCGCCCCGGTCCTCGCCAAGCCCGCCCACGCGAGCGCGCACACGGTCTCGGGCGTCGGCCATGCCCACATCGACTCGGCGTGGCTGTGGCCGATCCGCGAGACCAAGCGCAAGACGTCCCGCACGTTCTCGAACGTGACATCGTTGGCGGACGAGTACGAGGACTTCATCTTCGCCTGCTCCCAGGCCGTGCAGTACGAGTGGGTGCGCGACAACTACCCGCTGGTGTGGGAGCGCATCAAGAAGGCCGTCGACAAGGGCCAGTGGGTACCGGTCGGCGGTATGTGGGTCGAGTCCGACGGCAATCTGCCGGGCGGTGAGGCCATCGCCCGCCAGCTGATCCACGGCAAGCGGTTCTTCATCGAGCACTTCGGCATCGAGACCAAGGGCGTCTGGCTGCCGGACTCCTTCGGCTACAACGCCGCCTACCCGCAGCTCGCCAAGCTGGCCGGCAACGAGTGGTTCCTCACCCAGAAGATCTCCTGGAACCAGACCAACAAGTTCCCCCACCACACCTTCTGGTGGGAGGGCATCGACGGCACCCGCATCTTCACCCACTTCCCGCCCGTCGACACCTACAACGCCCGCTTCAGCGGCGAGGAGATGGACCGCGCCGTCCGCAACTACCAGGAGAAGGGCGCCGGCACCCGCTCCCTGGCCCCCTTCGGCTGGGGCGACGGCGGAGGCGGCCCCACCCGCGAGATCATGGAACGGGCCCGCCGCCTCGCCGACCTCGAAGGCTCGGCGAAGGTCGTCGTGGAACACCCCGACGAGTTCTTCGCCAAGGCCCGCGCCGAGTACGAGGACGCCCCCGTCTGGAACGGCGAGCTGTACCTCGAACTCCACCGCGCCACCTACACCTCCCAGGCCCGCACCAAGCAGGGCAACCGCCGCAGCGAACACAGGCTCCGCGAGGCGGAGCTGTGGGCGACCACGGCAGCCCTCCACGCGCCGGACTACGCGTACCCGTACGAAAAGCTGGACCGCCTCTGGAAGACGGTCCTCCTCCACCAGTTCCACGACATCCTGCCCGGTTCCTCGATCGCCTGGGTCCACCGCGAGGCAGAGGCGGAGTACGCGAGGGTGGCGAAGGAACTGGAGGAACTGACGACGGAGGCGGTGGCAGCGCTGGCAGCCGCAGGCGCGGCCGCTGCCGCAGATACCGCCGCTGGCACCACTGTGCCCACCCGTTCCGCAGGGCGGAACGGGTGGGCACAGCCTGCAGCGCCGGGAGCCCATGTCTTCAACACCAGCCCCAGCGACCGTACGGAGGTCGTACGCACACCGGATGGCGCCCTCGCCTACACCAAGGCCCCCGCGAACGGCATCGCCCCCCTCACCCCCACCGACCCCCCACACCCCGTAACGGTCTCAGGCCGAGTCCTCGACAACGGCCTGGTCCGAGTCGAGATCGCCGCAGACGGCACCCTCGCCTCCGTACGCGACCTCAAGGCAGACCGCGAAGTCCTCGGCGACAAGGGCAACCTCCTCCGCCTCCACACCGACCTCCCCAACTACTGGGACGCCTGGGACGTCGACAAGCACTACAAGAACCGCTACACGGACCTGCTGGAGACGGACTCCGTCACCGTGGTCGAAGAGGACCCCCTCCTCGGCGCCATCCGCGTAGAGCGATCGTTCGGCAAGGGCTCCCGCATCACCCAGACCATCACCCTCCGCGCCGGCAGCCCGCGTATCGACTTCGAGACGGACATCGACTGGCACGAGGCTGAGAAGTTCCTCAAGGCCGGCTTCCCCATCGACGTCCGCGCCGCGCACTCCTCCGCCGAGATCCAGTTCGGCCACATCCAGCGCCCCACCCACACCAACACCAGCTGGGAGTCGGCCCGCTTCGAGGTCTCCGGCCACCGCTGGGTCCACGTCGGCGAGCCCGGCTACGGCGTCGCCGTCATCAACGACTCGACATACGGCCACGACGTCTCCCGTACGGTCCGTGAGGACGGCGGTACGACCACCACGGTCCGCCTCAGCCTGGTCCGCGCCCCGCGCATCCCGGACCCGGAGGCCGACCAGGGCAAGCACCGTCTGACGTACTCCCTCCTCCCGGGCGCGACCATCGACGACGCGGTGGCCGAGGGCTACGCCCTCAACCTGCCGCTGCGTGTGGCGGACGCGGCGGGAGCGCCGGAACCGGTCGTCTCGGTGGACGGCGAGGGCGTGACGGTCGAGGCGGTCAAGCTCGCCGACGACGCCTCCGGCGATGTCGTGGTCCGTCTCTACGAGTCGCGCGGCGGCCGGGCCCGGGGCACGCTCCGCACCGGCTTCCCGCTCGCCGGGGCCCACATCACCGACCTGTTGGAACGCCCGCTGGAGGAGACGGCCACGGACGGCGACGGCGTCCCGGTCACTTTGCGCCCCTTCGAGGTGAAGACGGTGCGACTGGCGGTCGGGTTGCCTGGGAAGTAGCGGCCACCGCGTTCCCATCAAGAATTAAGAAACGCGTAAAATCGCAGGTCGCGGCGGGTGCATTGCCCGTCGCGACCGTCTTTCGTCGTCTCGGGGACATCTACAGTTCTCCTATCGACCGTGTGATACGGGACAACGCGAGTGAGAGTTATGAGGTGTCATCGTGCGAGACCCGCGAATGTCAGCGATCGGCAAGGGGCTGAGGCGCCGCGGCAGACTGATCGCCGAGGCGGTGAGCCCGCCGAAGAAGCCCCTGAACGCCGTACCGGCGCCCCGTCGTGAGGCCCCGGCCGCCGCCCAGGAACCCAAGTACGAGGCCCCGCTGGCCCCCCGGCTGGTGGACTCGCCGGTGTTCGTGCTCTCCTCGGTGCGCTCCGGCTCGACGCTGCTGAGGGTCATCCTCAACAGCCACAGCCAGATCCGCGCCCCGCACGAGATGCATCTGCGCACGGTCCACGTGCATCTCGCCCGTGACTTCACCGCGCCCGCGATGCAGGCGCTGGAACTGGACAAGAAGGAGCTGGAGCACGTCCTCTGGGACCGCATCCTCCACCTGGAACTGTCCCGCAGCGGCAAGAAGATCATCGTCGACAAGACCCCGCCGAACACGCTGATCTGGCCGCGGCTGGAGCGATGTTGGCCGAACGCCCGCTACATCCTGCTGCTGCGCCACCCCGGTGCGATCGTCCAGTCCCTGACGAGCCGCCGCACCGACCCCGACCACGAGGCCATCCGCGCCGAGGTCCTCTCCTACACCGAGAAGCTCGAAGAGGCCCGCCAGAACCTCCCGGTCCACATCATCAAGTACGAGGAGCTCACCGCCGAGCCGGAGAAGATCACCCAGGGCATCTGCGACTACCTGGACATCCCCTGGGAGTCGGCCATGCTCGACTACGGCACCAAGGACCACGGCACCTTCCGCCCCCAGCTCGGCGACTGGTCCTCCACCATCAAGTCCGGCCGCATCCAGCAGGCCCGCCAGGCCGACCCCAGCGCCGAACTCCCGGACCGCCTGAAGGAACTGGCGAAGGCCTGGGGCTACGACGCGTAGGTCCACCCGGAGCGGTGCCGCTGTCAGGGAGAGCGCGGAGAGCGCGGAGAGCGCTGGGTGGCGAAGGCGTGGAGGAGGCGGTGGTAGCGGTACCGGCCGGGCTCGGGTGAGTCCAGCAGGGCGGCGTCCACCAGTGTCTCCAGCAGGCTCTCCGCCGTCGCCTCGTCCACCCCGAGTACGGCGGCGGCACGGGCCGGGCCGATGGTGTGGCCACCGGCTGCGGCGAGCAGCCGGAACGCCCGGCCCTGCGCCGGCGACAGCCGCCGGCACCCCGCCTCGAAGACGCTCTCCACGGCCAGGTCTCCGACGCGCAGTTCGGCCAGCAGCCGCCGTTCGTCGGTGAGCCGCGAGGCCAGCGCCTCGAAGGTCCAGCCGGGACGCTCCTCCAGCCGGCCGGCCGCGATCCGTACGGCCAGCGGCAGCGCCCCGCAGGCCGTCACCAGCCGCAGGGCGGCGGCACGCTCCCGGGCGAGCCGGTCGTGACCGAGGGCCGTGCCGAGCAGCGCGAGCGCCTCGTCCGGTGCGAAGACCTCCAGACGGAGGTGGTCGGTCAACGGCAGCCCGGCCAACGGCGATCGGCCGGTGACGACCACCCCGCAACCGGCCGAACCGGGCAGGAGATCCCTGACCTGGGTGGCGCCGCGCACATCGTCGAGAACGAGCAGCATCCGTCTGCCGCCGAGCAGGGACCGCAGGAGGCCGCTGCGCTCCGCCGGGGACCGGGGAACCGAGTCGCCGGGCACGCCCAGAGCGACCAGGAACGCGGCGAGGACCCTCCCGGGCTGCCGGGGTTCGGGCGCGGTGCCGCCGAGGTCCGCGTACAACTGCCCGTCGGGATACGCCGACCGGACATGATGGGCGAGCCGCAACGCCAGCGCCGTCTTGCCGACGCCGCCCATACCGGTCACGGCCACGATCGCGGCCGTCCGCCGCCCCACCGCCGTCAACCGCTGCCCGAGCCGCGCCAACTCGGCGGTACGCCCACTGAAATCGGGCAGATCGGGCGGCAACTGCCCCGGCACGGGAAGCGACACCCCCACCTTCGGCCGAGCCTCGACTCCCAACACGGTCCACCCCCACCCACCCCCCACCCGCCTTCCACCCCCGACCGACGCTCTGCCGCCCGCCGAGCCGTCGTCCCGTGCCCACTGGCCGTCCGCCGCCCGTTCCTTGTCCCGGGTTGGCGTTCTTCGGTCTGCCGGGTTGTCGTCCTGTGCCTGCTGGTTGTCCGCCGCCCGTCTCCTGTCCCGGGTTGGCGTTCTGCCGCCCGCCGAGCCGTCGTCCCGCGCCGTCCGGCCGTCCGCTGCCCATTCCCCGTGCCCGGTCGGTGTTCTTCCGCCCGCCGAGCCGTCGTCCCGTGCCCAGCGGTCGTCACCCGCACGCCTTCCCGGGGCCGTCGATGTCCCACACCGTGCCGATGCCTCGCCACCGACAGGTGGTGCCGAGCCTCCCGCTCGTCCTTCACCGTGAGCGGTGATGGTGCCGCCGACCGACGGCGCTCCCACGCTGCCGTCGCCGACCGGGCTCCGTCGGGCTTCGTCCGTCGTCGGCCTCCCACCGCCTCCGAGTTCTCGGCCGTCGGTGTCCGTCGGTCTCCTGCCACCGGTCCCCCCTCCTCCCCGCGCCCCCCTCTCCTCATACGTCCCGCGGTCGCCCTCCAGGATCATGCGGTGTACGGCGTTGAGGGCCGCGCCGGGGTCGATGCCCTGCTCCCGGGCCAGGCGGGTGCGGTAGGTGGTGAAGACCGTGAGGGCGTCGGCCTGTCTGCCGGCGGCGTGGAGGGCGCGCATCAACAGGCCGTAGGGGCGTTCGCGGAGCGGATGCGCGGCGGTGAGTTCGGTGAGCCCGGGGATGGCGAAGTGGTGGCGGCCCAGGGCGAGTTCGTGGTCGTAGCGTTCCTCCAGGGCCGCCGTGCGCAGCTCCTCCAGACGGTCCCGCTGGCGTTGGGCGAAGGGGCCGGGGACGCCGGTGAGGGAGTCGCCGCGCCACAGGGACAGGGCGGCGGTGAGCAGTTCACCGGCCTGTTCCCGGTGGCCCCGGTCGCGCGCCCGGGCCGCCTGGTCGATCAGCGACTCGGCCTGCCGGGCGTCGAGCGCGGCCGTGGGTGCCGCCAGCCGGTAGCCGTTCCCGGCGGAGACCAGCACGGTCGGCGCCGAGGGGACCCTCTCCAGCAGGCGGCGCAACTGCCAGGCGTAGGTGCGGATCGTGGTGATCGCCTTCGCCGGTGGCGCGTCCCCCCACAGGGCGTCGACCAGTTGCGCGGCCGACACCGTATGGCCCAGCCGGAGCAACAGCACGGCCAGCATGGCCTGTTGCTGGGGCGGACCCACCCTGATCTCGGTGTCGCCCCGCAGAACACGTACCGTGCCCAGCACGAGGAAGCGTAACCGGTCCGGCATCCGTCGCTCGTCTCCTTCACCCCGCCCGGCGGATCACCGGACAACTGACGCGGGAACCAAGGCAGTTGGTGCCGTCGAAACGCACCCACACTCTTGAGCACGGTGTTGCGGCGGGTCCGGTTGCCTGCGGGTTGATCCGACATGGATCGCGTATTGATCGCCACCGCTTAGCGTCTGGCACACAGCCATGCGCACCGAACGGAAGGCGGATCGATGCGAAACAGGACGGCTCTGCTGGCCGCTGCCGCGGCCCTCGCGGCGACCACGCTCGTCGGTACCACCGCGACCGGCGCCACCGCCCAGGGTCCCGAGAGGAATGTCGTACCGATCTCCGAGGTCGTGCCCGAGGCGGACCTCGCGAAGATGACCGAGCAGCGGCCCCTAGTGGAAGCGGCCGACAAGATCAGATGGGCCCAGGAGCGCGGCGGGTTCGCCGGCTTCACGGGGATCGGTCTGGAGGAGGACGGGGTCGCGCTGTGGTGGAAGGGCGAGCTTCCCGCCAAGGTCGAGAAGGCGATCGCCGAGGCCCGGGAGACCGCGCCCGTACGGGTCGTCGAGGCGACGTACTCCCTGAGTGAGCTGAAGGCCGCCTCCGCGCGCCTGCAGACGAAGCTGGCCGAGGAGCCGTCGCTGGGCCACACCGTGAACATCCCCACCGACGGCAGCGGCCTCCTCCTGGCGACGGACGAGGCGGGCGGCGACCAGCGTGCCGCCGCCGCGTCGCAGACGGCGTCCGAGGTGGCCGGGGTACCGGTCCGCACGGTCGAGGAGCCGCGTCTCGAACCCGTCTCCCGCGACAACGACTGGTCCCCGTGGTGGGGCGGCGCCCGCATCTGGCAGCCCAGCGCCGGCTGCACCTCCGGCTTCGGCGTCACCGACAACACCGGAGCGGAGTACCTCCTGACGGCCGGCCACTGCGGCAACTTCGGCGACCCCTTCACCAGCGGGGGCGGCACCTACATCGGCACCCCGTCGAAGATCGACAAACCGCATGACGTGATGCTCATCCAGACCAACGACGTCACCAACTTCATCTACACCGGCACCCCGACCGACAACGTGGGCGTACGGGTCGACGGCTGGGACTGGGTCTACCCGGGCGAGTACCTCTGCCAGTCCGGCGCCACCAGCGCCGGTGTCGTCGGCGGCGCGATCTGCAACATCAAGGTCCTGTTCTTCTACAACGACTCCGAGGACCTGGTCGAGGCCGAGCAGATGGACGGCCAGCAGTCCGCCCGGCCCGGTGACAGCGGCGGCCCGATCTACACCGGCTCCGCCAGCGGCGGCGCGATAGCCAAGGGCACCACGACCCGCTCCGCCGGCGCCCGCCTCGGCTTCCAGGACTTCGGCACCGCCTGGCGCGACTTCGGCGTCTGGATCGCCTCCTGATCCGACAGTCGGATCAGCTGAGGCGCATCTGAAGGCGCATCTGAAGGCGTACCTGGAGGCGCGTCTTGGGGCGCACCTTCGAGCGCACCTGAGATCCGAGGGTGGCTGCCGGACCCGGCAGCCGCCCTTCGCTCACATCGCCCACATCGCTCACACCGCCAGGGGCCGATCGGCGGCGGACGTGCACACCGCCGATGCCGCCGGGGCGAGTGGGGGAGCGTCCGCGGGCCCGACAGCGACGGGACGCGCCTCCACCGGCGCCTCCGCAGCCTCCGGTACGGCCATCGCCACCGGCACCTCGGCGACGACGGGCGCCTTCGCGGCCACCGCCACCTCCGTCAGGTCCCCCACTTGGTGCGGCAACGACACCGGTCGTACGGCGCGCGGCCCCGACACCACCGTGTAGTCGTGCCCGAGCCGCTCCGGCTCGATGTCACCGGTCTCCTCGCCCAGAGCCAACCGCACGGCCGCCCAAGGGGCGTTGACCCCGCACAGGGTCAGCTGATGCAGACCGCCGGCCGGACGGGTGTTGACGTCCATGAGGACCGGGTCCTCGCCGAACATCCGGAATTGAATGTTCGTCAGATAGTGCAGTCCGAAGGACTCGGCGATCCGGCGGGCGGGCTCGATCCACGCGGGGTGGAGGGTGAAGCCCCGGCGGCGGCCGTTCTTGGTGCGGCCCACCGCCATCCGGACCCGGCCGTCCGGGCCGGTCAGACAGTCGACGGACACCTCGGGCTGCTCCAGTCGGGGCATCACCAGCCAGTCGACCGGCTCATCGGCCGCCCGCAGCGCGCCGACGACCATGTCGAGGGGGACATACGGGCTCGGGAAGCCGTTGAGGTGAACGAGCGAGAAGGGGGCGCGCGTCACGACGCGGAAGCCCACACCGCCCGCCCCGGCCGCCGGCTTGAAGCACGCCTTGTGCCCGGCGTCCTCCAACTCCTCGACGGCGGCGATCAGTTGATCGACATTCGTCACCCGGAACCACGGCGGCACCGGCACCCCGTGCGCCTGCACGGCCTCGTACGCGGTGACCTTGTCCTCGAAGACCTCGATCGCCTCGGCCGGCGGCGCCAGCAGGGCCGTACCGAGGGCCGTGAACTCCTCGCGGTGCGCGGCGATCGCGGCCTGGTACAGCCGGGGCACGAAGACATCGATACGGCGCTTGGCGCACTGGTCCAGCGCGTACTCCACATACGCGGCGGGGGAGAGCCCCTCGGGCTCCAGATCGGCGGTGTCGGCGGCGGCCAGGACGGGGGAGTCGGCGTCGCCATGGGTGGCATGGATGTCCACATGTCGGCCGTGCGGATTACTCCGCAGCTGATCCATGAAGAAGACGTTCTCCGCGTACGTGCGGTTGAGCCAGACGCGTACGCGAGAGACCATGCAGGCCGCCTTTCTACGGTTCACGGGCACGGCGGAGCAGGCCGTGCCCGGCCAGGGGAGGTGGAGGTACGCCGAACCGCCGTACGCGAAGGAGGGGGCGTGGCGGTGGTGTTGGGGCCGATCATAAGGCCACCGGGGCCCATGTTTTTGTCACGCGCAGGTTAATCCTCGCGCGGCGGGGCGCACGGGGAGCGCGGTCGGGGGGCGCACCGGGGAGGTGGTGAAGGCCTCGGCAGGTCACTCTTGTCCGCCGGCGCGCACATGTGTTCTTGTTTTCCATGAGCGTTCCGGAGGGGAGTGAGGGTGGAGTCGACGGTCGGCCGACAGGGGAATCTGCTGGCCATCAGCGATCTGCACATCGGCTATCCCGAGAACCGCGCCCTGGTCGAGAAGATGCGCCCCGAGTCCGACGCCGACTGGCTGCTCGTCGCCGGTGACGTCGCCGAGACCGTCGCCGACATCCGCTGGGCCCTCGGCACCCTCGCCGACCGTTTCGCCAAGGTGATCTGGGTGCCGGGCAACCACGAGCTGTGGACCCACCCGAGGGAGACCGTCCCGCTGCGCGGCGTCCCGCGCTACGAGTACCTGGTCGAGGTCTGTCGCGAACTGGGCGTGCTCACCCCGGAGGACCCGTACCCCGTGTGGGAGGGCCCGGGCGGCCCGGTCGTCGTAGCCCCGCTGTTCCTGTTGTACGACTACTCGTTCCTGCCCAAGGGCTGCGTCACGAAGGAACAGGGGCTGGAGTACGCGTACGGCACGGGCGTGGTGTGCACCGACGAGCGGGTGCTGTACCCCGACCCGTACGACAGCCGCGACGACTGGTGCCGCGCCCGGGTCGCCGAGACCGAGCGCCGGCTCGCCGGACTCCCGGACGACCTGCCGACGGTGCTGGTCAACCACTACCCCCTCGACCGGCATCCGACCGACGTCCTGACCTACCCCGAGTTCGCCATGTGGTGCGGCACGGAACTGACCGCCGACTGGCATCGGCGCTTCCGTGTCGAGGTGATGGTCTACGGCCATCTGCACATCCCCCGGACCACGTGGCTGGACGGGGTCCGCTTCGAAGAGGTGTCCGTGGGTTACCCCCGCGAGTGGCGTCCGCGCCCGGGCCCGCCGGGACGGCTGCGCCGCATTCTGCCGATGGAGGTAGGAGCCGGTGATCGAGGAACTGCTCCCGGAGTCGGTCGTGGCCGTGGAGGCGCACACCGATGACATGACCGGCGCCGAGGGGATCGAACTGTTCCCCGAGGAGGAGGCGGTCGTGGCGCGCGCGGTGGCCAAGCGCCGCCGGGAGTTCACCGTCGTACGCGCCTGCGCCCGACGCGCCATGGAGAAGCTCGGCGTCGCCGCCCGGCCGATCCTGCCCGGGGAACGCGGAGCACCGGGCTGGCCACCGGGGCTGGCCGGCAGCATGACCCACTGCGAGGGGTACGCCGCCGCCGCGCTGGTCCGGGCCGGCGATCTCGCCTCGCTCGGCATCGACGCCGAACCGCACAGCGTCCTGCCCGAAGGGGTCCTCGAAACGATCGCCCTGCCCTCGGAGGAGGCCAGGCTGCGCGGTCTGACCGCCGGGCATCCGGCGGTGCACTGGGACCGGCTGCTGTTCAGCGCCAAGGAGTCCGTGTACAAGGCGTGGTTCCCGCTCACCGGCAAATGGCTCGACTTCGCGGAGGCCGACATCGAGGTGTCCGTCGACCCCGACGGCCGACAGGGCGGGCTGCGGGCCGAACTCCTCGTCCCCGGACCGGTGGTGAGGGGCGAGAGGATCTCCGTGTTCCAGGGACGCTGGATCGTCCGCGGGGGACTTGTGGCGACGGCGGTCACGATTCCCTTTTCCGCGGTGACCGAATCGGCGATCGAATCGGCCACCGAATCGGCCACCGAGGTGGCGACCGAAGACGGGGGCGCCAGATGAATTCCCTGACCTATGTGGATCTGCATCGGCAGGTCTCGGCGGAGATAGACGCGGAGATACGGGCGGCCCTGGAGCATCTGGGTCCCGAGTCACCGGCGGTGCGAGCGGCGATATCCGGACTGCTCGACCACCAGCAGATGAAATACCCCTTGTCGGTCCTTCCCCTGCTGGTGCACGCGGCCGAGAAGGGCACTCCCGGACCGGCGATGCCACTGGCCGCCGTGCATCTGCTGTGGTGGACCTCCGCCTGTTATCTCGACGATCTGGCCGACGGCCACGGTGCGTCGAGCCCCGCAGGACTCGACCCGGGCGAGGCCCTGTTGGCGTCCATCGTCGCCAACCAGGCCCTGCCGATCAGAGTGATACAGGCCCAAGCCCTCCCGGACGCGGTGCGGGTCGCGCTGACCGGAGAGATCGTCAACTGCTCGATCGACGCCGCGGAAGGGCAGTTGAGCGATTTGCGCGGCGATACGGAGAACGCCACCCGGGACACCGTTCTCGCGGCCTATCGCGGGAAATCCGGCGCCCCTTACCGAATGATCACGGCCATGGCGGCGATCCTCTCCGGAGCCGACCGCGAACGCGTCGAACTGTGGCGGATGTTCGGTGACGTGTTCGGCATTCTCTGGCAGCTTTTCAACGACCAGGAGGACATTCTCTCCGGTCGCAACGAGGACCTGCTGAACGGCACGGTGACCTATCTCCTCGCCTGCGCCCTCGACGAATCCGCACCCGCATCCAGAGCCAGAATCGTGAAACTCGGCGCGGCCGCCCGGAATTCCGAGGACGCCCGCACGGAACTCGCCGCACACCTGCTTTCCCCAGCCGTCCTCGGACGCTTCGAGAAGGACCTGACCGGCTTCCGTGACGAGGCCCACCGCCTCCTCGACACGCTGGGCGGCGACGCGATGTATGTGCCGGCGCTGCGGCACCTCGTCGACCAGTCCGCCGGGATGTATCTGACACCGATCAGGTGACAGCCCCCGGCGGACCGACGCTTCAGGGCACCCTCGGAACTCCGGTGTCCCTCGGAACGGCGGGCACCCTTAGAACTCCGGGCGCCCTCAGAATTCCGGGCGCCCTCAGAATTCCGGGCGCCCTCAGAATTCCGGGCGCCCTCAGAATTCCGGGCGCCCTCAGAATTCCGGGCACCAGCTCCTCAACAGCCGGAAGAACTCCTCCTCGTTCCCCGCGAGTCCGGCCGCCGCCAGCGCCTGCTCCGCCTCGGCGAGCACGGCGGTCGGCACCACGGGTGGCCGGCCGCCCTCCGGCGGCCCGTCGAAGGCCGCCCGCACGGTCCCCAGCAGCCGCAGATAGGCCTGTACGGCGGAGCGCTCACGGTCGGTCAGTACGGCGGTCGGCATCGAACGACTCTCCCCGGTTCGGCGATTCGGTGCGCGCCACGGAAGTGGCACGACACCAGCTTGCCGTCCGCCACTGACAATCCCGTTGTCCCGCAAGCGGGTTCGCCCGGCCGGCGGACGGCCGGCAACCCCCGGGGAGCGGGTGCCGAGCCGGGTACGGCGGCTACTCGGTGGTGCGGCCCAGCACCGTCCGGCGTTCCTGGTCCGTCAGTGGTGGCCCGGTCAACGGCGGCTTGACCGGGCCGCGCAGCACCGCCAGGACGACCTCCGGTCTGACGAGCGCGGTGATCGGGGCGCAGAGGGTGACCACGTCGAGATACGCGCTGAAGACGAGGGGCCGTCCCAGCGCGGTGCGCGCCAGCCGCTCGACATAGCGGCCGAGGAGTCTTTGAACGGCGCCCGGCTGCTTCCCGATCGCCTCGGGATAGCGGATGTCGACACCGGTGGCCAACCGCCAGGCGACCCCCACCGGCGCCGCCACGTCCCGCTGCACACGGCGTGCCAGCCCCGGTGCCGTGACGCCGTGCGCCGTGACCCGCTCGCGCAGGGCGAGGGCGCACTGTGCGGCGACGGACATGCCGAAGCCGTAGAGCGGGTTGTAGGTGGCGACCGCGTCGCCGACCGCGACGAACCCCTCGGGCCAGGCCGACACCTTCTCGAAGAAGCGCCGGCGGTTGCTGGTGCTGCGGGTGAGCACGACGTCCGTCAGCGGCTCCGCCCGGGACACCAGCTCGCCGATGACGGGGTGCCGCATCGCGCGGGCGAACGACGCGAACTCCTCGTTGGCGGCCGTCGGTTGGCCCCCTCGGGTGCCGGACAGCGTCACCAGCCAGCGTCCGCCCTCGATCGGTACGAGGGTCGCGAACCGTCCCGGCACCGCGTCCGCCGCGTTCGCCTGGACGTTGACCACCGGGTACTCCTCGGTGCCCTCGGGCGCCCGGAAGATACGGGTGGCGTAGACGAGACCGGAGTCGACCTCGTCGATCGGGGCCGGCGGCACCCCCAGCGCGTCGAGCCAGACGGTGCCCCGGGAACCCCGGCCCGCGGCGTCCACGACCAGGTCGGCGGTCAGCACCCGCTCCTCGCCCTCGGCCGAGCGGACCCTCACCCCCGTCACCCGGGAGGCGTCGCCCTCCAGGCCCAGGATCTCGGTGCGTTCCAGGACGGTGACGCGGGGGCCGGCGAGCAGCTGGGCGCGGACGACGGACTCCAGCAGGTCCCGGCTGCACGCGATCATGAACTGCATTTCGGGCCAACGACGCACCCAGCCCTGCGCGGACAGCGAGACCAGACCGGTCGGCAGCGGAATACGCCGGGCACCGGCGGCCAGCCAGGCCTCCGTGACGCCGGGCAGCAACTCCTCCATCGCCCGCGCCCCACCGGACCACAGCAGATGCGCGTGCTGCGCCTGCGGCACGCCCTTGCGGGGCTCGGGCCCCTCGGGCAGGGCGTCCCGTTCGACGAGGGTCACCTCGGCGTGCTCCCGCAGCGCGGCAGCGGCCAACAGCCCACCCAGCCCCGCCCCGAGCACAACGGCCCGCCGGCCCGCGGAGACCGACGGTCCGCGCGCGCCGCCATGGGATGCGCCGCTGTCGCGCGCGGCGTCATGGGATGCGCCGCTGCCGCCTGCGCCGCCGGTCGGTTGGCCGCCGTCGCTCTCCGGCGGGCCGGAGTCGGCTGATCCGCTGTCCGACCGGCGGCTGCGGCCCGCGTCGTTGTCGGGTCGGCGGCTGTCGGCCGTGTCTCCGCCTGCCGTGTCTCCTTCGGCGGTGCCTCCTTCGGCGGTGCCCTCGTCCGACCGGTGGCTGCGGTCGGCGTCGTTGTCGGGTCGGCCGCTGTCGGCCGTGTCTCCGCCTGCCGTGTCTCCGCCGGCGGTGCCTCCTTCGGCGGTGCTCTCGTCCGACCGGTGGCTGCGGTCGGCGTCGTTGTCGGGTCGGCGGCTGTCGGCCGTGTCTCCGCCGGCGGTGCCTCCTTCGGCCGTGTCTCCTTCGGCGGTGCCCTCGTCCGACCGGTGGCTGCGGTCGGCGTCGCTGTCCGGTCGGCGGCTGTCGGCCGTGCCTCCGCCTGCCGTGCCTCCGTCGGGTCGGCCGCCGTCGCCTGTGCCGTTATCGGGTTCTCTCATGGCAGTCGCTCTCTGACCTGGTCGCGGTGGCCCATTCGCGGGCGGCCGCTACGACGGGGGACTGGCGCAGGGCGATGGACATCCGTACGAGGTCGCGGGGGTTCTCGGCGGGTGCGGTCGGGGCGTCGGCCGCCGCCGAGTCGAGGACCCGGCCCTCGGGGTCGTCCGCCCTTGCCCGTACCGCCGCAGTCACCATCGCCGCGTCGGCCTCGGCCCGTGCCTGCACCGGTTCGGAACCGGCGGCGACGGCCGCGTCGTAGGCCTTGGCGCGCACATCGGAGTCGAAGTACGGGTAGAGGCTGAGCATGCCGTCGTGGATGGCGGACTCCCGCTGGGTCATCTGCAACTGGGCGGGCGCCCACCAGGAGATCCGTACATCATGGCTCGCATGGCCCCACACGGGCCTCAGCTCCCGCCACAGCGGGCCGAGGGTGCGGTAGGTGGACCAGGTGGTCCAGGCGTCGCCGATGCGCTGTCCGGCCCACGGCAGACAGAGGCCGAGCGCGCTGATCTGGGCGCCGACGGAGGCCATCGCGGGGGCGACGTGCGTGCTCAGATCGTCCAGGTTCCCGCCCTGCCAGCGGGCGGCCAGCGCGATGAACTTGGCCCCGGCGAAGGTGAGGTTGACCAGATAACCGAACGCGATGATCAGCAGTCCGGCGCGCAGCCAGCCGCGCACCTGCAGCGCCCAGCGCCAGCACATCACGTTCATCACGACACAGGCGACGGTGTAGGCGAGGAGGTACAGCACGATCATCTCCCGCAGGAACGGGGAGTCGGCGTAGTACGTGTCGAAGTCCCGCACCCGCTGCGCCGGCGCGTCCCCGAGCACGAACAGCACCACGATCGTCGCGCACACCACCCCGTACCCGGCGATCCACCGCCGCGCCAGCCGTCGGGTCGACCCGGGAGGGCCGCCGCGCCAGTTGATGATCAGCACCAGACAGGAGCTGCTGAAGGCGCTCATCAGGACGTAGACCAGGGTCGCCGAGAAGTTGGTGATGCCGGTGACCCGGTTGACCAGGACGATGGTCGGCGGCGCGGCGAAGCAGAACGACAGCGACGCCAGCGCCATCAGCGCGCACACCGACCTCAGCAGGGGGTCGCGCCAGTGGCGCAGCAGCGCCGGGGTCTTCAGGGCGAGCGCCACCGCCATCGCGACGGCCGGTACGTAATAGCTGATCCCGTCCATTCCCGACGGCTCAGCCCCGAGGCCCGCGGTACCCCAGCGAGGCCCCGATACGACCCGCCAGATGTTCGCGTCCCATGGGCCCGCGCTGCGCCGAACCGGCGAGCCAGGTGCGGCACTTGCTGGCCAGCAGCAGCCCGAAGCTCTCCGCGTCCTGCTCGTCCGCGAGGTCGAACCGGGTCCGGGCGGCGACCTTCAGGACGGTCGCTCCGAGGTCGGCGTCGGCGCTCAATAAACGCGCGGCGACGGCGGCGCCCACATCGCCCTCGGCTCCCGGCACATGCTGACCGTGGTGCCCCGCCTGCATGTGCCACAGCTCATGGCCGAGGATCACCAACTGGTGGTCGGGCGCGGTGCGCTCCTCGATGACGACGAGGTCCTGCTCGGCCATGTCCAGCCACAGCCCGCTGGCCGTACCGGGTGGGAAGGCGGCCGTACGGTACTGGACGGGGCGGCCCCGGCGTCTGCTCATCGCGTCGCACAGCGCGCCGTAGAGGTCGGCGGGGTCCGCCGGGGCCGGGAGTGTCAGCTCGCCGACCAACTCGCCGCACAGACGGCGCATTTCCTTTCCGATGCCCACAGATCTCCCCCGGTCAGGACTCGGGCCGCTTGACGCTCTCCAGCAGCATGTCCAGCCACTCCGCGACCTTGTCGCGGTGCTGGTCGGTGGGCAACTGGGCTGCCCGCCAGGCGATGGAGCGGACCCCGTGGTTCTGCAGCAGCCGCCGCAGCGGGTCGTCGGCGGCCTCGGCGGCCGCCCGCTCACGGTCGGCGAGCTGCTGGAGGAGGTCCTGCTCGGTGCGCATCAGGGCGCTCGCCAGTGCCTCGGGGTCCTCGGCGGTCAGGAAGCCCGCGTGCACTCTGAAGAAGCGCTGGATGGCGTCGCAGTGCTCCATGGTGGGGCGTCGGTCGCCGTTGATGAGGGCCCCCGCCTGCTGGCGCGACATCCCCGCGCCGTCGGCGATCTCCTGCTGGGTGTATTTGCGGCCGTTCGGCTTGAGTCGGGTGCGGCGCAGCAGGTCGAGGCGCTGCAGGAAGCGGGTCTGGATGTCCGGCTCTCCGGCGCGCTGCCCGCTGAGCAGGGCCTTCACCACCGGCTCCGGCACACCGGACGCGATCGAGAGCCGTCTGGTGTCGAAGACCACCGTGTGCGCCACGCCGAGCCTGTCGGTGAGCGCGGTGACACGGGCCACGACGGCCGGCAGCAGAACCGTCGCCGCGGCGTCCGGAACCTCGAAGCCATCCGTCACCGACAGATCTCCTACGTCTCTCTCAGGCCAATTTCGCGGTACTGCGGAATCCGTGGAACCAAGCCTGGCGCGAGACCCTGGTCCCGGCAAGTACACCGTGAACTGCGGGGAGAGTAACGGGTCGGCCGAACCCACATCCAGGTCTCGCCACAACTGTGGCGAGATTCAGCCGTCAACCGGCGTCGAATGCCACGATAGTTGACACGACTGAGTGCAGGGCAGGAGGATCAAGGCGCCGCGTGAAGGCCGCATAGGCAAGAGGGGTGACCTCCCGATGGCATCTCAGGCAGGAGGGCAGCGGTCGGTACCGCGGCCCGTCCCCGACAGTCTCGAAGCCCAGGAAGCACAGGCGTATCTCCAGGACTACGCCGCGCTGCTGGAGTCCGTCCCCTTCCCGTCCGTCGTGCTCGACCACCGCTGGGACGTCGTCCTCGCCAACTCCGCGTTCCGGTCGCTCTTCCACGCCGTGGGACCGCATCCGACGGCCATGCCGGGCGACAACTTCCTCCGCTTCGTGCTGTTCCACCCCGACGCGGCCACCGTCCTCGGTGAGCACGAGTCCAGTTGGTGTCTGCCGATGCTCGCCCACTTCTCCGCCGCCGTGGAGCGCCACGCCCAGGACCGGGGGCTGCAGTCCATCCGCCGGGACATCGCCCAGGACCCCATCATGGACGCCGCCTACCGCCACGGCCTGCCGCACTGGCTGCGCGAGGTAGGCCCCTCCGCCGTCCGCCACGACGGGGTCGTCCGCCCCCTGATCCACCCCGATCCGCGCTGGGGCGCCACCGACTGCCGCGTCGTCGACGAGACCCCGGACACCCTGCGCGACCTGGGCTACACCCGGATGACCCTGGTCCTGCGGGAATCGGCCCGTTCGACCGACGCCCCGCGCCGCGCCCGCCGTACGCGCAGAACCACGTCGACCCATTTGAGCGTGGTGCCGTAGCCCCGACTCCGAGCCCTTCGATCTGCTGAGCCCTTCGATCTGCTGAGTCCTTCGAGCGCGAGGTCCGTCGTTCGCGGACTCCGAGCCCTTCGACCGCGAGTTCCGCCGTCCGTGGACGGGCGCCGAACCCGCGAGCCGCCGGGCCGTGAAGCCGTCGATTGCAAGGCCCCCCAGTGGTGAGGCCGCCCCGCCTCCGGCACCGCCGGCGTTCAGGTCGCCGACGGCGCCGGAGGCTGTCGCCCAGGGCCGGTCTCAGTCCCGCTTGTCGATCGACACCCCTGGCTTCCCCGGACCACCCCGCTTCGCCGCCTGGATCTGCTCGTACACATGGGTGCGCAACTCGGCGAAGCGCGGGGCCACCCGGGTGTGGAGCTGGTCGCGGTCGGCGGGGAGGTCGATCTTGAGCTGCTCCTGCACGACCGTGGGGGAGGCGGAGAGCACCAGGACGCGTTCGCCCAGGTAGACGGCCTCGTCGATGTCATGGGTGACGAAGAGGATGGTGATGCCCCGCTGCCGCCACAGCCCCCGGACCAGGTCCTCCAGATCGGCGCGGGTCTGGGCGTCGACCGCCGCGAACGGCTCGTCCATCAGCAGCACGTCCGGTTCGTAGGCGAGGGCACGGGCGATGGCCACCCGCTGCTGCATCCCACCGGAGAGCTGCCAGGGGTACGCGCCCGCCGCGTCGGAGAGCCCGACCGAGGCGAGGGCGTCGGTCACCAGCCCGAATCGCTGCGGCCTGGTCAACCGCTTGTGCTTCAGCGGCAGTTCCACATTGTCCCGAACCCGCATCCACGGGAACAGGCTCCGCCCGTACTCCTGGAAGACCACCGCCATCCCCGGCGGCGGCCCGCTCACCGGCCGCCCCTCCAGCCGGACTTCACCGGCGGTGGGTTCGAGCAGCCCGGCCACGCACTTCAGCAGTGTCGTCTTGCCGCAGCCCGACGGCCCCACCAGACACACCAGTTCACCGGCGTCCACGGTGAAGGTGAGGTCCCGTACCGCCTCCACCCGGCGGCCGGACCCCTCGTAGACCTTGTTCAGGCCCGACACCTGAAGCAATCCGCGCATCGGCTGCCGCCCCTTCTGAAGTTTCACCTACGACCGCCGGGAGGAGGCGCGCAGACCGTGGTACCAGCCGAGCACACGCCGCTCGACCAGCCGGAAGACGACCGAGAGAAGGAACCCGAGCAGACCGAGGACGAGGATGCCGGTCCACATGTCGGGGATCGCGAAACCGCGCTGGAACTGCACGATGGTGAAGCCCAGTCCGTTGCTGGCCGCGAACATCTCGCTGATGACCATGAGGATGATGCCGATCGACAGCGCCTGGCGCAGCCCCGCGAAGATCTGCGGGCTCGCCGAACGCAGCACGACATCGCGCAGCCGGGCCACGCCCGTGATGCCGTAGGAGCGGGCCGTCTCGGCCATCACCGAGTCCACCGCGCGGACGCCCTCGACCGTGTTGAGCAGGATCGGCCAGACACAGCCGCTGGCGATCACCGCGATCTTCATCGTGTCGCCGATCCCCGCGAACAGCATGATCACCGGGACCAGCACCGGCGGCGGCACCGCCCGCAGGAACTCCAGCACCGGCTCGCACACCGCCCGCACCCGCCGGTAGGAGCCGATGACCGTACCGAGCGCCACCCCGACGACCGCCGCCGAGCCGTAACCCGCCAACAGCCGCAGCACACTGGGCAGGACGTCGGCCCGCAGCCGCTCGGCGGTCCACACGTCGGGGAAGGTGGTGAGGATCGTGCGCAGCGGCGGCCAGTACACATCGGTGCTGTCGTCCGACGCCAGCCACCACACGGCGACCAGCACCAGCGGCAGCGCCACGACGAACACCAGCCGCAAGACGGCGCGTTTCACACCGCCACCTCCCCGCGCACCGACTGATGCCAGGCCAGCGCCCGCCGCTCCACCGTCCGCGCGCACACATTGATCAGCAGCCCCAGCACCCCGGTGACCACCACCAGCGCGTACATCTCCGGCACCGCCTGCGAGGCCTGGGCGACGGCGATCCGGGCGCCGAGCCCCGGGGCCCCGATGACGAGTTCGGCGGTCACGGCCAGGATGAGCGCGACGGCCGCGGCGAGGCGGATTCCGGTCATGACGTACGGCAGCGCCGTGGGCCACAGCACATACCGGACCCGGGCCAACGGGCCGAGGCCGTAGGAGCGGGCGGTCTCCTCGGCGACCGGGTCGACGTCCTGGACGCCGTACAGGGTCTGGATGAGGATCTGCCAGAACGAGGCGTAGACGACCAGGAGGAGGACCGACTGGAGTTCCGTGCCGAACAGGAGTACGGCGAGGGGGATCAGGGCGACGGACGGGATCGGGCGGAGGAACTCGATCGTGGAGGCCGTGGCCTCGCGCAGATACGGGACGACCGCGATGACGACTCCGGTCAGGATTCCGGCCGTCACGGCGATCAGCAGGCCGACCGCCCAGCCGGTGAGGGTGTCACCGAGGGCGGTCCAGAAGGCCTCGTCGGACAGTTCGTCGACCAGGGCACCGAGGACACGGCTGACCGGTGGGAAGTAGGCGTCCTTGACGAGACCGAGTCGCGGGACGACCTCCCACAGGGCGAGGAATCCCGCGAACCCGGCGGCGCCGAGCACGACTTGGGGCGGGGCCGACCTGTTCACGGCAGCAGCTTGTCCAGATCCGGCGTGGACTTGAACAGCCCGTCCTCCTCGCCGAGCTTCATCAGCGCCTCGATCGAGGCGCGGTTGGGCTCGGTGGGCCACTTCGGGAGGGTCACCTGCTCCAGCGTCGCCGCGGGGATCTTGGTGTACGTGGTGATGATCTCGCGGGCCTCGTCCGGGTGGTCGTTCGCGTAGGCCAGGGACTGGGCCGTGGCCTCCTGGAACTTCTTCACCAGCTCCGGGTTCTCCTGCGCGTACCGCGTGGAGGTGAAGTACATCGCGACGGTGAGGTCCTTCGCGACATCGACGAGGGGCGAGGCGATCACGGTGCCGCCCTGGCTCCTGACGGTGGCGAGCGCGGGCTCGACCACCATGGCCGCGTCCACCTGCCCGCCGTCGAGGGCGGCCGGCATCTGGTCGAAGGCCAGCTCGACGAAGTTCACCCTGTCCGGGTCGCCGCCCGCCTTGCGCACCGACTCGCGCACCGCCGTCTCGTTGATGTTCTTGAGCGTGTTGATGGCGACCTTCTTGCCCTCCAACTCCTTCGCCGACTTGATGGCGCTGCCCTTCTTCACGGTGAGGGCGCCGAAGTCCTCGCCCTCGACACCGGTGGAGTTGATGCCGTTGGCGACGGCCTCCACGGGCACGTTGTTCGTCTGGGCGATCATCAGCGATGTCACATTGCTGAAGCCGAACTGGAACTGCCCGCTGGCGACGCCCGGCACGATCGCCGCGCCGCCCTGAGCGGCCGTCAGTTCCAGCTCGATGCCCCGCTCCTTGAAGAAGCCCTTCTTCTCCCCGAGGTAGAGCGGGGCGACATCGACGATCGGGATGATGCCGACCTTGAGCGTGGTGGTGCCGCCGGACGCGCCGTCCCCGGTGTCCGACCCGGAGGAGTCGGACGAACCGCAGGCCGTCGCGGCGACGATCAAGGTACCGGCCGTGAGGCCGATGAGCAGACGACGCATGACTCCCCCTGTAGGGACCGTTTCGAGAGGCTGTGCGCACACCGCACAGAAGTGCTCAGCGGGAACGTAGAACGCCATCGGTGACGGGTCAATGCCCCAGATGCGCAAGGTAGTTGACAGTTGTAGAGGTGTGTTCACAGCGTGCGCACAGCGCACCATCGTGCGTACCGAGGGCATTGCCGCCATACTGAGCGCACTGCCCCGCGCGTCTTCCCGCGCCTTCGTGCGTCCTGTGTTCGTGGTCCTCGTGGAGGCGACGATGCCAGAACGAGCCCGGTTCGGCTCAGTCCGCGAACCCCACTTCGTCCGCTCCTTCGAGCGCGGTCTCGCCGTGATCCGCGCGTTCGACGCCGAGCACCCCTCGCTGACGCTCAGCGAGGTCGCCCGCACCTGCGAACTGACCCGCGCCGCCGCCCGCCGCTTTCTGCTCACCCTCGTCGACCTCGGGTACGTCCACACCGACGGCCGGCTCTTCCGGCTCACCCCGCGCGTGCTCGAACTCGGCTACGCGTATCTGTCGAGTTTCACCCTGCCCGACCTGGCCGAGCCGCACCTTGAGCGGCTGGTCGCACAGGTCGGGGAGTCGTCGTCGCTGTGCGTCCTCGACGACGACGCGATCGTGTACGTGGCCCGCGTCCCCACCAGCCGCATCATGACCGCGACGATCACCGTCGGCACCCGCTTCCCGGCGCATGTCACCTCGGTCGGCCGGGTGATCCTCGCCCATCTGCCGGACGAGGAGATCGAGGCCCGCCTCGCCCGCGCCGACCTCAGGCCCCTCACCGACCGCACGATCGTCTCCGCCGGCCAACTCCGCGCCGAGCTACGGCGGGTACGGCGCCAGGGGTACGCCGTCGTCGACCAGGAACTGGAGAAGGGGCTCAGGTCGGTCGCCGCCCCGGTACGCGACCGGGACGGCGAGGTGGTGGCCGCCGTGAACATCCCCGTCCACGCCGGCCGCAACTCCGTGGAGTCCGTACGCCGTGACCTGCTGCCGCATCTGCTGGCCACGGTCGCCCTGATAGAGGCCGACCTCGCCGCTACAGGTCGAGGACGAGCCGGGGCCCTCGGCAGCGGGAGACACAGATGAGCATGGTCTCCCCGGACTCGCGTTCCTCGTCGGTCAGCACCGAGTCCCGATGGTCCGGGGTGCCGTCGAGGACATCCGTCTCACAGGTCCCGCAGGTCCCCTCCTCGCAGGAGGAGAGCACATCGGCCCCGGCCGCCCGCACGGCGTCGAGCACCGAGACCCCGACGGGAACGGTGAGGGTCTTGCCCGACTGCTCCAACACCACCTCGAACTCGCTGTCGGGGCCGGTCTCCTGCTCCTTCGGCTGGAACCGCTCCACCCTCAGCGACCGCCCCGGACACCGCTGTTCGACCGCGTCCAGCAGCGGCCCGGGGCCACAGCAGTAGACGAGGGTGCCCTCGGGGAGGTCGTCAAGCACCGAGCCGAGGTCCAGCAGCCCGGTCTCGTCCTGCGGGGCGACGGTGACCTTGTCGCCGTAGGACCACAACTCGCCCTGGAACGCCATGGACCGACGACTGCGCCCGCCGTAGAGCAACGACCACTCGGCACCCGCGGCCTCCGCGGCGGCGAGCATCGGCAGGATGGGAGTGACCCCGATGCCACCGGCGATGAACTGATAGCGCGGGGCAGACTCCAGGGCGAAGTTGTTGCGCGGGCCGCGCACCCGGACCTTGTCGCCCTGGCTCAACTCCGTGTGCACATACGCCGATCCGCCGCGCCCATCGGGCTCGCGCAGCACACCGATCCGCCAGGAGTGCCGGTCCGCCGGGTCACCGCACAGCGAGTACTGCCGCTCCAGGCCGGGGCCGAGCAGCACATCGATGTGCGCGCCCGGCTCCCAGAGCGGAAGCTCCTCGCCCACCGGGTGGCGAAGGGTGAGGGCGAGTACGCCGTCGGCGGCGAACTCCCGCTCCTCGACGACGAGTTCGGCTTCATAGGGGGATGAGGTCATGAGTCGTTTCCTCGCGGCTCGTGGCCCTGTGGGTGGGCGAGCATCCATTCCCACATCTCGATCGGGTCATGCGCGGTGTGCTCGCGGCCACAGTGGCAGGTGCCGTGCAGGACGTCCGTGCCCGGCAGCCAGTCGATGCGGTAGATCTCGCCGGTCCTGAACGGTGCGCTCACTGGACCTTCTCCACGGGCTTGGCGCCCTCCTCGACCAGCCGGGCGAGGATACGGCGGGCGGCCAGACCACCGGTGTCGATGTTGATGCTCAGCTCCTGGTAGCCGGTGCGCTCGGTGCCGAGGGTCTCCTGGAGCAGGTTGAGGGCGTCGACGTCCTGCATGACCACCGTGTGGTTGTTCTTCCGCAGGAACTCGGTGACCTCGTCGTCCTCGATCGCCCAGTCCCGCGAGACCATCCAGAAGTCGTACACCTTGCCGTCGGCGGACGGAGTGATGGCGTAGGTGACCTCGGTGTGGAAGCCGCCCGGGTCGCTGCCGTCCGCCTCCGGCACCACACCGACCGGGGCGACCCGGCTGTGCAGCAGATACAGGCAGGGGGCGTGGTACTCGATGTCCTGCCAGCGGGTGATCCGGCCCGTGATACCGGTCGACTTGGCGTAGAACGGCGGGCACTCGGCGTCGTCCATGTGCCGGCTGACCCGGACGATACCGGCGCCCTCGTCGACCTCCGTGGTGATCGGCGTCTCGGCGACCTCGGGGGTGCCGATGTAGCCGCCGTGCAGGTAGGTCTCGTGGGAGAGATCGAGGAGGTTGTCGACGAGGAGACCGTAGTCGGCGTCGATGGGCTCCATACCGCGCACGGTCACCCAGCCGGGGGAGTCGAGGTGCCTGGCGCGCGGGATGGTCTGCGGGTCGGCGAGCGCCGGGTCGCCGATCCACACCCAGATCAGGGAGTCCTGCTCGACCACCGGGTACGAGGACACACGCGCCGTGCGCGGCACCCGCTTCTGCCCCGGCACATACACACAGGCGCCCGTCGTGTCGTACGTGAAGCCGTGGTAGCCGCAGACGACCCGGTCGCCGTCGAGGCGGGTCGGCGCCTTCGACAGCGGATACCGGCGGTGCACACACCGGTCGTGCAGCGCGACCGGCGTCCCGTCCTCCTCGGTCCGGTAGAACACGAGCGGCTCACCGAGGATCGTCCGCCCGAGCAACTCCCGCCCCACTTCATTGGCGTAGGCGGCGACGTACCACTGGTTCCTGGCGAAGGCGGTCATGTGCGGCATCGTTGCGGCTCCCGTCTGTCTGCGTTGGCGACATCTTCCGAAAGGGCGTCACGGGGGCGCAATACGGCTTCCGCCTCACGGAAGGTCCGATGTAAACGGCCTGGTCAGAGGCTTGATTCGCCAATGGCTCGGGGAGGGGGCGAATGCCTCGGGGGCGGAAAACGGCCCCGCCCACGCGCGGTCCATCCGGTCGACGCGTGGGCGGTGCTGTGGCTCATGCCCGGCCGGCCGGCGCGATCAGGCGAGCGTGGTGACGTCGTCGATCGGGCTGACCAGGGTGTCGCGGATGGGCGAGCGGTTCTCTACGAGGGTGACGAGTTCCTCCAGCTGCTCGCGGGGGTGTCCGGGGCGTCGATGCGCGGGCGGACACGCACCTGCCGCAGTCCCGGACGGACCGAGGGGCCGATGGACACGGCGGTGTCGGAGCCCAGAAGGGCGACGGGCTCGTCGCTGCTCATCGTGTACTGGGCGACACGCTGTCGTCGCGCTCACCGCCCGCTATCAGCGCGCCGGTCTGCGCGGTGAGCCGGCAGCCGCCCTGCCAGGAACCGGTGACCGAGAACTTGGCCTCGCCGAGCGCGGGGTCGGCCCGGACGGCTTCCCCGGTGGCCCGCAGGGGGCCTGGCTGACAGTCAGTTGCGGCCGGCCATGACGCCGCCGTCGATGTCCCAGACGGCGCCGGTGACCCAGTCCGTCTGGTTCGACAGGAGGAAGGCGACGGTGGCGGCGATGTCGTCGGGGGTGCCGGTGCGGCCGAGCGGGTGGAAGCCGTTGAAGCCGTCGAGGGCGGAGTCGACGTCCGACTTGGGGATGAACTCCTCGTAGATCGGAGTGCGAACGACCGCCGGGGCGACCGCGTTGACGCGGATGCCGTGCGAGGCGAGCTCCATCGCGAGGTGCTGGGTGAGCGAGTGCAGACCGGCCTTGGCCATCGAGTACGCCGACGAGGGCGTGGCGGCGATGGCCTGGTGCGCCCACATGGAGCCGATGTTGACGATGGAGCCCTTGGCGCCGCGGTCGATCATGTTGCCGACGACGGTCTGGGTGAGGAAGAAGAAGGCGCGGTTGATGGCCTGGTAGCGGTCGTAGTCCGCGCCGGTGTGCTCCAGGAAGGACTTCGGGGCGAAGACACCGGCCGCGTTGACCAGGAGGGTGGCGTCGGCGTGGTCCTGGGTGAGCGTCTCGCGCAGGCGGTCGAGGGCGGCGGGGTCGGTCAGATCGGCCGCGAGGCCGACGGCCTTGCCGTGGGTGGCGTGGGTGGACAGTGCGGCGGCCGCCTCGTCGGCGCCTGCCTGCGAGCGGCCGGTGACGACGGCGGTGCCGCCGGCGTCGAGGACATGGCGGGCGACGGCGTAGCCCATGCCGCTGGTGCCGCCGATGACGACGACCTTCTGGCCGGTGAAGTCGAGGGAGGTGGTGCCGGACATTTCGTGCTCCTGTGTGTGGTGGTCAGGCGTAGGGGGTGAGGACGAGGCAGCCGTCGACACGGCTGAGGCCGCGTCCGTCGGAGGCGGGGTCGGGCGGCGGCGCGTGGCCGAGGTTCGCGGCACGGACTTCGCTGATCCACTGGTCGTGCTGGTCCACCCGCAGGGTGAACTGAAGATATGCCATGGTTATGTCTCGCTCGATCGGCAGAGGTGGGGCTGTGCGGTAGGTTCCGCGATGTGCCTGCCAAGTTAGGCATTCCTTGCGGCGCCCGGTAGGGGATCTGGTTGAATCAGGCTATAAGCGATGCGTATGGTTACCACTGGTCGGCCGGGTGGCCGCAGGAGAGGTGATTCGGCCTGCCGAGTGGCTCCCACCCCCGCCCTCGCGCCTACCCTGGAGATGTGGCTCGGTCCAACGACGAGGTCGCCGCGCTGTTCCAGGAATACGCGGATCTGATCTCGATCACCGGAGGAGACGCGTACCGGACACGCGTCTACGAGAAGGCCGCCCGGTCGATCGGCGGCTACCACGCCGATGTCTCCACACTCGACGCCAAGGACCTCCAACGGATTCCGCAGGTCGGCAAGTCGATCGCCGGCAAGGTCCTGGAGTACTTCGCCACCGGCAGGGTGTCCGCCGTCGACGAACTGCGGGCGAGAATCCCCGCCGGTGTCCGACGGCTCACGGCCATCCCCACGCTCGGCCCGAAGAAGGCCCTGACGCTCTACGAGGAACTGGGCATCACCACCGTCGACGAACTGGTCGACGCCATCCGCGCCGAGCGACTGAGCGACCTGAAGGGCTTCGGCCCCAGGACGGAGGAGAACATCCTCCACGGCATCGAACTGCTGCGGTCCTCCGGGGACCGGGTGCTGCTCGACGCCGCCACGGACATCGCCGAGAACATCGTCGCCGCGCTCTCCGAGGTGCGCGGCTGCCGGCGCTGCGTCTACGCCGGGTCACTGCGCCGGATGCGCGAGACGGTCGGCGACCTCGACATCCTCGCCGCCGCGAAACGCTCCGGGCCCGTCATGCGGGCGTTCACCGAACTCCCGCACGTCACCGAGGTCATCGCCCACGGCGAGACCAAGACCTCGATCCGCACGGACAAGGGCCTGTCGGTCGATCTGCGCGTCGTCCCCCCGGACTCCTGGGGAGCTGCCCTGCTGTACTTCACCGGCTCGAAGGCGCACAACATCCGCATCCGCGAACTGGCCGTGCGCAAGGGCTTCAAGCTCTCCGAATACGGACTGTTCGACGTCGAGAGCGGCGAGAAGATCGTCTCCGAGACGGAGGAAGAGGTGTACGCCCGCCTCGGCCTGCCATGGATCGCGCCGACCCTGAGGGAGGACCGCGGCGAGATCGAGGCCGCCCTGGACGACGAACTGCCCGACCTGGTGACAGAGAAGGACATCCGGGGCGACCTCCACACCCACACCGACCTCACCGACGGCCTCGCCCCGCTGGAGGAGATGATCGAGGCCGCCGCCGACCGCGGTTACGCCTACTACGCGATCACCGACCACGGCCCGAACCTGTACATGCAGCGGATGACCGACGAGCGGATGCTGGCCCAGCGCGACCGCGTACGCGCACTCGACGGGGCGTACAGCACCCGCGGCAGGCGCGGCGGGATGCGGTTGCTGCACGGGGCGGAGCTGAACATCGACCTCGACGGCGGCGTGGACTGGCCCGAGGAGTTCCTCGACGGCTTCGACCTGTGCGTGGCCTCGGTCCACTCGCACTTCAACCAGGACCGCGCGGCCCTCACCCGCCGACTCGTACGGGCCTGCGAGAACCCGTACGTCAACATCATCGGCCACCCCACCACCCGCCTCATCGGCAAACGGCCCGGCATCGACGCCGACCTCGACGAGGTCTTCGCCGCCTGCGCGCGCACCGGCACGGCACTGGAGATCAACGCCCATCCGGACCGACTCGACCTGCGCGACGAGGACATCCTGCGCGCCGGGCGGCACGGCGTGAAGTTCGCGATCGACAGCGACTCCCACGCCACGATCCATCTGACCGACATGCGCTACGGCGTCGCCACGGCACAACGGGGCTGGCTCACCAAGCACGACGTGATCAACACCTGGCCGGAGACCCGCCTGCGCCGCTTCCTCCGCAAGGGCAAGTGAAGGGCGCTTCTTTTCCGGTCCATGGGGAGCCCGACCGGTGCTGTTCGTACGGCGGACTCCCCTGTGTCACAACCGCGCCACGACCTCTTCCCCGACATTCGCTGCGCTAGGACCATTCCCTGCGCGCAGGTCACTTCCACCGCACACGTCAGGACAAGAGGTCACTCACCCATGCCTGAAGTCAATCGGCGCCGATTCCTCCAACTCGCGGGCGGCACCGCCGCGTTCACCGCGCTGTCGAGCAGCATCGAGCGCGCCGCGGCACTGCCCGCGCACCACCGGACCGGCACCATCGAGGACGTCGAGCACATCGTCGTCCTCATGCAGGAGAACCGGTCCTTCGACCACTACTTCGGCGCGCTCAGAGGCGTCCGGGGCTTCGGCGACCCGCACCCGGTCACCCTGGACAACGGCAAACCGGTGTGGCACCAGGCCGACGCCACCGGCAAGGACCTCCTGCCCTTCCACCCCGAGGCCGACGACCTCGGCATGCAGTTCCTGGAGGGCCTGCCGCACAGCTGGCCCGACGGACAGGCCGCCTACAACGGCGGCAAGTACGACACGTGGGTGCCCGCGAAGGGCACCACGACCATGACGTACCTCACCCGCGAGGACATCCCCTTCCACTACGCCCTCGCCGACACCTTCACCGTCTGCGACGCCTACTACTGCTCGTTCATCGGCTCCACCGACCCCAACCGCTACTACATGTGGACCGGCCACACCGGCAACGACGGCAAGGGCGGCGGCCCGGTCCTCGGCAACGACGAACTGGGCTACGACTGGACGACCTACCCCGAGCGCCTGGAAGAGGCCGGGATCTCCTGGAAGATCTACCAGGACATCGGCGACGGACTGGACGCGGCGGGCAGTTGGGGCTGGATATCCGACGCCTACCGGGGCAACTACGGCGACAACTCGCTCCTCTACTTCAACAAGTACCGGAACGCCCGGCCCGGCGACCCCTGGTACGACAAGGCCCGCACCGGTACCAACGCCAAGGCGGGCGACGGATACTTCGACATCCTCAAGGCCGACGTCAAGGCGGGCACGCTGCCGCAGATCTCCTGGATCGCCGCCCCCGAGGCGTTCTCCGAGCACTCCAACTGGCCCTCGAACTACGGCGCCTGGTACATCTCCCAGGTCCTCGACGCGCTCACCTCCAACCCGGCGGTCTGGGCGAAGACGGCCCTGTTCATCACCTACGACGAGAACGACGGCTTCTTCGACCACCTCGTCCCGCCGCTGCCGCCCCGCGACGCCGCCCACGGCAGGTCCACGGTGGATGTGTCCCTGGACCTCTACCCGGGCGACGCCAACCGCGTCGCCGGACCGTACGGCCTCGGCCCGCGCGTACCGATGCTCGTCGTCTCCCCGTGGAGCAAGGGCGGTTACGTCTGCTCCGAGACCCTCGACCACACCTCGATCCTGCGGTTCATGGAGCGCCGGTTCGGGGTGAAGGAGCCCAATATCTCGCCGTGGCGGCGGGCCATCTGCGGCGACCTCACCTCCGCGTTCGACTTCTCCCGCAAGGACAGCAGGCCCGCCGCGCTGCCGGACACCGACGAGTACGAGCCGCAGGACCGGGAGCGGCACCCCGACTACCGGCCGACGGTGCCGGCGGACCCGAGCATGCCGACGCAGGAACGGGGACTGCGGCGCGCCCGGCCGCTGAAGTACGCGCCGAAGGTGGACGGTTCGGCGGACACCGCCGCCGGGACCTTCAGTCTGACGTTCGCCTCGGGTGCCGAGGCGGGTGCCGCGTTCCTGGTCACGTCCGGGAACCGTACGGACGGTCCGTGGACCTACACGACGGAGGCGGGCAGGACGGTCTCGGACACGTGGGACTCGGCGTCGTCGGGCGGCACGTACGACCTCACGGTGCATGGCCCCAACGGCTTTCTGCGTGTCTTCAAGGGGCCGGGTGGGAAGGCGGGGCCCGAGGTGACCGCGCGGCATGTCGGCGACGATGTGCGGCTGTCGCTGGCGAACGGGGGTACGGGGGCGGTCACCCTGAGGCTGACCGACGCCTATGGGGGCCGCACCCGTACGTTCAAGGTGCGCGCCGGTGACACGGTGCGCCATACCGTGGACCTCGGTTCCAGCCGCCGCTGGTACGACCTGACGGTCACGGTCGATGGCGACGAGACCTTCGTACGTCGCTTCGCGGGGCATGTGGAGAACGGCCGAGTCGGTGTGAGCGACCCGGCGTTCGGCGCCCAATAGCTCGGGGGGAACTGTGATCGAGCGACTGCGACACCACCGTGGTTGCTCGCGCAGTTCCCCGCGCCCCTTACGGGGCGCGGGCCTGCTTACTTGTTCGCGCAGCTGCGGGCAGGCGTGCCGCTAGGGGCGGCACCCATCCCAAAGAGAGCGGCACCCTGCGAGCGCCGGTGAGCGAAACCCCGGCCCGGCCCACATCAAAGGGGGGTCAGGTGTCCAGGTGTGGGGGCGCCCGGTTGGCGTGGGAGCAGCGACGGCTCGGTGGGGGCGTGGGCGGGCTCCAGGGCCAGTACCGCCGCCACCGGGTGCTCCTCGTCGACCTCCTCCACAACCGGCGCCGCCACAGGAACCCGCGTGAGCAACACCACCCCCCGCCCCGCCACAACCGCTCCGGCCACCGCCAGCAATACCCCGGCCACCCCACCCCGCAACCCCTCACCCAACAGCGACAGCCCGATCACGGCGGCAGCCATGGGGTTGGACAACGTCACCATGGCCAACGGGGCGCCAAGACCCCCCTGGTACGCGGTCTGGGAGAGGAACAACCCGCCCACGGCGAACGCGGCGACGAGCACGGCGACCACCACCACCTGAACGCTCAAGCGCGAGCCCGAGCCGTCCGTTGCGGCCACGGTGACCGTCTGGGTGAGCGCGGAGGCCACCCCCGACGCCATCCCCGACGCGGTGGCATGGCGCAACCCCGGCTTGGTCCCGGGACGGGACAACACCCCCACCAGGGCCGCCGTCACCCCGGCCACCCCCAGCGCCTCCGGCACGCTCAGTACGTCGTCCGGCGCCGGCCCCGACGCGGCGACGAGTATCGCGGCGAGCCCCACCAGGGTGAGAGCCGTACCGCGCCACTCCACCGCGCTCACCCGCCGCCCGGCGACCCGCGCGCCCAGCGGAACGGCGGCCACCAGCGTGAGCGCCCCGAGCGGCTGGACCACGGTGAGCGGCCCGTACCTGAGGGCCACGACGTGGAGGAGTGCGGCACCGGCGTTGAGTGCCACCGAACTCCACCACGCGCCGCTGGCCAGCATGCGCCGTACGCCGGTGCCGCCCCTGCGGGAGGCGAGCCGTTCCTGGGCGACGGCCGCGGCGGCGTAGGCGACGGCGGAGACGAGCGAGAGGGCGACGGCGACCAGCGTGACGTTCATCGGCCCGCTCCGATTTTCGATCCGAGGCCCGCTCCTACCAGGGCGGGTTCCTCGATGGGAGCCAGTTCCCGGGGGCGCCCGGCGGCCGTCGCGGTCGTGGTCGACCGGTGCGGTACCTCGATGACCACCAGGGCGACGGACAGCAGCGCGCCCGCGACGATCGCGTCCAGCCAGTAGTGGTTCGCGGTGCCGACGATCACCAGCAGGGTCACCAGCGGGTGCAGCAGCCAGAGCCAGCGCCAGCGGGAGCGGGTCGCGGCGATCAGTCCGACGGCGACCATCAGGGCCCAGCCGAAGTGCAGGGACGGCATCGCGGCGAACTGGTTCGCCAGGGAGTCGGTCGCCGGGGTCGACGAGTACACCGTCGGCCCGTACACCTGCCCCGTGTCGACGAGCCCGGTGATCTCCAGCAGCCGCGGCGGGGCCAGCGGGAACGCCAGGTGCAGCAGCAGGGCGGCGGCGGTGAGGGCGGCCAGGACCCGGCGTGCCCATAGGTAGTGCGCCGGTCGCCGCAGATAGAGCCAGATCAGGAAGGCCGCGGTCGCCGGGAAGTGGACGGTCGCGTAGTAGACGTTCGCGAGGTGGATCAGGGTGTCGCCGTGCAGCAGCGCCGACTGCACGGAACCCTCGCCGGGCAGGCCCAGGGCGCGTTCCCAGTCCCACACCTGGTGCGCGTTGCTGAAGGCCTCGGCGGTGTGGCCGCCCGCCAGCAACCGGCCGAACTTGTAGAGGAGGAAGAGCCCTGCGACGAGCAGAAGCTCACGGACGAGGGGCGGTCGCGGTATCGCGGCGGCCCGCTCTTCTCCAGGCTGGGTGCGGCATTCCATCCCCCGGCCCTTTCCTTGACGCGCTGTCGTTGCCGGCGGCGCTGCTTTCCATGGCGGTACAGCGGTACAGCCCTTCGATACATGCGCTACGGCACCGCGTGCGATACGCACTCGTTCCGATACGTTGATGTACCGATACGGGAGTGTACCGATACGGCGCTGTACCGAAACGGCGGGGTACCGAAACGATTAGGTATCGATACGGCACTGTACCGATACGGCCGCGTTCCGGTACAGTGGCGTATCGACGGCCGACGAAGCCCATCGGGTGTCGTGTCGAACGAATCCGCACGATCCGCATGATCCGCACGAAAACGATCCATACGCAGTCGAGCGAAGGAGACCGGAGTCATGACGTCGCAGGCCGCGGACGGGCCGGAGACGGCCGTCGCCTCGCGCCGCTCCAAACTCACGCCGGAGCGTGAGCAGGAGTTCTTCGACGCCGTGCTCGAACAGGTCCGGGAGTGCGGCTACGACTCGGTCACCATGGAGGGCGTCGCCGCCAGCACCCGCTGCAGCAAGTCCACGCTCTACCGGCAGTGGAAGACCAAGCCCCAGTTCGTGGCGGCCGCCCTGCGCGCCCGCCGCAGCGCCCGCTTCTGCGGGATCGACACCGGCACCCTCGCCGGCGATCTGCGCGAGGTGGCCCGGCGCGCGGGCGAGGGCTATGCCCTGGAGGGCCGGATCTTCCAGGCGCTCGGCCATGCCGCCGTCCAGGACGAGGAGTTGCGGACGGCACTGCGGGACGCGCTCGTCGAGCCCGAGATCGAGGCGCTCAGGGCGATGATCCGCCGCGCCGTCGACCGGGGCGAGGTACCGGCCGACCACCCGGCGCTGGAGTTCGTCCCGGCGCAGATCTTCGGTGTGCTGCGGGCCCGCCCGGTGCTGGAGGGACGGGACGCGGACGAGACGTACATCATCAAGTTCATGGAGGCGGCCGTGCTCCCGTCGCTCGGCCTGACCTAGAGACCCGGGCCGCCGTCCGTGGAATTCCCGGACGACGACCTGGACGCGCCGCACCGTGGGGACGGGGGCGGCGCGCACCCCCCGGCCGGGTGGGTTCCTCTGGAGCGGAGAGGAGCCCACCCGGCCGCCTGGTTCACACCACCCCGTTCATGCCGCCGGGTTCAGGCCGCCCGGTCACACCGTCCGGCTCACGCCCGGCCGTTCACACTTCCTGGCCGCTGCCGCCGCCGCTGATGGACGACTTCTTGATGCCCTTGGTGATCTCGTCGATGACCGACTGCTTCGGCGCCTCGTCACTGACGTCGATGCCGAACCGCACCACGACGAGCTGCGAGGAGTCGGCGGGCGACGGGAAGACCAGCGACTCGACATAGCCGTCGTCGCCCTTGCCGGTGACCACCTTCCAGCGGACCAGATAGCCCTTCTCGCCGGCCACGGTCACCGCCTCGGAGGCCAGCTCCTCGTGCGAGCTGATCTTGCCGTAGCCCTCGGTGCCGTAGGCGTCCTCGGCGTTGCCGGCGATGTCCTCCTTCGCCGCCGCCTCGGGGGTGGTCGCCTTGATGCCCAGCTCCGACGCGGGCATCGAATAGGCGCCGCCACGCGTGCAGTTCTTCGTCGGGTCCGCCGGGCACTCGTACGACGCCTCCGTCGTCACCTGCGCGCCCACCACGAGCGGCGAGGTGACCCAGCCCTCGGGCACCGGGATGCTGATGCCGCTGGCCAGGTCGGTGGCGTACCCCTCCTCCAACTGCGGTGGCTGCCCCGACCCGTCCGGCGACGGCGTCTGTCCACCCGAACCACCCGAACCACCCGAACCACCGAAACCGCCCGAGCCTCCGGGACCGCCCTGGCCACCGGAGTTGCCGCCGGGACCGCCCTGACCGCCGTTCGTGCCGCCCTGGCCGTTCTGCCCGCCGGACCCCTGCGAGGTCGCGCTACCGCTGCTGCCTTCGTCGCCGGTGAGGGCGTACACGCCGACGCCGATGCACGCGAGGACCGCCGCCGCCACGGCGACGGCTATGCCGGTGCGCAGGCCGCGCTTCGGCTCTGCCCCCGGGTACCCGGGATATCCGGGGGCGCCCGGAGCCCCCGCATACGCCCCGGGCCCCGGCGGAAAGCCCGGCGGCGGACCGAACGCCCCGGCCGAGCCCGTGGGCCGGACCTGGTCCGTCCACGCCTTGCCGTCCCACCAGCGCTCGGTCGGCGGCGCGTCATTCGTCTGCCCGGGGTCGGGGTACCAGCCGGGAGGAGTCACCTGCGTCATGGAACAACCGTATGAGGCCGGAGTGAAAAGCGGATGAGAGAGGGTCGGGTTTCCTGGCGAAGGGCGCGGATCTGGCGCCAGGGCTACGTCCCGACCGTGGGCGGGGACGTCCCGACCGCAGACGAAGATGTCCCGACCGTGGGCGGTGATGTCTCGACCACCAGCCGAACCGGCGGCCGCGCACCGTGCGGTGGCCGCGGCGGCAGCCCCGCCCGTCCCGGTGTGACCGACCCCAGCACACGCGCGTGCCGGGCGCCCGTGCTCGCCGGATCGGTGCCCGGCAGCCCGTGCGCGGTCAGAAAGCCCAGCACGGCGAAGGCGTACGCCTCCTTCGCGCCCGCCGGCAGCCCCAACTCGTCCGAGACCCGCAGCCCCGCACCGGTCAGCTCGGCGCCCAGCATCCGCATCAACGTCGGGTTGCGGGTGCCGCCACCGGAGGCGATGACCTCCGTGGCCCCCACGGCGCGGGCGGCGTCCGCGACCGTGCGTGCGGTGAGCCGGGTGAGCGTCGCGACGACATCTTCCGGGCCCAGCCCCGTGAACCCGGCCAGCGCCTCGTGCAGATACCCGAGGTGGAACAGTTCCTTGCCCGTCGTCTTCGGCGCGGGCAGCGCGTAGTACGGCTCGGCCAGCAACCGGCGCAGCAACGCCTCGTGGACCGTGCCGCGCGCGGCCAGGGCGCCGTCCACGTCGTACGACCGCCGCCCGGCCGTGAACTCCCGTACGGCCGCGTCGATCAGCGCACAGGACGGCCCGGTGTCGAACGCGGTGCCGTCGGGTGCGGTGAGGTTGGCGATTCCGCCGAGGTTCAGCGCCACCGGGGTGCCGGGGCGGCCGCGCAGCCACAGCAGGTCGAACAGGCTCACCAGCGGCGCCCCCTGACCGCCGGCGGCGATGTCACGGGGCCGGAAGTCCGCCACCACCGGCAGCCCCGTCGCCTCCGCGATCCACGCGGGCTGCCCCAGTTGGAGGGTGCCGTACACGCGGCCGTTCTCCACCCAGTGGTGCACCGTCTGCCCGTGCGAGGCCACCAACTCGGCCCGCCCGCCGCACAGTTCACCATTCGCCTCGACCGCGACCGCCGCGAAGGCCCGCCCGACGAGGGTGTCGAGACGGCACACCTCGGCGACGGTCGTCGTACCCGGCGGAAGGACCCCGGTCAACGCCTCGTACACCTCGTCGTCGTACGGTCGACCGACCATCCCCAGCGGCCTCAGCGTGAGCGTGTCCCCGATGAGGTCGAGGTCGGCCGCCGCCGCGTCGATCGCGTCGTACGACGTACCGGACATCAGCCCGATGACCCGCATGAATCATCGACTCCCTTGCGCTGTGGGCGACTTGGACCCGGATGGCTGCCGAGACGCCAGCAGGGCGAGGGCGCTGACCGCGCAGGTCGCCGCCGCGTAGTACGCGGGGATGTCCACGCTTCCCGTCCGCTGGATCGTCTCGGTGATGATCAGGCCCGCGCAGCCGGAGAACACGGCATTGGACAGGGCGTAGGCCAGGCCGAGGCCCGTGTGGCGGACGCTCGTCGGGAACATCTCGGAGAGCATGGCCGGGCCCGGTCCCGCCATCAGACCGACGACGGCACCCGCCGCGCACACCGCCACGCCCTTTACCGCGTTCGAAGTACCGCCGTCCTGAAGGAGGTTGAGCAGTGGCACCGCGAGGGCGGTCACCAGGAGGGCGCCGGTGAGCATGACCGGCCGGCGTCCGATCCGGTCGCTGAGCCACCCCGCCGGGAGGATGGTGGACGCGAAGCCGAGATTGGCCAGGACGGTCGCCACCAGGGCCTGTTGGAAGGTGGCGTTCAGACTGCTCTGGAGATAGGAGGGCAGCACCACGAGGAAGGTGTAACCGGCCGCCGCCCAGCCCATGATCCGGCCCGCGCCGAGCGCGATGGCACGGGCGACCTCACCGGCCGGCGGCATGGCCGCGGCCCCTTCGCGCCGGAACGCGGGCGTCTCGTCCAGGCGCAGCCGCAACCACAGCGCACCCACCCCCAGCGCAAGCGTCGACAGGAACGGCACCCGCCACCCCCAGGACTCCAACGCGGCCGGAGAGAGGACCGTCGCCATCAGGGCCGCCGCCCCGGCCCCGCCCAGCAGCCCCACCGCCACCGTGAACGACTGCCACGACCCGTACAGCCCCCGCCGCCCCCGAGGCGCGAACTCGGTCATCACCGCCACCGCGCCCCCGAACTCCCCACCGGCGGACAGCCCTTGGACCACCCGCAGAAGGGTCAGCAGCCAGGGCGCGAGCGCCCCGATCTCGGCGTACGTCGGCAGCGCGCCGATCGCCGCCGTCGACAGCGTCATCAGGACGATCACCAGGATCAGCACCGGCCGCCGCCCGATCCGGTCACCGAGCCGGCCGAACAACGCGGCACCCACCGGCCGGAAGAAGAACGCCAGCGCGAACGACGCATACGTCCTCACCAGCCCCTCGATCTCACCGCCGCCCTCCGGGGTGAAGAACCGCGCCGCGATGATCGTCGCGAAGTGGCCGTAGACCCCGAACTCGTACCACTCGATGAAATTGCCGACCGACCCGGCCCACAGCGCCCGGCGCGACCGCTCCGGACGGAAAGAGCGCGCATCGTGACCGGTTCCGGGCACTGCCATTCGGTCTCCTGGGTCGGTGCGGGGCGGCCGGGGACGGAAAACCGCCTCGGATCAAGGGCAGTTGACTGCGGGTCATGTCCAACACGGCAGGTGGGCGGCCGAACGCGTCGTCCACGCGCCCGCCGATGTCACCCGACACGGCAATACCTACCCGGACCAGCCTCCACATCGGCAGCCGGAGGGCTACGCTCAATGACCTGTACGTCGTTTGGGCGACCTGGGGAGGTAGCGGGATGACGGAGGCACGGCCTGAAACGGCCGCCTCGGCTTCCCTGTGGGAGCGCGACGCGGAACTCGCCGCGATCACACAGGCGATCGACGAACTCCGCGTCGACAAGGCGTCACCGGGCAGGATTCTCGTCTTCACCGGAGAGGCGGGCATCGGCAAGACCACCGTCCTCACCGAGGCCCGCCGTATCGCCGACGAGCGAGGCTGCACCGCCTGGTACGCCCGTGGCGGCGAGACCGTCACCTCCGTCCCCTTCCACGTCGTACGACAACTGCTGCAACCCGCGCTGCTGTCCCTGATGGACGACGAGCAGCGCGACTACCTGGGCGACTGGTACGACATCGCCGGACCCGCCCTCGGCCTCACCAACCCCGGCGACTCCCTGCCCGAGCCGCAGCATGTGCGCGACGGGATCGTCGCCGCCGTCAGCCGGCTGGTACGGCGGAGCTGGCCCCTCGTCCTGCTCATCGACGACGCCCACTGGGCCGACCAGGAGACCCTGCGCTGGCTGTCCGCGCTCACCGAGCGGCTGGCCGAGATGTGTGTCCTCGTCGTGATCGCCCGCCGCCCCGGCGAGGCCTCGGCGGAAGGTGCCCGCATCCTCCGGGAGGTCGCGTCCAAGGCCGAACCCGTCACCACGATCACCGGGCTCAGCCCCCAGGCCACCGCCGGGCTGACCCGCGCCAGGCTCGGCGACCACGCCGACGACGCGTTCTGCCGCGAGGTCTGGGCCGTCACCAACGGCAACCCCTACGACACCGTCGAACTGCTCGCCAAGGTCAAGGACAGCGAGCTGAGCCCGGTCGAGGACTCCGCGGCCAAACTGCGCCCCCTGAACAAGGCGGCCCGCGGCGACGGCCTGGTCCACCGGCTGGAGAAACTCGGCGTCGAAGCCATCCGGTTCGCCTGGGCGGCCGCCATCCTCCACACCAACATCACGGTCGAGAACGCGGCCCGGCTCGCCGGACTCACCCCGGACACGGCGGCCGACTGCGCCGATCGCCTCATCCAGGCCCGTATCCTCACCGCCTCCGACCCGGCCGGCCGCCAACTCAAGGACGGCGAGCTGGTGTTCGTCCACCCGCTGATCGCCACCGCCGTGTACGAGAACATCCTGCCCGCGACGCGCATCGCGTACCACGGCGTCGCCGCGACCGTGGTCACCGAGTCCGGCCGAGGGCCCGCCGCGGCCTCCCGCCATCTCATCGAGGTCCACCCCGAGGGCAACCCCGAACTCGTCGAACAGCTCCGGGCCGCCGCCACCGAACACCTCGCCGTCGGCGCACCCGAAGCGGCCTGCCGCTGCCTGGAGCGAGCCCTCAAGGAACCACCGGAGGACGATGTCCGCGTCCGAGTCCTCTACGAACTGGGCTGCGCCACCCTCCTCACCTCCCCCTCCACCACCATCGACTACCTCCGCTCGGCCCTGGCGGCACCGGGCCTGGACCACAAGGAGCGCGTCAACGCGATCTTCCGGCTCTCTCAGGCGCTGGTGCACAACAACCAGCTGGGGGAGGCCGTGCGGACCGTCGAGACGGAGGCCCTCCGGCTGGAGGAGGGCCCCGCCCGGATGCGACTCCAGGCCGCCCGCTACATGTGGGAGGGCGTCCACGCCGGCGAGGAACTCCCGCCGACCCACTCCCAGGAACTCGCCGCGCTCGCCGAGACCTGTGAGGGCCGGGACAACTCCGAACGCGCACTGCTCATCCTGCGCGGCTTCGACGCGATGGCCCGCGGTGAGAACGCCGAGGTGGTCGTCGAACACTGTGACCGCGCCCTCGTCAACAGCCGACTCGCACCCGGACTGGGCTGGCTCGACTGCGAGTGGGGCTTCGAACTGCTGCTGATGCTGACCAGCTCCTACGCCTTCGCGGACCGTCTCGACCGGGCCGAGAGCTTCATTGCGGAAGCCCTGCGCACCTATGAGTCGGCCGGCTGGGGCGGTGCCCATCTGGCCCTGGCCCACGCCTATGTCGGTCTCACCCACCGCAGGCGGGGCCGCCTCAGGGAGGCCGAGGAATCCCTGCGCACCTCACTGGAGTACGCCGAGAAGGTCGGGCCCGGACTGCCCGTGCACTGGACCTCGACCTGCAACCTCGTCGAGACACTGCTCGCCCGCGGCCATATCGAGGAGGCGTGGGACATCGCCGAGCGGAACGGATTCGCGCCGCCCTATCCGGCGCCCATCGTGCTGCCCGACCCCCGCTCGGTACGCGGCCGGCTGCTCCTCGCCGTCGGCCGTATCGAGGAGGGCATCAATGAACTGGAGGCCGCGGAGAAGGCGGCGGACGCCCGGGGCCACCACAACACGCTCCTCGTCCCCTGGGGCGGCGACCTCGCCCGGGCCCTCGCCAACGAGGACCCCAGGCGTGCCGCCGATCTCGCCGGGACCCTCCGCCGACGCGCCGAACGCTTCGGCACGGACACCGCCATCGGCGAGGCCCTGCGGGTCGAGGCCGCCCTCGCGACCGGCAAGCAGGCCGTCACCCTCTACCGCAAGGCCGTCACCTATCTGGCCGCCTCACCGTCCGCCTACGAACACGCCGCGGCCCGCATCGAATACGGCATCGCCCTCCGCTCGTCCGCTGAGATCGAACAGGGCCTCGACCTGGCGGAATCCTGCGGCGCCGACGGCTTGGTCCGCCAGGCCCGAAGGGCACTCGCCGGGGGTGTCTAGGGGCGGACCGGGGGTGTCGTGACCGGTTCCGGGCCAGCGGCGTGGGGCCGTCGGTCGAGGTCCGGCACCGCCGACCGGGGCCCCGGGGGTGTCGTGACCGTGGGGCGAGGGGCGGCCCGGGTGTCGTGACCGGGGCCTAGGTCCTGTCGTCAAATTCCCGTCGTCGCCCGGAGGGCGGCCTCGCGGCGTCAGGTCCGTGCTCTCGGCGTGCCGGGCGGAGGACCCCGTCGATGGACCGGACGCACTTGGGCTTTCGCCCGGTGCGGCGAGTGGGGGCACCTCCCACGCCCTTAAGGCAGTGGGGGAGCGTGCATGGCGTCGCGGGGCAGACGGGAATTTGACGACAGGGCCTAGGGGAGGCGCCGGGGTGTCGTGACCGTGCTCTGGGGCCGTCTGTCGGGGCTCCGGGGCTGTTGATCGGGGCCTGGGGCCGTTCGGCCGTGGCCCGGGACTCCCGGCGGGGCTCCGGGGGCGTTGATCGGGTCCTGGGTTCTGGGTCCTGGGTTCTGTGGCCTGGGGGCGTAGACCGTGCCCAGGCCGCTGATCTGGCCCTGGGGCCGTTGATCGGGGCACGGGGCCGTTCGGTCGGGCCTGGGGCCGCCAGCCATGGCCCAGGACCCCCGACCGGGCCCCGGGCCGTCCCGGCGGACGCCGCTGCTCAGGCCTCGCCCGGCTCCTCCTCCGCCAGGACCCGCTGGGCGGTGGCGAAGGCCGAGTTGGCGGCGGGGACACCGCAGTAGATGGCGGTCTGGAGGAGGACGGCGCCGATGTCCTCCGGGGTGAGGCCGTTGCGGCGGGCCGCTCGGACGTGCATGGCGAGTTCGTCGTAGTGGCCGTGGGCGACCAGCGCGGTGAGGGTGATCATGCTGCGCTCGCGGCGCGTGAGCGTGGGATCGGTCCAGATCTCCCCCCAGGCATAGCGCGAGATGAAGTCCTGGAAGCGGGCCGTGAACGGTGATTGGCGGGCCTGGGCGCGGTCCACGTGGGCGTCGCCGAGGACCTGGCGGCGCACCTCCATCCCCCGCCGCGCATACCCGTCGAGGTGCGCGCGGAGCGCGGACAGCACCGCCTCCGGACGCTCCGCCGGCGCGAGGTGCGAGGCCCCCGCGATCTCCGTCAGCGAGGCCCCGGGGATCGCGTCCGCCAGCTCCCGCAGATGCGCGGGCGGCGTCGCGGGGTCCTCGCGGCCGGCCACCAGCAATGTCGGCGCGGTGATGCCCGAGAGGCGGTCGCGGATGTCGAAGGCGGCCAGCGCGTCGCAGCAGGCCGCATACGCCGCCGGGTCCGCGCTCCGATGGTCCTCGACCAGCTCCGGCACCGTGAACCCCGGTGTGAACCAACGGGATTCGGCCGTCTCGGCGACACCCGCCAGCCCCTCCCTCCGCACCCGCTCGGCCCGCTCCGCCCACGGCTTGGCACCGTTGAAGTGCGCCGAGGAGCAGATCACCGCCAGGGATGCCACCCGCTCCGGGTGGGTCGCGGCCAGCTGCAGCCCCACCGCACCGCCGAGCGACACCCCCGCGTACGCGAACCGCTCGATGCCGAGCGAGTCCGCCAACGCCAGGACCAGGTCGGCCAGTTGGGCAACCGTCGCGCCGGGGCCGATCAGATCGGCGGGGGAGTCGCCGTGCCCCGGCAGGTCCCAGCGGACCACCCGGTGGGTGATCGACAGCTCGGGCGCCACCTTCTCCCACAGCTTGGTGGACGTCCCCAGCGAGGGGCCCAGCAGCAGCGGGGGAGCGGAAGTCGGGCCCTCCGCACGGTGGTTGAGCAGCTTGTCGGTCAACGTCGCTCCAGAGCACGGTCGGTGAGGTCTCCGGCGGAGCCGGTGTAACGGGCGGGGTCGGTGAGGTCCGCGAGCAGGGCGGGCGGCAGATCCTTCAACTCCGCCTCCTCGCCCAGCAGTTCGGCCAGCGTGCGGCCCTCCGCATGGACGCGCCGGGCCGTCCGGGTGAGCAGTTCCTTGGCGCGGGCCCGGCCGATCAGCGCGGCCAGCTCGGCGGCCAGTCGCTCGGAGACGATCAGACCGTGGGTGAGGTCGAGGTGGCTGCGCATGGTGTCGGCGTGCACCCGCAGCCCCTCGGTCAGCTCCACCGCGTCCCGCGCCGCGCCGCCGACCAGCCGCAGCAGATCCCTGAGCGGTTCCCACTCCGCGTGCCAGCCCCCGGCAGGCCGCTCGTCCTCCGCCACCAGCGCGCCGTACAGCGTCGCCGCCAACTGCGGTGCCCGCCGAGCGGCCGCCACGATCAGCGTGGACCGTACGGGGTTCGCCTTGTGCGGCATCGCGGACGAACCGCCGCCACCGCCCTCGGCCAGCTCCGCGATCTCGGTCCGGGCCAGGGTGAGTACGTCCACCGCCGTCTTCCCGAGGGCGCCCGCCGCGAAGGCCAGCGCACCGGCGAGGTCCGCGATCGGTGTACGCAGGGTGTGCCAGGGCAACTCGGGTTCGCGCAGGCCGAGTTCACGGGCGTAGGCGGCGATGAGGGCGCGGGTGTCGACCGGGGCCTGTCCATCGGTCGTACCGAACACCGTGAACGCCGCCAACGTCCCCGCCGCGCCCCCCAGTTGGGCGGGCAGGCTCGCTCGTACGGCCGTCAGTCGGTCCCTGGCGTCGAGGATCAGGGAGCGCCAGCCCGCCGCCTTCAACCCGAAGGTCGTGGGCACGGCGTGCTGGGTGAGGGTGCGGCCGGGCATCGCGGTGTCCCGGTGCTCGGCGGCGATCCCGGCCAGCGCCGTAGCCGTACGGTCGAGGTCGGCCTCGATCACGGCGAGGGTGCGCGAGGCGACCAGCATCGTCGCGGTGTCCATGATGTCCTGGCTGGTCGCGCCCCGGTGGACGTATGGGCCCGACTCCCCGCCGACCGCCTTGGTGAGGTCCCCGACCAGCGGGATCACCGGGTTGCCGCCGCTTCGGGCGCGCTCGGCGAGGGAGCGTACGTCGAAGCGGCCGGCATCGGCGGCCTCGGTCACCGCCGACGCGGCCTCGGCCGGGGCCAGCCCGAGGGCGGCCTGAGCACGGGTCAGCGCGGCCTCGGCGTCCAGAAGCGCCTGGAGGTAGGCCGTGTCGCCGGTGGCGGAGGCCGCCGGGGAGCCGGTCCACCCGGGGGCGAGCAGACCGGCATCAGGGTCGGGAAACGTCACTGGAACTCCAGGAAGACCGTCTCGCCCTCGCCTTGAAGGCGGATGTCGAAACGGTAGGTGCTGTTCCCCTGGTCCTCGGCGATCAGCGTGCCCCGGCGTGCCTCGTCCACCCCGGCGAGCAGCGGGTCGGCGGCGAGGGCCGCGTCGTCGCCCGGGAGGTAGATCCGGGTGAACAGGTGCACGAGCAGACCGCGTGCGAAGACGCACACGCTGATGTAGGGCGCGTTCCGGCCGCGTGCGCCGGGCCGCAGTGTGTGCGCCGTCCAGTGCCCGCCGGCATCGGTCTGGATGCGCCCCCAGCCGGTGAACTCCACGCCGTTGCGGCCCGCGAAGCCGCCGGAGGCCGCGTCACGGCGCATCGAGCCGTCGACCCGGGGCACCTGGCCGTCCGGGTCCGGGCCCCACAGCTCCACGAAGGCGTCCGGCAGCGGGTTGCCCTCGCCGTCGAGGACGCGGCCGTGGAGGGCGATGGTGTCGGGGTGGCCGACGGGGGCGATGTCCCCGCCGCCGGGGAACGGCAGGGCGTGGCCGTAGAAGGGGCCGACCGTGTGCGACGGGGTCGGGAGCACCGTCTCGGGGCGGCTGGTGTCGATCTTCGTCATGGCGGGTCAGCGTCCTTCTTCGATCCAGGTGGCCTGCGGCCCGTCGAGCACGATGTCCCAGTGGTAGCCCATCGAGAACTCCGGCACGGACAGGCTGTGGTCATAGGTGGCGACCAGCCGCTGCCGGGCCGCGTCGTCCGTGACCGACTGGATGATCGGGTCGTACGGGAACAGCGGGTCGCTCGGGAAGTACATCTGCGTCACGAGCCGCTGGGTGAACGCGGTGCCGAAGATCGAGAAGTGGATGTGCGCCGGCCGCCACGCGTTGACGTGCTGACGCCAGGGGTACGGGCCCGGCTGGATCGTCGTGAAGTGGTAGGTGCCGTCGGCGTCGGTGAGCGTACGGCCGACACCGGTGAAGTTCGGGTCCAGCGGGGCGTCGTGCTGCTCGCGCTGGTGGGCGTAGCGACCGGCGGAGTTGGCCTGCCAGATCTCGACCAGCTGGCCCCGGATCGGGCGCCCGTCGCGGTCGAGGAGCCGGCCGGAGACGGTGATCCGCTCACCGATGGGCTCGCCGTTGTGCTGCCGGGTCAGATCGTTGTCGATCTCGGTGATGTCCCGCTCCCCGAACGCGGGGGAGTGCAGCTCCACCAGCTCCGGGTCCTTGGAGACGTCGATCGAGATCGGCGGCTGCTTGGGGTGCCGCAACACCGAGGAACGGTACGGGGCGTAGTCACGGCGCGGCTGGTGCTCGACGGGGGCACCGTCGGCGATCCGCTTCTCGTAGGCGGCGTGCTCGGCGGCGATTTCCTGGTCGATGTCGTGCTGGGTGAGAGTCATGTGGATTCCTTAGCGTTCAAGGACGAGAGCGAGGCCCTGGCCGACCCCGATGCACAGCGTGGCGACGCCGACGCCCGAGCCCTTGCGGGCCAGCTGGTGGGCGACCGTGCCCGCGAGGCGGGCGCCCGAGCAGCCGAGGGGGTGGCCGAGGGCGATCGCGCCGCCCTGAGGGTTGAGGATCGCCGGGTCGAACTCGGGCCACTCGGCGACACAGCCGAGCACCTGCGCGGCGAACGCCTCGTTCAGCTCCAGGACGTCCAGGTCGGCGAAGGACTTGCCCGCCTTGGCGAGCGCCCGGTTGACGGCCTCGACGGGGGCGAGCCCGAAGTAGTCGGGGTCGTTGGCGTGGACCCCGCTCGCCGAGACCCGGGCGAGCGGCTCGCGTCCGGTGGCCCTCAGGCCCTCCTCGTCCACCAGCAGCAGCGCGGCGGCACCGTCGTTGAGCGGCGAGGCGTTGCCCGCCGTGACGGTCCCCTCGGAGGTGCGGAACGACGGCTTCAGCTTGGCCATCGCCGCGAGGGAGGCATCCGCCCGTACGCATTCGTCGGCGCCGAAGACCACCGGGTCGCCCTTGCGCTGCGGGATCGACACCGGCGCCAGCTCGGCGTCGAACAGTCCGGCCTGCTGCGCCTTGGCGGCCTTCTGGTGGGAGGCCAGCGCGAACTCGTCCTGCTGCTCCCGCGTGATCTTGTGCTTGTCGGCGATCCGCTCGGCCGACTCACCCAGCGGGATGGTCCACTGCGGCTCCATACGCGGGTTGACCATGCGCCAGCCCAGCGTGGTCGAGTACAGCTCGGTGTTCGTGGCGGGGAAGGCCCGGTCGTTCTTGGGCAGGACGTACGGGGCACGGGTCATGGACTCCACACCACCGGCCACGGCGATGGAGGCATCCCCGAGCGCGATGGCGCGGGCCGCCTGGATGGTCGCCTCCAGACCGGAGGCGCACAGCCGGTTGACGGTCACGCCGGGTACGGAGGTGGGCAGCCCGGCGAGCAGCGCGGCCATCCGGCCGACGTTGCGGTTCTCCTCGCCGGCGCCGTTGGCGTTGCCGAAGTACACGTCCTCGACACGGGCGGGGTCGAGGTCCGGGGTACGGGCGAGCAGTTCGCGGATGGCGTGCGCGGCGAGGTCGTCGGGGCGGACACCGGACAGACCGCCGTTGTAGCGGCCGATCGGGGTGCGGACCGCGTCGACGATGTACACGTCCTTCAGGCCATTGCCGTGGGTCATGACTGGATCTCCTCGGGGATGCGGACCTTGGCGGCGGTCTTCTCGACGATCTCCTCGACGGTGACCCCGGGCGCGGTCTCCACCAGCACCAGACCCTCGGCCGTCACATCCAGCACGCCCAGATCGGTGATGATCCGGTTCACGCACGCCTTGCCGGTGAGCGGCAGCGCGCACTGCTCCAGGATCTTCGCCGAGCCGTCCTTGGCGGTGTGGGTCATCACCACGATGACCGTACGGGCGCCGTGGACCAGGTCCATCGCCCCGCCGATCCCGGTGATCATCTTGCCGGGGATGGCCCAGTTGGCCAGGTCACCGGTCTCGGAGACCTGCATGGCGCCCAGCACGGCGACATCGATGTGGCCGCCGCGGATCATCGAGAACGACAGCGCCGAGTCGAAGAAGGACGCGCCCGGAAGGACCGTGACGGTCTCCTTGCCGGCGTTGATCAGATCGGGGTCGACCCGGTCATCGGTCGGGTACGGGCCGGTGCCCAGGATTCCGTTCTCGGATTCCAGGATGACCTCGACGCCCTCGGGGAGGTAGTTGGGGATCAGCGTCGGCAGTCCGATGCCGAGGTTGACGTACTGGCCGTCCTTAAGTTCGCGCGCGGCGCGGGCGGCCATCTGCTCTCGGGTCCAGGCCATCACTCGCTCACCGTTCCCTGCGCCGGGGCCACGGACACCGTGCGCTGCTCGATCTTCTTGTCCGCCGCCTGCTCGGGGGTCAGGGCGATCACCCGCTGTACGAAGATCCCGGGCAGATGCACCGCGTCGGGGTCGATCTCGCCGGGCTCCACCAGTTCCTCCACCTCGGCGATGGTCACCTTGCCCGCCATGGCGGAGAGGGGGTTGAAGTTGCGGGAGGACTTGTTGAAGACCAGGTTGCCGTGCCGGTCGCCCTTGGCGGCGCGGACGAGCGCGTAGTCGGTGCGGATGCCCCGCTCCAGTACGTACTCGACGCCGTCGAACTCCCGGACCTCCTTCGGCGGTGAGGCGAGGGCGACGCCGCCGTTGCCGTCGTAGCGCCACGGCAGTCCGCCCTCGGCGACCTGGGTGCCCACTCCGGCCGGGGTGAAGAAGGCCGGGATGCCGGCGCCACCGGCGCGCAGCCGCTCGGCCAGTGTCCCCTGCGGGATCATCTCGACCTCCAGCTCACCGGCCAGATACTGTCGGGCGAACTCCTTGTTCGCCCCGATGTACGACCCGGTCACACGCGAGATCCGGCCCGCTGCGAGGAGGATCGCCAGCCCGGATTCCATCGCGCCGCAGTTGTTCGACACCACACCCAGACCCGAGACCCCGCGCTCGTACAGCGCCCCGATGAGCACGTTCGGCACACCGCTCAGCCCGAAGCCGCCGACGGCGAGTGTCGCGCCGTCCGGCACATCGGCCACTGCCTCCAGGGCTGTGGCGACCACCTTGTCCATCCGTGAAGCCCCATCCTCGTCCGAGCGGATTACTCAGGGCACTGAGTAATTTGGTGAAGTTTCCTTCACGCTGCCACTCGACGGGTTCGGCGTCAAGGCCTTGGGAAAGGTGAGGTCAGGTGCGTGTGCGGCTGTGGACATACGGTGGAGGGCGGTTGGGTATTGTTCAGTGCACCAACGAATTGCCGTCCATCTCATCTTTCGTCGAGCGGTTTCCGTCGAGCAGTTTCTGTCGAGCAGTCGAGGAGCGCATATGGCCGCGGTGGACCTCTCCGCCCACCCCGGGCACCTGGCCCGACGGCTCCAGCAGGCCCACTATCTGCTGTGGAACGTCATGGTCTCCGAGGAGATCACCTCACCCCAGTTCGCCGTCCTCAACACCCTCGTCGACGAACCGGGTCTCGACCAGCGCACCGTGGGGGAACGGGTCGGGCTGGACCGCTCCACCATGTCCGAGGTCATCAGCCGACTGGGGCGGCGCGGCCTCCTCGACAAGGTGCGGGACCCGCAGGACGGCCGCCGGTTCCTGCTGCGGCTCACGGAGGACGGGGTGCGGACGCATCGCAGGCTGACCGTGCGGACGGCTCGGATGAACCAGGTGTTCCTGGCGCCGCTGAGCGAGGCGGAGCGGGAGGTGTTCTTCGACCTCATACGGCGGGTTGCCGATGCGACGGAGACGCTCCGCTAGGCGCTCCGCTGGAAGTGCCGGGTGGGGCAGTCTTTCTCCGCGGCGCCGTCGTGGCTGGTCGCGCAGTTCCCCGCGCCCCTTAAAGTCGCGGCGTTGCGGGTGACCGGCGTCTATTTGCTCGCGTAGACCACCCAGACCTGGCCCTTCGCGAAGTTCAGCGGCTTGCCGTCCGTTGTGGTGAAGGTCGTGCCCTCTGTGGCCGTGTCGCGTTGCCAGTTCGCCTCGTAGGAGCGGCCGTCGCGCAGGACCTCCGCCTGGCCCGAGCCGACCGTCTCCGTGTACGGGGTGGTGTTGCCGAGGAAGTCGTGGAAGAGGGAGTCCCGGATCGTCACGTGCTGCACCACCACCGTCGCCGGTGCCACCCGCTCGTCGTCGGTCGTCACCGTGGGGGTGCCGTCCATCGACACCAGCCAGCGGTCGCGGTCCTCGGACCAGGTGAAGGTGAAGCGGGCAGCGGGGTAGCGGACGGTGAGGGAGTTCTTCGGGGTGCCGCCGTCGGGGGCCTCGCCGTAGCGGAAACCGGTGGTCAGGGCCGCCTTGCCCGGTGGGGAGTCGATCAGCCGGTCGGGGCGCAGGAAGAGGTTGTGCGGGGCGGGTCTGTCGGCGTCGCGGAAGTACGCGTCGGCTGCGTCCTCGGGGGTCTCCGGGTGCAGCGACGCCCGGTCGATCAGAGGAAGCAGCTTGCTCTGCGCGCCGGAGAAGGCCAGCGTCGGTTCGTCGAACTGGCGCAGAAGCTCCAGGTCGGACTCCCGGGCGCTGCGCACGGGGCCGATCTCCTCGGGGAACCGTGTCGCGTAGACGGCCATCAGCCGGCTCAGACCGCCCTCGACCTGCTCCGCGTAGACGATGTCGGCGGCGTCGAGACCCGTCTGCGGGCGGGCCGCGCCCACGTTGTCGATCTTCACGGCCAGCACCGAGCCCTCGGGGGCCGTGCTGACGTGGTCGTCCCGCTGTCCCTCGTCCGGCGCCCGGCCGTCGTCGCCTCCGGTGCAGCCCGCCACCAGGACGCCCGCGGTCAACGCGGCGAGCACCATCCCCGCAGCTCCGCGACGCCCCGGCCGCCGCACGTTTCGTCGTATGCCCACTGTGGCCACCCTGGTCCCGAGTTGTCTTTGATTGTGCGCTTAAAAGTTCATAGATGGCCATAGCTGATTGTTCATGGCCGGTCCACTTCTGCTGCGCCGATCAGGTCGGCCGAACCGTCCGGGTTCGTGGGCAGTGCCCGGGGTACTCGGGCCGCACTTGCCGGGACTGTGCGAGGGACGGAGTGGCGCGATGAAGGCAGTGACGTGGCAGGGCAGGCGGGACGTCCGTGTGGAGACCGTGCCCGATCCGGCGGTCCAGGAGCCCACGGACGCGGTCATCCGGATCACATCCAGTGGCCTGTGCGGCTCCGACCTGCATCTCTACGAGGTGCTCACCCCGTTCATGACACCGGGCGACATCCTCGGCCATGAGCCCATGGGCATCGTCGAGGAAGTCGGCGCCGCGGTGCCCGACCTCGCGGTGGGGGACAGGGTCGTGGTGCCGTTCCAGATCGCCTGCGGCAACTGCTGGATGTGCCTCACCGGGCTGCCCACCCAGTGCGAGACCACCCAAGTCACCGGCGAGGGCATGGGCGCGGCGCTCTTCGGCTACACCCGGCTCTACGGCGCCGTCCCGGGCGCCCAGGCCGAGTATCTGCGCGTACCGCAGGCACAGTTCGGGCCGATCAAGGTCCCGGAGGGCCCGCCCGACGACCGGTTCGTCTACCTCTCCGACGTCCTGCCCACCGCCTGGCAGGCTGTCGAGTACGCGGACATCCCGTCCGGCGGCAGCGTCGCCGTACTGGGGCTGGGGCCCATCGGCGACATGGCCTGCCGGATCGCCCAAGTACGCGGCGCCGAGCAGGTGTTCGGTATCGACCTGGTGCCCGAGCGACTGCGCCGGGCACGCGAACGGGACGTCGAGGCGTACGACCTGCGGCACTTCGACAGTCAGAAGGAACTCGTCGCCGCGCTGCGCGACCGCACCGCCGGGCGCGGCCCCGACGCCGTGATCGACGCCGTCGGCACCGAGGCCCACGGCAGTGCCGCCGCCCGGCTCGCCCAGGCCGCGGCCGGACTGCTGCCCCGCGCCCTCGGCGCCCGCTTCGCGGAACACCTCAGCGTCGACCGGCTGGCCGCCCTCCACACCGCCATCGACCTCGTACGTCGCGGCGGCACCATCTCCATCACCGGCGTCTACGGCGGCACCGCCGACCCACTGCCGCTGCTCACGATGTTCGACAAGCAGATCCGGCTGTGCATGGGCCAGGCCAACGTCCGCACCTGGAGCGACGACATCCTGCCGCTCCTCACCGACTCCGACCCCCTCGGTGTCGACTCCTTCGCCACCCATCGACTGCCGCTGAGCGAGGCGCCGCGCGCCTATGAGATGTTCCAGCGGAAGGAGGACGGCGCGGTGAAGGTGATCTTCGAGCCCTGAGGGAAGGGATGGGAGTGGGCTGGGGGCGGGGCGAGCCTGAGAGGCGCAGAGCAGGGTCGGCGCTCAGGCGCCCAGGATCTCCGTCAGGTCGTAGTTCACCGGCTCTTCCAGCTGGGCGTAGGTGCAGCTCTCGGGGGTGCGGTCCGGGCGCCAGCGGCGGAAGCGGGCCGTGTGGCGGAAGCGGACGCCGTTCTCCATGTGGTCGTAGGCCACCTCGGCGACCCGCTCGGGCCTCAGCGGCACCCAGGAGAAGTCCTTCTTCGTCGACCAGCGGCTCGGTGCCCCCGGCAGCCGCGCCGTCTCATGCGCCGCCTCGTCCGACCAGGCCGCCCACGGATGCTCCCCGACCTCCTCCAGCCGCAGCGGCTCCAACTCCTCCACCAGCTCCGCCCGCCGCTTCATCGGAAACGCGGCGCACACGCCCACATGCTGGAGGGTGCCCCCGGCGTCGTAGAGGCCGAGCAGCAGTGATCCGATGATCGGCCCGCTCTTGTGGAAGCGGTACCCGGCGACCACCACATCCGCCGTCCGCTCGTGCTTGACCTTGAACATGGCCCGCTCGTCCTGCCGGTAGTGCACAGTGAGCGGCTTGGCGATCACCCCGTCGAGCCCGGCCCCCTCGTACTCCTCGAACCATCGCTCCGCCAGCTCCCGGTCCAAGGTCGCCGGCGCGAGATGGACGGGCGCCGTGACCTCGGCCAGGGCCAGTTCCAGCAGGGCCCGGCGGTCGGTGAGCGGGACGTTCAGGAGGGACTCGTCATTGAGGGCGAGCAGATCGAACGCGACGAAGGAGGCGGGCGTCGTCTCGGCCAGCATCCGGACACGGGAGTCCGCCGGGTGGATGCGCTCGGTGAGGGCGTCGAAGTCCAGCCGCCCCTCCCGGGCGATCACGATCTCGCCGTCCACCACACAACGCACCGGCAACCGCTCCCGGAACGCCACCACCAACTCGGGAAAGTACCTGGTCAGCGTCTTCCCCGTACGGCTGCCGATCTCCACCTCGGCACCGTCGCGGAACACGATCGCCCGGAACCCGTCCCACTTCGCCTCGTAGTGCATGTTCGGCGGGATCTTCGCCACGGACTTGGCGAGCATCGGTTTCACGGGCGGCATCACCGGGAGATCCATGCCTTCGATTCTGGGCCCGCACGGAGAGATTCGCCCGGTATGCGGCATTCAACCGTTCCGCCTACCGTGGCCGCATGGGTGATGCGGTGGAACTGGAGACGGGCGGCCGGACGGTACGGCTGTCCAGCCCCGACAAGGTGTTCTTTCCGGAACGTGGCTTCACCAAGCTGGATCTGGCCCGGTACTACCTGGCCGTCGGTCCCGGCATCCTCCGGGCCCTGCGCGACCGGCCCACCACCTTGGAGCGCTATCCCGACGGCGTCGGCGGCGAGTCCTTCTTCCAGAAGCGCGCCCCCAAGAACATGCCCGACTGGATTCCGACCGCCCACATCACCTTCCCCAGCGGTCGCAGCGCCGACGAGATGTGCCCCACCGAGGAGGCCGCCGTGCTGTGGGCCGCGCAGTTCGGCACGCTCACCTTCCATCCATGGCCGGTCCGCCGCGACGACGTCGACCGGCCCGACGAACTCCGTATCGACCTCGACCCCCAGCCCGGCACCGACTACGCCGACGCCGTCCGCGCCGCCCATGAGCTGCGGTCGGTCCTGCACGACTACGGGGATCTGCGGGGCTGGCCGAAGACCTCCGGCGGCCGGGGGTTGCATGTGTTTGTGCCGATCGCACCTCACTGGACATTTGTCCAGGTCAGACGTGCCGCCATCGCCGTGGCACGGGAGTTGGAGCGACGGATGCCGGACCAGGTGACCACCGCCTGGTGGAAGGAGGAGCGGGGCGAGAAGATCTTCGTCGACTACAACCAGACCGCCCGCGACCGCACCATCGCCTCCGCCTACTCCGTACGACCCCGGCCGCACGCCCCCGTCTCGGCGCCCCTGACCTGGGACGAGGTGGGGGTCGCCGTGCCGCGGGACTTCGATCTCGCGACCATGCCCGGGCGCTTCGCGGAGCGGGGGGATGTGCACGCGGGCATGGATGACCATGCGTACTCCTTGGAGGCGTTGTTGGAGTTGGCGGCGCGGGATGAGCATGATCATGGGTTGGGGGATCTGCCGTATCCGCCGGAGTATCCGAAGATGCCGGGGGAGCCGAAACGGGTTCAGCCCAGTAGGGCTAAGAAGGCGTAGCCGTTGCGCCTATTGGGGTGCCTGGGGTTGTTTTCGGGCGGGTGCGGCGTCGTTGTGGCTGGTCGCGCAGTTCCCCGCGCCCCTTTTGGGCCTGCGGCCCTCAAAGCTCGGGCCTTCGGCCCAATCGCCCCTTCGGCGGTGCAGCGCGGCCTCGCCGGTCAGCCTGCCAGCGCTGCTGCTATTCGGCGGCAATCCTCCAGCAGTCTCTCGTCCGACCTGATGTCGTAACGGGTGTTCGTGGCTGAGTGGGGCGTTTCGTTCTCGTGGGTGGTGCGGTGGCGGCGGGGGGAGGCCAGCTCCGCCTGGATCAGAGGGAGTGCCGGTGCCGCCGCTTCGCCCATCTCGGCCAGGCAGGCCGCTATGGCCGGGCGGTGGAAGGGGCGGGCGGTCCACTCGTGGAGCAAGGTCGGCAGTACCTCCTCGGCGTTTCCGGTCACCCTCCACAGGGCTGTCGCCGCGTCGGCGCTCTCCTTCCGGGCGCGCAGAAGCGGTGCGAGGGGCGTCGCCGCCGGGCCCAGTGAACCGATCACCCTCAGGGCGGCGTCGCGCTCGTACCAGTGGTCGGACTCGGTGGCGGCGCGGAGCGTGGGGAGTACCGCTTCGGCGTCTCCGGTCACCGCCCAGAGGGCAGTGGCCGCCTCCACCCGGTTGCCCTCAAGGGCGCCTCCGTCCGACACCAACCCCCGTAGCAGCGGGGCTGCTTCGCTCGCGGCTCGGCCGTACCCGGCCAGTGCCCGCAGCGCGGACGACTGGGTCGCCTTGTCGTCGACAGAGTTCCGAAGAGCGGTGAGTATCAGAGGCAGGGAATCGGGGTGTGCGAGGACGCCCACTCCCTTGAGGAGTCGGTGCAGGGTGACCCCGCGTCCCTTCGGACCCAGCTCGACGATCCGGTCATGCAGGACCGGGCCGAGTTCGTCGGTCGCCGCCGGGCCGAATGCCTCCAGCCATCGTTCTATGTTCTCCGGGGGCTCGTAGCGGCCGAGTACCGACTTCAGGGAGTTCAGGACCCGTTCGTCGCCCTGGAGGGTCAGCACCTCAAGGGCCTTGCCGACCCCCGTCTGGTCCCAGCGCACGACGGTGTCGCTCTCCTGCCGATCGCTGTTCCCCCACTCCACGATGAACGCCACCACATCGTCGGCCGCCGCGTATGCGACGGGGGCGAGGTGGATCAGCTCGCTCAACGCGGCCTTGTTCAGGCGGAGATCGGTCTCCTCCAGTTGTCGGGCCAGCGCCAGTACCGGCTCGTCGTCCGGCACCCGCCAGCCCGTCATCAGCGCTCCGGCCATCCATACCGCCGCCATCCGCTGACCCCAGTCGGGGCTTTCCAACTGGCCCAGAAGCAGGGCGTATCGCAGGTCCGTGCGATCACCCAGCGCGTGGTGCAGCTCCACCAGGAGGTCGTCGGCCACGTCGGCGTCGATACTCGCCCGCTGCTTGGCCTCCAGCTCGTGGAGGTGCGACACCAGAGTGTTGGTGCTCGGGCGTTCGGGCTCCGACTCCGGCCGTTCCTCGGGCGCGGACCCACCGGCCGTCTTCCGCTCGTACGCCAGCCGCATCACGGCGAGCGTGAACTCGACCGTGTCCTCGGGGAGCAACTCCGGTGCGCAGCAAGCCAGTTGGACCAGGGCGGCCAGACGCACCTCGGCCTCCGGCTCGCCGGACACCACCACCAGGTCGCGCAGCACCCGACCCGCCTCGGCGCCCAGCGTCTCCGCGTGCCCGACGCCCAGCTTGCCGATCGCCGCTGCCAGCGCACGCAGAGCCTCGGACTCGCGCTCCACCGACAGCCGTTCCCGCAGCGCCCCGAACGCCCGCACGGGATCGGGGTGGACATGTGCCAGCGCCGCCGCGGCAGCCGCCCGCACCTCCACGTCGACGTCGGTCAGCAACCCGGTGAACGCGTCGGCGCGCTCGCGGACCCCCGCCCACGCGTCCAGGAAGGGCCGGACGAACGCCGCGTCCTCCTCCTCGTCCTCGAAGAGGCCGCCGATCTCCTCCGGATCGGGCTCCTTCTCGCCCGAGATGCTGCACAGCAGACACACGATCGCGGCCCGGTCGGCGAGGCCCTCCGTCGACGCCAGCTCGAAGAGAAACGGTATGCACGCGACCGTGCTGTCGTACACATCCCCCTGGTGGTGCACCGCCCCGTACATCCCGTCCAGCGCGATGTCCCGCTCGGCGGGGTCGTCCGACGCCAGACCCCGCAGCAGGTCCGGCACATCGGTCGCCGACTCCGTGTACGCGTGCCCCATCGACGCCCAGTCGACGTCGTCGATCCCCGTGAGCACTCCAGCCTCCCCGTCGCACAGCGGTGGCGTACGGCAGCCACCGATCACAGCATGCCGTACGCCACTGACAACGGGCCGAGCCGGGCGGACCCCGGCCACAACTCCCTTCCCGACTACAACTCCATGATCCGAATGTCCCGGTACGAGACGACATCCGTCGTGCCGTGGACCTGGAGGCCGACATAGCCGGAGGCGAAGCGGCGGCCGTCCGTGCCCGGGTCGTCCGAGCGGGGCGGGGTGAAGTCCTGGCCGCCGATGTTGTCGAACTCGTTGATCAGCACACCGTTGCGGTACACCGAGTAGTGCTGGTCGACCACGCGGATCTCGTAGTCGTTCCAGGTGCCCTTCTGGGTGACGCCCGCACCGGCGAGCCCGACCCGGTCGAAGCCGTACACGGAGCCCGTCTTGTACATGTCGCCGTCGGGCCGGTCGAGGACCTGCACCTCATGGCCGAACTTGATGGCCACCCACTCCGGCCGCGACTCCTCGGGGTGGTCGTGGACCCAGGGGAAGCGGACGAACAGACCGGAGTTGGCGTTGCCCGTGCCCGGTGCGTCGTCGCGCCACTGGAGGCGCAGCGAGAAGTCGCCGTACTTCCGCTCGGGGAACCACAGCATGCCGAGCCCGGCCTTCGCCGTACCGGAGGTGATCGAGCCGTCGGAGTTGAGGCCGAACGAACCGCCGCCCACGTGCTGCCACTTGGCGAACGACTCGGCCGTACCGTCCATGATCGTGCGGTAGCCCTCGGTCTGGCCGGGTTTGCCGATGCCGGACTCGCCGGCCGCCTCCGTGATGGCGTCGAACTCGCGCTGATCGACGACACCCTCCGTGAAGAGGGCGTCCAGGACGGCGTCCACGTGCTTCAGGAACAGCGCGTGGGACGTCCACTCCTTCTCGTCCTCGATCAACTCGTTGATCCGGCACCGGTTGTTGGTGACCCGGTTGGGCACACCCGAGTCGACCGTACCGACGTACACGGTCAACCTCTCGTCGTACTCGGCGCAGTTGGGCGCCGGGACGCCGCCGCCCGAGACGACCGTGAAGCTCACCGAGCGTGCCGCGGCCGTGTTGCCCGCCTTGTCGCTCGCCCGGTAGGTCACCGTGTGGGTCCCCGCGCGGTCGACCACCACCGGGGCGGTGTAGGCCAGGTACGGGCCGCCGTCGAGCGAGTACTCGATCGCGGCGACACCCGAGCCGCCGTGGTCCGTGGCGCTGACCGTGACCTCGGCGCTGTTGAGGTACGCCCCGGCGGAGTTCCGGTCGCCCTCTACGGTCGCTCCCGTCACCGGCGGGGTCGTGTCTTCGGCCGGCGGGGCGACGACCGTGAAGCCGACGCTCTTCTCGGCCGCCACGTTACCTGCCTTGTCCGTCGCCCGGTAGCGCACCTTGTGCGTACCGACCTCGTGGACCATCACCGGCGCGGTGTACGGCTGCCAGGCGCCCGAGTCGCCGAGCGCGTACTCGATGGTGTTGACGCCCGAGCCGGTGTCCGAGGCGGTGACGGTGACGGTCGCCATGGAGATGTACTCGCCCTGGGTGTTCCGCTCACCGGCCACCGTCGCGGAGGTCTCCGGGGCGGTCGTGTCGTCCGTCGGCGGGGCGACCACCGTGAACTCGACGCTCTTCTCGGCCGCCGTGTTGCCCGCCTTGTCGACCGCCCGGTAGCGCACCTTGTGGGTGCCCACCTGGTCGAACACGACGGGTGTGGTGTACGGGAGCCAGGCGCCGGTGTCACCGACGGCGTACTCGACGCGCTCCACACCTGAGCCGCCGGTGTCGGTCGCCCCGATCGTCACGGAGGCCGAACCGACGTACGCGCCCGCCGAGTTCTGCGTACCGGCGACCGACGCCGAGGTCTCCGGCGCGGTGGTGTCGTCGCCGGTGCCCTCGGTGACCACGAGGATGCCCTGCATCTGGCCGTGGCCGGGGATGGTGCAGTAGTAGCGGTAGCGGCCGGGGGTGAGGGTGACCTCGGCGGTCCACTTGCCGCCCTGGTCGTCGCCCGGGTTGGCGAGGATGTTGAGCGGGACGTCGTTGTTGTACTCGGGGTCCGAGACGTCGAACGTCAGCGTGTGGGGCATGCCCATGGTGTTGCCGGTCGCCGTGCTGTTCTCGAACACGATGGTCGTCGCCCCCGCCACCGCGGTCTGCGGGGCGGTCGTGTACTTGGTGATGTCGTCACCGGCCGTCCACGTCAGCACCTGCGCGGCGAGCACGTCACCGACCGGCTTCGGGCGGCCGGAGGCCGGGGTCGAGGCAAGCCCGACCACCATCAGCAGAGCCGCCAACAGGGCCGCCCACAGGCGCGGTTCGCGCGCCGCCCACCAGCGTCTTTCGCACATGGCCAACCGTCTTTCGCGCATCACTCCGCCCTCCGCGCCAGCTCGTCGGCGGCCGGAGTGGGCCCGCCACCCGTGTAAGTGACCCGCCACAGCGCCGACTTGGCGTCCGAGGTGAAGAAGCCGCGCCCGTAGTCGAGGACGTACAGCGCGCCGTCCGGTCCGAACTTCCAGTCCATGAGGTTCCTGATGCCGTCGTTGCCGACCGGCACGATCCTCTTCAGCGACTCCGCGTGGATCGGAAGCCCGCCGCTGCCCTGGTTCTTCGGATCGGTGAGCACCGCGTGCCGGGGCTGGTCGGCGTCGTAGAAGTCGCCGACGAACCACTTGCCGTCCCAGTACGCGGGCCACTGCCCGGAGGCGGTCACCGAGGCGTCGTAGCGGTAGACGGGCCCGTTCATCGTGGCCTGTCCGCCGCCCTTCAGCCACGGCAGCAGGTATGTGGCCTCCTCGACCTTGTAGGAGGGGACACCGGCGGCGTCACGCGGATAGTCGGGGGCGCCTCCTTGCGGTGAGTACCAGATGTTGTTGCCGGTCACCGGGGGGAGGCTGACGAGCCCGTCGTTGTTCGGGGACTCGTTCTTCGGGTGGTCGCAGTCGTACCAGCCCAGTGGCTTCGACGGGTCCGGCAGATTGCGGTCGCGATAGGGCTGCTTGTTGCCCATGCAGTACGGCCAACCCCGGTTGCCCGCCTCGGTGATGGCGGCGAAGGTGTCGTACTTCGCCGGGCCCCAGGTCGTGGAGGGCGCCGAGGCGTCCGGGCCGACCCAGCCCGCGTAGAGGACGTCGGTCTGCTTGTCGACGAAGATACGGGCGGGGTTCCTGACGCCCATCACATAGATCTCGCCCCGGGTCTTGCCGCCGCCCTCGTCGGTCTCCTTGCCGGTGAAGAGATTGCCCTCGGGCAGGGTGTACGTGCCGTCGGGCTCCGGGTGGATGCGGAGGATCTTGCCGTTGAGGTTGTTGGTGTTGCCGGCGGTGCGGCGCGCGTCCGCGAAGGAGACGCCCTTGTAGTTGGGCTCGGGGTTGTTGCCGGAGTAACCGTCGCTGAAGCCACTGGAGTTGTTGTCGCCGGTCGCGATGTACAGGTTGCCCTGGGAGTCCCAGGTCATCCCGCCGCCCGCGTGGCAGCAGCTGTGGATCTGCACCGGCCACTTGAGCAGTACTTTCTCACTGCTCAGATCCAGCTTGTCGGTGGCGAGGTCGAGGGTGAAGCGGGAGACGCGACGCTCGGCCATCCGGGTGTCCCGGTTGATCTGCGCATGGGGTGTGTAGTGCAGATACACCCAGCCGTTCTGCTGGAAGGCGGGGTCCAGCTCGATGCCCAGCAGACCCTCCTCGACCTTGATCAGCTCACCGCCGCCGCCCTTGTTGCCGAAGACGGTCAGCGCGCCCGCCAGGGTGACCTTCTTGGTCTTCGGGTCATAGACGTGGATCTCGCCCTTGCCCTTGCCGATGTCCGGGTTGCTCCAGTCGGTGATCACGGGCTGCGAGGAGTCCGCGCCGCCCCGGCCGATGTAGAACACCCGTCCGTCGGGGGCGGTGACCAGGCCGTGCGGCTCGCCGATCTGGTCGTTCTGCCCCGGCTGGTTGGGCTGGGTCAGCCGCTCCGCCTTGTAGTTGGCGTCGATCGTCGCCTTGCAGTCGGCCCGCGTCAGCCGCGAGGTCCACAGCAGGGCACCGCGCAGATGCGTACGGAAGTCCGTCTCGTCGTACGCCGACACGGTCCCGCCCATACCGGTGTAGAAGGACCGGCCGCCGTCGTAGTCACGGCACCAACTCACCGGATGGTCCCAGCCGCCCGCGCCCGTACCCGGCTGGTACGTCGACTCGCGCACCCGCGCCACGGTGTGCACGGCACCGGAGGGGTTCTTCACCCAGTTGAACCACTTGTCCGGCCGCTTCCACTGCACCGGCAGATCCTTGGTGGCCGGATGTTCGCGGTCACCGACCTCGACGGTCGCCCGCTGTACGGTCGTCGGGCTCGACGCGGCCGGACGGGCACCGATCAGCCCGCCGAACCAATCCGAGTACGGCTCGGCCTTCGCCGCGTCATGGACGCCGACGAAACCGCCGCCCGCCTCCATGTACGCCTCAAGCCCCGCCTCCTGCTCGGGATCGAGGACATCGCCGCCGCCGGTGAGGAAGACGACCGCGTTGAAGCCACTGAGCCGGGCTTCGTCGGTGAACACGGAGGCGTCGTCGGTGGCCGTCACCTCGAAACGCTCGGCGGAGGGCCCCGAGAGCCCGATCCGCTCGATCGCCTCGATACCGGCGTTCACCACCGGCGACTCCTCCCCGGCCGCCGCCGAGCCGTGGAAGATCAGCACCTGAGGACCGGAGCCGCCGGGCGGCGATGTGATCGACATCGTTGTCAGAGCGGGGTCGGGAAAGGGGCGCGCCTGAGCGGCGGGCCCCGTCAGCAGCCCACCGGCGACGACCGAGGCCGCCATCGTGGCCACCCACAGTCGTCGTCTCGTCCGTCTACCCGTGATTCGTCGTCTGGCGCTCAACCCTCGTAAGCGCATGGGCACCTCCTGAGGACCTGTCACAGCAACAACCTCAAGGAAGCTAGACCCCTTTTCCCCACGCGCCAATACCTATGACCGCGATGGGACGAACTTTGTCCTTGGTGTGGATAAACGGCCGAGGTGCCGCTACCGTCACACAGGTTCATCACAGAGCCGACAGAGCCATACGTGCCACAAGTGAGTCTCCGCAAATCGCGTATCGGGGTGGGGAGTTCCGCATGGACGCCTTGGACAGACGAGGATTCAACCGGCGGGTGCTGCTGGGTGGCGCGGTCGCCGCGACATCGTTGTCCGTGACCATGGACGCCGTGACCGCCCCCGAGGCGGCGAGCGCGGAGGGACTGGTGCGGACCGCTCCGGCGGGCGGAGCGGTCCGGCACATCAAGCTGTACGCCGAGAAACTGGCGGACGGTCAGATGGGCTACGGCTTCGAGAAGGGCAAGGCGTCCATCCCGGGCCCGCTGATCGAACTCAACGAGGGCGACACCCTGCACATCGAGTTCGAGAACACCATGGACATCCCGGTGAGCCTGCATGTCCACGGCCTGGACTACGAGATCTCCAGCGACGGCACCAAGCTCAACAAGAGCGACGTCGAGCCCGGCGGCACCCGCACCTACACCTGGCGCACCCATGCCCCTGGCACCCGCAAGGACGGCACGTGGCGCCCCGGCAGTGCCGGTTACTGGCACTACCACGACCATGTCGTCGGCACCGAACACGGCACCGGCGGCATCCGCAAGGGCCTCTACGGCCCGGTGATCGTCCGCCGCCAGGGCGATGTCCTCCCCGACAAGACCGTCACCGTCGTCTTCAACGACATGCTGATCAACAACAAACCGGCCCACTCGGGACCCGACTTCGACGCCACCGTGGGCGACCGCGTCGAGTTCGTCGTGATCACGCACGGCGAGTACTACCACACGTTCCATCTGCACGGTCACCGCTGGGCCGACAACCGCACCGGCACCCTCACCGGCCCCGACGACCCCAGCCAGGTCATCGACAACAAGATCTGCGGCCCCGCCGACTCCTTCGGCTTCCAGATCATCGCCGGGGAGGGCGTCGGCGCCGGCGCCTGGATGTACCACTGCCATGTCCAGAGCCACTCCGACATGGGCATGGTCGGCCTGTTCCTGGTCCGCAAGACGGACGGCACGATCCCGGGGTACGAGCCGGAGGGGCACGAGCATTAGGCGGGGAGCAGGGCGTACGCCGGCTGGGGATGCGTGAGGTACGGAGGTGAGGTGACGGCCGGCCTGGACTTCCTGATCCGGGAGCGCTCTCAGAACACCCCCACTCAGGGACCCCGCCCCTGGTTATGCTGACTCGGAACCCCTTTTGAGCAGTCCAGGAGTCCCGAAGTGACCGAGACAGCGCCACGTCCGACGTTGGAGGCCGTGGCCGCGCGGGCCGGGGTGTCACGGGCGACCGTGTCCCGGGTCGTCAACGGGGGCGAGGGCGTACGGGAGCCGCTGGCGGAGCGGGTGCGCAGGGCCGTCGAGGAACTCGGGTACGTACCGAACCAGGCCGCCCGGAGCCTGGTCACCCGACGGCACGACGCCGTGGCCGTGGTGATCGCCGAACCGGAGACCAGGGTCTTCGCCGACCCCTTCTTCGCCCTCCAACTCCGGGGCATCAGCAAGGAGTTGACCACTCATGACTCCCAGCTGGTGCTGTTGCTCACCGAAGGCCCCGAGGACTACGCGCGCGTGGGGCGCTATCTCGCGGGCGGACACGTCGACGGCGCCCTCGTCTTCTCGCTCCACCTGGACGACCCGCTCCCGGGGCTGATCCAGAGCGCCGGCGTCCCGACCGTGTTCGGCGGTCGGCCCGGCTGGCCGGACGGCATCCGCAGCAGCGCGCCCACCGTGTACGTCGACAGCGACAACCGGGGCGGCGCCCGCGACGCCGTACGCCATCTCGTCGGCCTCGGCCGGACCCGCGTCGCCCATATCGCCGGCCCCCTCGACCAGACCTCGGCGGTGGACCGGCTCGACGGCTTCCGGGACGTCATGGTCGATGCCGACCCCGGGCTGATCGTCGAGGGCGACTTCACCCCGGCCGGCGGCGAGCGCGCCATGCGTGAACTCCTCGACCGCTGCCCCGAGGTGGACGCCGTCTTCGCCGCCAACGACCTCTCCGCCTCCGGCGCCCTGCGCGTCCTGCGCGAACGGGGGCGGCGGGTGCCCGAGGACGTCGCCGTGGTCGGGTTCGACGACATGCTTCCGGTGGCCGAGGGCGCCGAGCCGCCACTGACGACGGTCCGTCAGGACATAGAGGAGATGGGCCGGTTGATGGCGCGACTGCTCCTGCGCGGCCTTGAGCGCGGGGGCCGGGAGGTGGGGCCGGGCGCCGCCCCGTCGACGACCGTGGGCGACGCGCCGTCCAGCATCGTCCTGCCGACCACCCTGGTACGGCGCGCCTCGGCATGAGCATTCACTCGGGCGACACGATCCGAACGGCAGACCCTGTGTTCACGCCCCCACCGTCACCGTGAACCGGCGAGGATTGCCGTCGTACGCCGCGCCCGACACGTCCGGCTGCCCGTCCGGCCGTACGTCGTCGTACGGAAACGCGTACCCGATGGGCGAGTTGACGTGCACCACACGTGACCAGTGGTTGGTGACGTCGCCCTGGTAGTAGTCGGCGGCCGTCGTCCCGTTCGGCTGGGTGGGGTGGGTGAGCATGAGGGAGCGGTTGAAGCCGGCGGCGAGTCGGGCGAGGAGGGCCTTCTTGTCGTCCGGGTCTTTGGGGTTGTTGGCGAACGGGCCGTGGTTGCAGGTGAAGACGTCCTTCGAGGTCGGTCTGGCGAAGGAGTGGCCGCCCGTGAAGGTGAGGGTGTCCCCGCTCACCCGGCCGGTGAGGACGCCCCGGCCGCCCTGGAGGTCGATCCGTAGATCCGTGGTGCGGTACTTCTCCCATGCCTGGGCGATGTAGGAGTCCCAGTAGGTGCGGAACGGCATCTCGTCGGGGCGGTCGAAGTAGGGCGCCATCAGGTTCTGTGGGGAGATGACACGCAGTACGCGACCGTCACCGGCCCGGATGACGAGCCGGTCCCAGGGCTGCCCGTCCCGCGCGGCCTGCGCCACCAGGTCCGAGGCGATCCTGTCGACCGCGCCCTCGGGCAGCGGGGCGACGGTGTGGGTGGCGTCGCCCTCCAGGGTCAGCCCGATCGGGAGTGCCGTCACCAGGTCGACATAGCTGATGTTGGCGAACAACTGCGCCGGATTGAAGGTGAACTCGCAGAACGACCAGGTCCTGCCGTAGTTGGGATCGGCGGGCGTGGCGAACGCGGGCTCGACCAGCGCGGGGCCGGGGTTCAGAAAGAAGTCGAGGGCGCTGTCCCGTACGAAGTAGACACGGGCGCCGTACATCTGGGGAAGCGTCAGCACGGTGGGTGCCGAGCCCGCCGCGCCGAGCGGGATCGCACAGTCCACCGGCAACGGGGTCTGGGGAGCGGCCGGAGAGGTCGGCCGATAGACACCGCCGTCGGCCCGCAGCAGCACCCAGGCGCCGGTCGACTGCTCGTGCCCGGTGACATACGCCCGTACCGTGCCCGGCAACGAGGCGTTCCGTAGCGCGAGTTCGCAGGTGGCGGGGGCGGCGGCCGCGGCCGGGGGGCTGAGAGCGCTCCCCAGGGCGGGGGCGCTCGCGGCGGTGGCGAGGGCGGTGCCGGTGAGGAAGGTACGTCGCGAGATCACGGATGGGCCTCCTGGGATGTGGGGGAGTGGAGGCACAGGGGTGGGGCCCCTGCTGTGGTGCACCCACTGTTCCCAGGGGGGAGTTGAGGCGTCAAGACCCATGACACCCTTGACTGAGAGCGCTCTCAGGGCGGGGTGATCGACAGCGGCCGGTGGCCGACCGCCCGCCCGACCGCCCGGTTCCGCACGGGCGGTCATGCGTGCCGTCATCAGCCCTGCGGGGGAACACTCTTGATCACCGCGAAGCGGGTGCCGTACGGATCGGTGAGCTTGGCGAAGCGGCCGCCGGTACGGCCGGAGCCCGCCTCGGCCGGGTCCTCGTCGAGCGGGACGAGCCCGGTGGACATGTCCTGCTCCTCGGTCCGCGCCGGGTTCACACAGGTGTAACTGCCGCTGTCCATGCGGTGGGGCTGCCAGAGGCGGAAGGGGACGCCCTTCGAGTCGGCGAGGATCGCCATGCGGCCCTCTTCGGCCACGTCCATCGGCTGCGGCAGCACCGAGCCGTGCGCGTGCTCCGCCGCCTTGGCCGTGGCGTCCGCGTCCGGCGTCCGGAAGTAGACGTTCCAGGACGGCGGGCCCTGCTCCGGTGGGTTCCGCAGGGCGCCCGCGACGGTTTTGCCGTCGAGTTGGAAGAAGCCGTAGCCGCCCATCCCGGGGCCGGCCGACTTCAGGCGTCGGCCGAAGCCTCTCCGAGGGTTTGAGGGATGTGGGTGCTCTGCCGGGTTTTGCACTGTGCCCGCGCTTGGGCTCGGCGCGTGGGGGTGTGTTTTCGGGTGCGGGCTCGTTGTGGCTGGCCGCTCCCCCACGCTCGGCTTCTCCCCCAGTGCCTTAAGGGCCTGGGAGGTACCCCCAGCGCGGGGGGACCCCCATCGCGGCGGAGCCGCAAATCGATCCAGCCCCGCGCCCCTGAAGGAGCGCAGCCCCCGGGGACGCACCCCACGCCCTCCACCGGGCGCGCCGCCATGCCACGAGCCCTCTGCGGCGGGACCATGGAACGCTCCTGGCGGCCGCGTTGATGTGGCGTTGAGCAAACGTTTTTCGCCGCCCGGCAGCATCCTCGGTATGCACAACACGACGATGACCCCGGTCGACACCGCCTGGCAGGAGCGGGCGCTGTGTGCGCAGACGGGGGCCGAATTCTTCTTTCCCGAGCCGGGCAGCTCGGTGCGTGAGGCGAAGCGCATCTGCGGGATGTGCGAGATGCGCTCCGCCTGCCTCGACTACGCCCTGACCCACGACGAACGCTTCGGCGTCTGGGGCGGCCTCTCCGAGAAGGAGCGCCTGCGCCTGCGGCGGGCCGACCAGAGCTGAGGGGGGGGAGCGCTGCGGACAGCGCGCCCCCCCTCACGTACGAGCCTGATCGTCAGGCGGAGGCCCGTGCCGCCATACGGGCCTTGCGGGCCGCCAGCTTCTCGTCGAACTTGCGTGCCTCGGAGTCCAGGCCGTTCATGTAGAGGCCGAGTTCCTCCTGGGCCTTCTGCCCGTCGGGGCCGAGGCCGTCGATCTCCATGATCTTCAGGAAGCGGAGGACGGGCGCGAGGACGTCGTCGTGGTGGATGCGCAGGTTGTAGACCTCGCCGATGGCCATCTGCGCGGCTGCGCGCTCGAAGCCGGGCATGCCGTGGCCGGGCATACGGAAGTTGACGACGACATCGCGGACGGCCTGCATGGTGAGGTCGGGGGCGAACTCGAACGCGGCCTTCAGCAGGTTCCGGTAGAAGACCATGTGGAGGTTCTCGTCGGTCGCGATACGCGCCAGCATGCGGTCGCAGACGGGGTCACCGGAGTGGTGGCCGGTGTTGCGGTGCGAGACACGGGTGGCGAGCTCCTGGAAGGCGACGTACGCGACCGTGTGGAGCATCGAGTGCCGGTTGTCCGACTCGAAGCCCTCGCTCATATGGGCCATCCGGAACTGCTCCAGCTTGTCCGGGTCCACCGCGCGCGAGGCGAGCAGATAGTCGCGCATCACGATGCCGTGCCGGCCCTCCTCCGCCGTCCAGCGGTGCACCCAGGTGCCCCAGGCGCCGTCCCGGCCGAAGAGGGTGGCGATCTCGTGGTGGTAGCTGGGCAGGTTGTCCTCGGTGAGCAGGTTCACCACCAGGGCGATCCGGCCGACCTCGGAGACCTTGGACTGCCCCTTCTCCCAGGCCTCGCCGTCCTCGAAGAAACCGGGGAAGTTGCGGCCGTCGCTCCACGGCACGTACTCGTGCGGCATCCAGTCCTTGGTGACCTTCAGATGCCGGTTGAGTTCCTTCTCGACGACTTCCTCCAGCGCGTACAGCAGCCGCGCATCGGTCCAGTCGGAGGACGAGCTGCCGAGAAGGGGGGAAGTGATCGACACAGAGGCTCCAGAAGGACGTACAAAGGACGTACAAGGGGACGACACGGACGAACAAGTGCGCGGCCACGGGCGGGTGACCGGAACCTACGGCATCGTAGGCTACGAAGCCGTAGGTTACGAGACCGTAGGTTAAGTGTGCTGTAAAGATCGCTGATCAACCGGGCCCGGCGAGTCTCGAAGGGCACGTGAAAAGGCCCCGGGACCGCAGGTCTCAGGGCCACCAGGGTGATTCGGCCACCCGTCAGGCGTACAGCTCCCGGAGTCGGACAGAGAGGCAAGTCACACAGCCCTCCAGCTTCTCGAACTCGCTGATGTCGACCACGACCGGCTCATAGCCGAGGTCGGAGAAGAGTTCGGCGGTCTTCGGGGCGCTCGCCGACATCAGCAGCTTGGCCCCGCCGAGCAGGACGACATGGGCCCCGGCCTCCTCCGGCACCGGCAGAAAGCGGTCGAACAGCGACGGCGCGTCCATATTGCGGATGTGCCCGACGACCGTGCCGTCGGGCAGCGCCGTGACCGCCGACTTCAGATGCAGCACCTTGCTCACGGGCACGGAGACGACCCGCGCCCCGAGCGGCTCGAACGCGGCCCGCAACTGCTGGATGCCGGCGGCGTTGGTGCGCCCGCCCCGGCCCACGAACACCGTGTCACCGACCTTGAGGACATCGCCGCCCTCCAGGGTGCCCGGCTCCCAGACCCAGTTCACCGAGCAGCCGAGCGCCGCCACGGCCTCCTCGATCCCCTCGGTCTCGTCCCGCCGGGACGCGGCGCCGGGGCGGGCGATCAGCGCCACGTTCCTGTACATGACCACGGTGTCCTCGACGAACACCGAGTCCGGGCAGTCGTCGGCCGGCTCCACCTCGATGGTCTCCCAGCCGTGGTCGCGCAGGGCCTCGCCGTACGCCTCCCACTGCTCCACGGCGAGGTCGACGTCCACCTCGGTGCGTTCGATGTGCGTGACGAGGCCTTCGGCCAGGCGGGGGCTCGGGCGGCGGACGAGGGCCTTCTTGCTGGGCACGTGGATGACTCCGAATCGAACGAGGGTGTTCCGGCGCCCGTGGAGCGACGCCGGTCCGCCATCATGCAGGCCCGGTCCACGGGCGCAAAACCCCCGGGGCCAGGCTGTGGCCCTCCTGAAATACTCGGGAGTAGCCGTGCCCTCGGTCGCCGATCGAGTTGATCTTGGCGAGCGGGACCACCGGGTCCGGACTCAGTCGGTCACGCCCACCTGTCCGGGCTCAGTCGGCCACCCCCACCTCCTCCGGTGTGGTCGGCCGCAGCTCCCCCTCCTCCATGAGCACCCACCGGGTGATCCCGAGGGACTGGAGGAACGGCAGATCGTGGCTGGCGACGATCAGGGCGCCCTCGAACGACTCCAGGGCCGTGGTCAACTGCCGCACGCTCGCCATGTCGAGGTTGTTCGTCGGCTCGTCCAGCATCAGCAGCTGCGGGGCGGGCTCGGCGAGCATCAGGGCGGCGAGAGCGGCCCGGAAGCGTTCCCCGCCGGAGAGCGTCGCCGCCGGCTGGTCGGCCCGCGCGCCCCGGAACAGGAAGCGGGCGAGCCGGGCCCGGACCCGGTTGTTGGTGGCGCCCGGCGCGAACCGGGCCACGTTCTCCGCGACCGTCAGCTCCTCGTCCAGGACATCGAGCCGCTGCGGCAGGAACCGCATCGGCACATGCGCCCGCACCTCGCCGGCCACCGGCTCCAGCTCGCCCGCGATCGTCCTGAGCAGCGTGGTCTTGCCCGCGCCGTTGCGCCCGATCAGCGCGATCCGCTCGGGCCCGCGCACATCGAGGTCGCCGCGCACCCGGGAGCCGTAGCGCAGTTCGAGATCCAGGAGCGTGAGGACCGAACGGCCCGGCGGTACGGCCGTGTACGGCAGGTCGATCCGGATCTCGTCGTCGTCCCGTACGGCCTCCACCGCCTCGTCGAGCCGTTCCTTGGCGTCGGCGAGCCGTTCCTCGTGCAGGAGGCGGTGCTTGCCCGCCGACACCTGGGCCGAGCGCTTCTTGAGCTTCATCACGGCCCGTGGCTCGCGCTTGTTCTCGTACATCTTGTTGGCGTACCGCGTGCGCTTGGCCAACTTCGCGTGGGCGTCGACGAGTTCACGCTTCTGTTTCTTCAGATCGGCCTCGGCGACCCGCAGCATCCGTTCGGCCGCCTCCTGTTCGGTGGCGAGGGCCGCCTCGTAGGCGGAGTGGTTGCCGCCGTACCAGGTGACCTCTCCGGAGTGCAGATCGGCGATCTGGTCGACCAGTTCGAGGAGTTCACGGTCGTGGCTGACGATGACCATGACCCCGGACCAGGACGCGACGGCGTCGTAGAGGCGGCGGCGCGCGTAGAGGTCGAGGTTGTTGGTGGGCTCGTCGAGGAGGAGGACGTCGGGGCGGCGCAGCAGCAGGGCGGCCAGTCGCAGCAGTACGGACTCGCCGCCCGAGACCTCGCCGATGGTGCGGTCCAGGTCGACATGGCCGAGGCCGAGTTGACCGAGGGTCGCCAGGGCGCGTTCCTCGACGTCCCAGTCGTCGCCGACCACCGCGAAGTGCTCCTCGGCCACATCGCCCGCCTCGATGGCGTGCAGCGCGGCCCGGGCGGCGGCGATTCCGAGCGCCTCGTCGACGCGCAGACCGGTGTCGAGCGTGACGTTCTGCGGGAGATAACCGACCTCACCCGCGACCTTGATCATGCCGTCGCCGGGGGTCAGTTCACCGGCGATCAGCTTCAACAGGGTTGATTTTCCCGCCCCGTTGGCGCCGACGAGCCCGGTGCGGCCGGGGCCGAACGCGATCTGCAACTCGTCGAAGACGGGCGTGCCGTCGGGCCAGCCGAAGGACAGGGAGGTACAGGTGAGGGACAGGGGAGTTGACATGAGGAACCTCGCGAATGCGGGAAGCGGCCGGGGGCAACGCGTATGAGGCACCGCGAGAGACGACGACACGACCAGGGCGGAACGCGAGGGCGAAAGAGAGAGGCCCGCTGCCGGGGGACGGCTCGTACGCCGAGGTCGCACGCGACGCACACACCAGAACCGGCCGGGAAACGGCACGGATGTGTGACGCGGTGGCTCAGGACCTCAGACGAGCAACGTCCTTCTCCAATCGACGGCAACAGGACCGTGGAACAAGGTAGGAGGGACCTTCGGGGCTGTCAAAGGATTAAACCGGCGCCGGGGAGCGCGCGGGGGACGAGCCTCGGGCCGACCGCCCCTGAGCGGTGGGGGCGGCAGCGGGAGAGCCTAACAGGCGTCCCGTATCAGCTCGGCCAGATCGTGGTCCAGGTCGAACTGGTGGTGCTCCAGACCGAGGGGCACCAGTTCGATCGAACGGTTCAGAAAGCGCCGTACCTCATTCGACTGGACATGCACCACGGCGGTGCCCTCCGGTGCGTGGAACTCCAGCACCAGCCGGTCGTAGCCGTACGGACGCACCCGTACGTCTCCCTGGCCGACGGCCTCGTCCAGGCCGGTCACGAGGAGTTCGCGGGCGAAGGTCCAGCACACTTCGACGCCCTCAAGGGTGGCCGGGGCGGGGAAGGTCATGCGGACGGCGAAGGGGTCGCTCCGGTCGTAGTGGAGCGTGGCGGGAATGCTCGGCATCCGCGGCGCGGCGGCGACGAGACGGGCCTCTACGGGCTGCTCGATGACGGTGGACAACGCCTTGCTCCCTTGTTACGGGTGGACGGACTCCGGACGACTGGGGCCGGGCACTGGGAGAGACGTCGGATCGGGCCGAAGAGTGCACATGGGCTTCGAGTGACCTCTGTCACCGAGTTCATGCACGGGTGTGATCCCTCGCTCGTCCCTTGGTTCCGGGATATCGGAGAGGACACCGCGAGGGGCCCGCCGGTTCCGCGCCAGGGCCCGTCGGGCGGGGGCCCGAGCGGTGCACGGGGGCAGGGCCCGGAGCAGTCGCTCACCGCCCGGCGCACGGGAAGCGCAGGTCGGGGCGGGGAGGCACACGACGCGCACGGAGTGGTCGCGCGGGAAGTGGGTACTCGGGGCTGGTCGTGAAGGGAGTGATCGGACATGCCCCGTGGGTCGAGCCCCAAGCGGGAACGCCAGTACGAGCACATCAAGGAGAGCGCCCGGGACCGCGGTGAGAGCGAGTCCCGCGCCAAGGAGATCGCCGCCCGCACCGTCAACAAGGAACGGGCCCGGTCCGGCGAGTCGAGGACCGCCAGCCGTACGTCCACCCAGGACATGTCCTCGGGCAGGCGCGGCGGACAGCGCTCCGGCAAGGGATCGCAGGGACCGACGTACGACCAGCTCTACGAGGAGGCCAAGCGGCGCAACATCCACGGCCGCTCGGACATGAACAAGAACCAGCTCAAGCGGGCTCTCGGCGACAAGTAGCCATGGGGAGGCCGCCATTGGCCACACCGTGCCGCCCCCGCCCCCGCGCGGTGTCGGTGCGGAGTCCGGGCCCTGAGGTCGGTGCGGAGTCCGTGCCCTGCGGAGCGTGTGCGGGCCGGGGATGCGTAGGCTCGTCGGCACCATGACGACCGTACGCATCCCGGCGGGCTGGCCCGCCACCGAGGACGAAGCCCTTGCCGTGCAGGACGAGTTGCGGGGAAGGGTGGTCCTGGACGAGACGGGGCCGCCGCCCGGCAGCGGACACGTCACCGGTGTGGACGTCGCGTACGACGACGAGCGGGACGTGGTCGCGGCGGCGGCCGTGGTGCTGGACTCGGCCACCCTGGATGTGGTCGCCGAGTCCACCGCGCTTGGCCGGGTCTCGTTCCCGTACGTCCCCGGACTGCTCGCCTTCCGGGAGATCCCGACCGTGCTGGCCGCCCTCGACGCGCTGCCGTGCGACCCCGGCCTGGTCGTCTGCGACGGCTACGGGCTCGCCCACCCGCGCCGCTTCGGCCTCGCCAGCCACCTCGGCGTCCTCACCGGGCTCCCCACGATCGGCGTCGCCAAGAACCCCTTCACCTTCACCCACGACGACCCGGACACCCCGCGCGGCAGCGCCTCCCCGCTCCTGGCCGGCACGGACGAGGTGGGCCGCGCGCTGCGCACCCGCGCCGGGGTGAAGCCGGTCTTCGTCTCGGTCGGCCACCGGGTGACCCTCGACAACGCCTGCGCCCACACCCTCGCCCTGACCCCGCACTACCGCCTCCCGGAGTCCACCCGCCGCGCGGACACCCTCTGCCGCCGGGCCCTGCGGGAGTCGGCCGACTGAGCCGGGGTGAGCGCTCACGGGTGCGGGAGGGTGCGGCCTTGGTGCGTCGGCCGTCGGGCATTCAGGACTTCGGTCCGCGCCCTCGCGGCGCAGCGAGGTGATCAGCTCGCTGAACTGACGCGGGCTCAGCCCGGTGAACGGGGCTGTCCAGGATGGCTCCGACGCCGTGATCACACCAGTCATCCCGAGATGATCTCTTGTGGCGGAGTGGCGCTGCGCGACGTCCCGCAGAATCCGATGGCGTGAAGGAGCGCTGACGTCAAGAATCGCCAGATGCATGATGTCCAGCTGCACGACGGGATCATCGCTCTGTCCCGGCTGTGCCTGGACGATGCGGAGACATCTCGCAGGAGGAGATGAGCCGCTGGTCGTCGGCTCAACGGCGGTGCCGGCAGGCGCGAGGGCGTCGAGTCCTGCATCCGGCACTGTCGGGAACAGTGGGACACGGCCGGGCCCCTCCGCGCTCTCGGCATCCGGTAGCGCCGGAGAACACCACATCTGCCACGGTCGCCCAGTGGGCGGGTTTTACCCCCGGCAAGCACGCGCAGGGCGAGGGCGGAACACGGCTCGGCTGGTACATCCGGGAGTTGCGCATGGATACCCGGTGATGACCCCACGGCTGGACGGAAGACAGGAGAACAATCATGGTTTTCGCGGAGGTGCCGTTGACGGCGGCGGCACGCAGAGCTTGCGGAGTCAGTGGACCGGCCTCGCGTCTTTACGGCGGTGAGGAGTCCGCCGCCTGGCGAGTCGGCGACAACGTGATCCGCGTCGGCCCAACCGAGAAGGACCCGGCGGAGGCTGAGTGGTGCCACCGCGTCGCCGCGGCGGCGCGAGCCGGCGGCTGTGCCGAGGCGGTGGCACCGCTGGCGCTGCCGGGCCGAGGTGGGGCGACGGTGGTACGGATCGAGGGGCGAGTGGTGTCGCTGTGGCCCTATGTCGATGGGGTCTGGGCCTCGAAGGAGGTAGCGGAGTCGGCTCCGGCGGCGCGGCTGCTGGCCCGGCTGCACCGGGCGCTGGCCGGGGCCGAACTGCCGCCTCGGCCGCGGCCATGCTTCTCGCAGACCGGGCTGGACGGCCGGGCCGCCTACGACGATCCGCGACTGCACGACCCGCAGCTGGACAAGTGGCTTGCGGACTTCTCTGCACGAGCCCGGCTGCGGCACCCGCTGCACGGCGACTACTACCACGGCAACCTGCTCGCCTCGCACGACGACCCGACACGGCTGATCGCCGTTGTCGACTGGGACGAGGCGCTGGTGGCCCCGCCGGAGGTGGAAGTCGCCAGTGCCGCAATGGAGTTCACAGATGACTTCTGCAAGGACATCGCGGACGCACGCCTCTTCGCCAACACCTACCTGCAGGCCGGAGGCACCGCCGAGAACCTCAACGACGAGGCGCTGGTGCAGCTGATGCGACACCGGCTGCGGCGCGAGAGCGTCCACTTCACGCTGGCGGCGGCGCGAGGCATGGAGCACGGCGAGGAGGACCTCGACTACCACCGGCGGCGGCTGGAGGCATTCGCCCGGCTTCGACCATGAACAGGTGCGGTCCACATCTGTCCTCGGTCAAGTTCTGCGGCATTCCCTCGGGAAGACCATCCACCCCATAGCAGCGCGTCCGGACGCCCAGCTCACCGAGGTTGCGCGTCGTGCGTTCTGCGGTGGCGGCCGCGGTGGTCCCGGTACGAGCGGATGTGCCAGGCGGTGCGTGGCAGTGCGGGCTCCGGTGGCCACCGCCCGAGGCCAGCCGGATCATCGCACGTTGGTGGTGACTACTCTCGTGTGCAGCGGGTGAACGGAAGGGGAGGACGGCGTCAATGGTGAGTCTGCCCGGACGGGTCGCTCAAGTCATGGCCTGGTGGCGGGAAACCCCCATGGCGGTTCGGCGAGCAACGTACGCCTGTGTTCCGCTGGGCTTCGCTGGCGTGGGGCTCGGGGTCTACGGCGACGCACATCAGTGGTGGGCCGACCGCAGCTTCCTTACGAACCTGGCATCAAGCCTGACCAGTCCGCTGTTCGTCGTTCCGACAGCTTTGATTCTCCTGTCGCGCCTGAGCTTGATACAGGCAGACGCAGCAGGGACACGTAGGTTTCGAGTCGGTGGCCGCCGGGGTCACGGCCCGGATCTGCGCCGAGTTGTACGAGCAGGTGCGGTTGCGGGAGGACAAGAACCCACGGTCGGTGACGGCGGTGGTCGACTCCCAAACCGTCAAGGCCGACGCCACCGCCCCGAAGACGGCGTCCAGGTATAACGCGGGGGAAAGGCGATGGGCGCGAGCGCCACCTCACCGTGGACACGCGAGGGCTGCCGGTGATGATGATGGCCACCCCTGCCGACATCCACGACGCGCACGCAACACGCGACTTCCTCTTCCGACTTTGTCTGGCTCACCCCGAGGTCGCCCTCGTGTGGGCCGACTCCGCCACCGGCGGGGAACTCGTCACCTGGGCCAAGGACCGCCTCCGCCTCACCCTCAAAACCGTCAACAGGCCCAAACCCAAAGGTTTCGTCATGCTGCCCAAGAGGTCGGTGGTGGAGCGATCGATCACTTGGATCATGAGGGCTCGCCGCAACTGCCGGGACTCCGAGGCTCTGCCTCAACACGCCGAAGCTCACCTGGCCCGGACCGTCATGACTTTCATGACGCGTCGGCTGACGAAGCCGGTTGCCGACCGGCGTGAGCCCAAACTCCCGCCACCCCCACCATCCCCGCCCCTGCGTATCCGCCTGCGCCCCTGGACCGTCCCTTGCCCCCGTACCCCGGTGACCGAGTCGGCTCACCGGGCTGCGCTGAATGTCGCTCGCGCACCGGCATTCCTCGCGCACTCCACTCGCTCAGCCCCGCCGCCGCTCAGGGTTCACCCGCTGGAAGTCTCACTCGCTTCCTCGTCGTGACCGGCGGCAACCTCGTCCCGGCTCTGGGAGCCCCGCCGGCTGCGGCTTCTCCTGTTCGCCACCGCCGACCAGTTCATCACCACCGGCCAGTTCATCACCACCGGCCGATGCCGCTACCTCCGCCTCGCCAGGCATTGGCCCTGGACCGACGTGATCACCGCTGCCCTGGACCGGCTCCACGCCCTCCCGGACCCCCGGCTGACCAGTAGCTTCCCACCGTCCCGACAACAACATCACCCGCCCTGGGCAGTGGAAACCGGCGCCCACTCGACGCGACAACCGGGTCGTCGGTCTGCCCACAACCAGCCCCGGAAAGCAAAAAGGTCCACCGACGCCGTCGGCGGACCCTCGCGAAAGATCGCGGCTAACGCGTATTCAGCAGTCGGACTCCGACCAGCGGTTGTCGTTCCGCAATCGCTGATCGTCAAGGACCAGCTCACGAATCGCCTCCGGGAGCTGCCCACGCTGCCACTGACACTCGCGTCACCCCCCGCAGCTACCGCCTCGTCGCTCTCTCCCCGTCCCAGTGGCGTGTGGAGCCGAACCAGGCGCATCGTGCTCCCGAGCAGGCTACGCCGGGAGTACGTCGAACGGGAGGCCAAGCAGCTCTCTCTCCCTCATGGAACTGTGCCGCATCTCACCTGCCGTCGGCCTCTTGACCACCAGGGGACCCGGGACATAGCGTTCCGACACCCAACCAAATTGAAACGATTCAACCCGTTTGGTCCATCACGATCCTTGGGACGCACTGATGCACGAACCGATCTCGCAGCGCGGCGGGGTGTCGCGGCGCACAGTACTGGCCGCCGCACTGACGGCGGGAACCGTGGCAGCCATCGGCGCCGTGGCGCCGGGCGTGGCCGCACTCCCCGGCACCGGAGGCGGCGAGCCGACCGCCGACTGGTTCGCCCGTCCGCCCCGCTCCGTGCGCCCCAAGTTCCGCTGGTGGTGGCCGGACGGCCTGGTCGACCCGGACGAGATCGCCCGGGAGATCGACCAGATCGCGGACGCGGGCTTCGGCGGCGCCGAGATCGCCGCCGTACACCACAGCATCAAGGACAAGTCGGTTCTCGACACCGCCCACCACGGGTGGGGGAGCAGACCCTGGCGGGACGGCGTCGAGGCGGCCCTGCGCCGCGCGGCGAGACGCGGCCTGACCGTCGACCTCACCCTCGGCCCCAGCTGGCCCGCCGCCGTCCCCGGCGTCGCCCCCGACGACGAGGCGGCCGCCAAGGAACTCGTCCTCGGCCGGGCCTCGCTGAGCGGTGGCGCCACCTACCAGGGCCCGGTCCCGCCGCCCCTGCACGAGGCGGCCTCCGGCGTCACCCGGCAGGACCTCGTCGCCGTACAGGCCGCCCGTGTCGAGCCCGCCAACTCCACCCGCAAGGAGACGGGACTCGACCTCTCCAGCGTCCTCGACCTCACCGCGACCGTCCGTGACGGTGCCGTGTCGTGGACGGCGCCCGAGGGCGGCGACTGGGTGCTGATCTCCTACTGGCAGCGCGGCTCGGCCCAGCAGCCCGAGTCCGGCCCGCACTCCGCACCGGCCGCCCATGTCGTCGACCACTTCAGCGCGGCGGGCACCGCCGCCGTCACCGGTTACTGGGAGGACCACCTGCTGACGCCGTCCCTGCGGAGCCTGCTGAAGGCCGCGGGCGGCGCCTTCTTCGAGGACTCCATAGAGCTGGAGACCGACGGCCTGACCTGGACACCGGGACTGCCGGAGGCCTTCGAACAGCACACAGGGCGTCCCCTGCTGCCGTATCTCCCGGCGATTGCGCTGAACAAGAGCAACCAGGTCTTCGCCTTCGATCCGCAGCTGACCCGGCAGATCAGACACGACTTCTGGGAGACCGTGTCCGGCCTGTTCAACCGCCACCACGTACGCGCCCTGCGCGAGTGGGCGCGCTCCCTCGGCATGTCCCTGCGCGCCCAGCCGTACGGCCTTCAGACCGACGCCATCGCCTCGGCCGCGCTGCTCGACATCGCGGAGGGCGAGTCCCTCGGCTTCAAGAACCTCGACGACTACCGCTCCCTGGCCGGTGGCCGGGACATGGCCGGGCACACCGTGCTGTCCTGCGAGGCGGGCGCGTACAACGGCTCCGCGTACAGCACGACCTGGGACCGCTTCCTGCGCACCATGGGCGGCGCCTACGCGGCCGGCGTCAACCAGACAGTCGTGCACGGCTTCTCCTACGCGACCGCCCCCACGGCCGAGTGGCCCGGGTTCGCGGCCTTCAGCCCGTACAACGGGGCCGCCGGCTACGGCGAGTCGTGGGGCCCTCGGCAGCCCACCTGGCGGCACGCCGAGGACATCGCCGACTACCTCGGACGCGTGCACCTGGTGCTCCAGGCCGGCACCGCGAGGGCCGACGTCGCCGTCTTCCGGCAGACCGGCTACACGGCCACGGGCATCGGCGCGTCCTGGTTCACCTCGACCGGCGTCCCGCTCGGCTGGACCCACCAGTTCCTCAGCGGCCCGCTGCTGGACCTGCCGAACGCGACGGTGTCGCGCGGCCGCCTCGCCCCGGACGGCCCCGCGTACAAGGCGCTGTTCGTCGAAGGCGACTTCTTCTACGGCTCCACGCCCACACTGGCCCTGACCGACGCCCTCAAGATCCTCAAGCTGGCCGAGGCGGGACTGCCCGTGGTCCTGCTCGGCGCCTTCGACCAGGCGGTGACCCCGGGAGTGCCGGCGCGGGACGAGACGGACCGCCTGCGCGCGACCCTGACCCGGCTGCTGGCCCTGCCCAACGTCGTCCGCGTCACCGACAAGACGGCCGTCGGCGACGCCCTCGCCGGACTCGGCGTCACCCCGGACGTGCGCCACGCGACCGCGTCCACACTGCTCAACGCCCACCGCGTCACCGAGGACGCCGACTTCTACTACCTGTGCAACGGCAAGCACGCCGAGACCGTCAAACCCCCCGTGGCACCGATCGACCACGACATCACCCTGCGCCGCACCGGAGGCGGCGGCGCCACGGTGCCGTACCTGCTCGACCCCTGGACGGGAGCGGCCGTACGGCTCGCCCAGTACACCGAGGACGGCGACGAGTTCACCCTCCGTGTCACACTCCAGCCCGGCCAGGCCGTGATCGTCGCCCTGGGCCGCCCCGGCCTGTTCGCGGACCGCCACGGCAGCAGCCCGCACGCCGTCACCACGGACGCCGACCAGGTGCTGTTCGCCCGCGGCGGCCTGACCGTGCGGGCGAGCACCGCGGGTACGTACACCACGCGCCTGTCCCAGGGCCGCACGGTCACCACCACCGTCCCGGCCGTGCCCGGACCGATCACGCCGAGCCGCTGGGACGTCGAGGTCGAGGACTGGTTCCCGGGAGCCGGGCCGACGCGCACCGAACGCGTCCACCGCGCCCTGACCCTCGACGCCCTCCTGCCCTGGTCCCAGATCCCCGAACTGGCCGACTCCGCCGGCATCGGCCGCTACCGCACCACCATCGCGCTCCCGGACGACTGGGATTCCTCCCACGGCGCGTTTTTGGAACTCGGCCAGATCAGCGACACCTTCCGGGTGACCGTCAACGGCACGCGCCTGGCCACGGTCGACCGCCTCCATCCCGTGGCCGACGTCGGCTCACTGCTGCGGCCCGGTGACAACCTGATAGAGGTAGAGGTGGCGACACCGCTCATCAACCGCCTCAGGGTCGCCCGGCCGACGGTGTTCGGCACGACCGCACGCCAGGCCTACGGGCTCGTCGGTCCCGTACGGCTGGTGCCCTACCGGCAGAAGCTCGTGGAGTGACGGGCCGACCGTCGCCGGGGTCGTGGTTGCCGTGCTCAGCCTGGTGATCATTGCTGTGCAGTCGGCCCACGGGTGGTGACTTCTCGCAGGAGCCCTGCCTGAGGGCTCCTGCGGCGTTCACGAACGGCCTGTTGTGCGCCGAAGTAAGGGCGGAAGCCGCCAGTAGTTGATCTTCAGCCCTTGCGTTGTGCGGCTGGGTCGCGCTGGGCGACTTGTGCGGCGACGGCGTCCACGCCCGGCCGGGCGTACCGTTCCAGGGAACGCACGGAGGTGTGGCGGGAGCGGGCCGGCAGCCTTGGCGTTGAGGTGCCGTCCTCCGCGTCGTGCGTCAACGCACTGTGGCGGAGCCGATGGAGTGTCCACCCTTCCAACTCGTCAAAGGTGACGGCGGTGTTCGCGGTCGGCGGTGCGATCGGCCTGATCGGGCTGGCCTCACGGGTGTTCGCGGTCGCCGACTTCACCCCGCCGATCATGATGCTCGTCGGCCTCGGCGTGGGCGTCGACTACGCCCTGCTGATCTTCTACCGCTACCGGCAGGAGCTGATCGAGGGCGCCGACCGGCAGCATGCGGTGCGTGCGGCGCTCGGCGTCGCCGGGCGGACCGTGTGCTTCGCCGGGTGCACCGTGGTCGTCGCCCTGCTCGGGCTCGTGGCGCTGGGACTCGGCTCCCTTCAGGGCGTCGCGCCGGCCGTGGCGCTGACCGTGCTGGTCACCATGGCCGCCTCGCTGACCCTGCTGCCCGCCCTGCTCGCACTGTTCGGCGCCCGTATCGCACGGCAGGTCCTGAAGCGCGCCGGGAAGGACCGCGCCCGGGGCCGCGTGAGGGCGAGCGGTGGCGGCCGCTGGCCTCGGCCGTGCAACGCCGTCCGCTGCCCGCCCTGTCCGCACCCGCCTCGGGATGCGCCTGGGCATCGCCGACGCGGGCAACGACGGTCCCGCCACGACCAGCCGCCAGGCATACGACCTGCTCGCCGAGGGCTTCGGCCCGGGCTTCAACGGCCCCCTCGTCGTCGTCGGCCGGGGCGACGATGCCGCCGCCGAGCGACTGCGCGCCACCCTTGCCGGGACCGACGGCATCGCGGCCGTCTCCCCGCCGCTGCCCTCCCGCGACGGCACCCTGTCCACGGTCATCGCGAACCCCACCACCGCACCCCAGGACGAGGCCACCGCCGGTCTGGTCCACACCCTGCGCGACGATGTCCTGCCCCGGCTGGGCGCCGAGACCGGCGCCGAGTACCTGGTCGGCGGGGCCCCGGCGGCCACCCAGGACCTCTCCGACGCGGTCGCCGCCCGCATGCCGCTGTTCGTGACCATCGTCGTCGGGCTGTCGGCCCTGCTGCTGTTGGCCGTCTTCCGCTCGCTCCTCATCCCGCTCAAGGCCGCCCTGCTCAACCTGCTGTCCGTCGCCGCCGCGCTCGGCACGATCACGCTGGTCTTCCAGCACGGCTGGTGGACCGAGGACCCGGTGCTCGCGGCCTCGCGGTGGCCGTCCTCCTGGACGCCCTGGTCATCCGCTGCCTGATCGTGCCGGCCGTCATACGACTCCTGGGGCGGTGGGCGTGGTGGCTGCCGGGGCCGCTGGCGCGACTGCTGCCGAGGGTGACCCTGGAGCGGCCTTCATCCTGACGGCGCCCTTCACTGTGGCGTCCGTGCTTTGTACTCAAGTAGTAACTAAGTATCAGTACGGATGGCGATGTGTCGTCATGATCGGCAAGGCTGTTCCGCATGACGACACACCACGCCTCCGAGTACGCCGCCGACTCCACGTACGCCGGCGAGTCCGCCCAGTCCGTCGAGCCCGCAGTGACGGCGGGCATGCTGCTCGCCGTGATCGCCGGCCTGGCCTGGACCGTGGGGATGATCTACACACTGACGGGCTGGGCGCAGTAGCTCCCGCCTATTGGGCAGCCGCCACCCGGAAGGTGATCCCCGCCGTGCGCAGCCGTTCGATCAGGGCGTCGCCCATCGCGACCGCCGTCGTGACCTGACCGGCCGTCGCCGGAAGGTCGTCGAAGGCCAGACAGAGCGCGGACTCGGCGAACATCTTCGCCGTCTCGCCGTAGCCCGGGTCGCCGCCCGCGACCTCGGTGAAGACCCGCCGCCCACCGCCCTCGCCGACGAACCGCACCGAGAACCAGCTCTTCTCCCGCCTCTGAGCGCTCGGCCCCTCACCGGGCTTGAGCCGGTCGCCCAACCAGCGCCGCGCGGGCGGCACTTGAGCGGCGGCGAACACCGCGCCGACGAACGCCACCCCGCCCACCGCGAACGGCAGGGTCTTCACGGCCGCGTAGTGGCGGTAGCGGAAGTCCGGCCCGTACCGGTGGAGCGTGCGCGCCGAGCGCCGCACCATCTGCGCGTCGATGGTCGGCAACGGCACCGCCCACGCGCCGACCTCCTTCGCGAACCGGGGCGCGCTCACCGGCGCGTACGCCCTGCGGCCCACCGTGCGCGGCTCGTGGCGCTTGCGGTCCTGCGCCGCGGCGGCGGTCTGCCGGACCCGTGAGAAGCCCGTGAGCGCCGAGTTGAACGTACCGCCGGAGAACATCCCCGAGGCCCGTACATACCCGTCCACGGTGATCGGCACGTCCTCCGGGAGCTGTTGCACCGTGAAGTAGGCGCCCAGGTCGTGCGGTATCGAGTCGAAGCCCGCCGCGTGCACCAGGCGCGCGCCGGTCTCGCGCGCGCGTGCGTCGTGCCGTACGAACATCAGGTCCACGAACTCCGGCTCACCGCTCAGGTCCAGATAGTCGGTGCCCGCGTCGGCGCAGGCGGCCACCAGCTCCTCGCCGTAGGTGATGTACGGGCCGACGGTGGTGGCCACCACGCGCGCGTGGAGGGCGAGTTCGCGCAGGGACTTCGGGTCGGACACGTCCGCTGTCAGGACGCCGATCTCCGCGCCGCCGGGCAGCCGCTCGCGCAGCGCCGCCAGCTTCTCCTCGCTGCGCCCGGCGATCGCCCAGCGCAGGCCCTTCGGCGCGTGCGCGGCGAGATACTCCGCGGTGAGCTCTCCGACGAACCCCGTTGCTCCGTAGAGCACGATGTCGTACGCCCGATCCGCCGTGTCCCGCTTGCTCATGGCACCCCTCAGTACTCGCCCACGACCCCGTCCACGCGCCGTTGTCGGTGGCTGAGGCTAGCGTGAGGAACGAGCAGCCGAACGCGCGGGATACGGAGGTGGCCGTGGTCGTACGCGAGAGCGCCCAGAAAAAGTGGGAGAAGGTGCGCGAGTTCGCCCCGGGGACTCCCGGCGCGGCCGAGGGCACCCACGCCCACGCGCCGACCCGGGTGATCGCCCCCAAGAGGCTGATAGCCGAGCCGGGCGCTTGACGAGCCCGGTGGCGAGAGCCTGGTGAGGGCGGGCTGACGTGGCCGCGCCCTTGGGTCACAATGACTAAGCGTTTGCTCATTCAGGGTCTGTGGGCCCTGGACGTCGTTTCTCACATCACTGGTGTTACATCATCGGTGTCGCAGAGCTTGGGGGCTCGATGGCAGTGGCGAAGACGCCCGTGCACGGTCCGCTCGCCGGTGTGCGCGTGGTCGAACTCGCGGGCATCGGCCCCGGACCCTTCGCCGCCATGCTCCTCGGCGACCTCGGCGCCGATGTCGTCCGCGTCGACCGTCCGGGCGGCGCGGGCCTCGCCGTCAACCCCCTGTACGACGTCACCAACCGCAACAAGCGCTCGGTGATCGTCGACCTGAAGTCCCCCGAGGGCCCGGACCTCGTCCTCGACCTGGTGGAACGCGCCGACGTCCTCATCGAGGGCTACCGCCCCGGCGTCGCCGAGCGCCTCGGAGTCGGCCCCGAGACCTGCCACGCCCGCAACCCCGGGCTCGTCTACGGCCGGATGACCGGGTGGGGCCAGCAGGGCCCCCTCGCCCCGCGCGCCGGGCACGACATCGCGTACATCGCCCTGACCGGCACCCTCGGCATGATCGGCACCCCCGGCACCCCGCCCCCGGCCCCCGCCAACCTCCTCGGAGACTACGCCGGAGGCTCGCTCTACCTGGTCGTCGGCGTCCTCGCCGCCCTCCACCACGCCCGCGCCACCGGCGCCGGACAGGTCGTCGACGCGGCCATCGTCGACGGCACCGCCCACCTCTCCACGATGATCCACGGCATGCTCGCCGCCGGCGGCTGGCAGGACCGCCGCGCCGCCAACCTCCTCGACGGCGGCTGCCCCTTCTACGGCACCTATGAGACCGCCGACGGCCGGTACGTCGCCGTGGGCGCGTTGGAGCAGCAGTTCTACGCGGAGTTCATCGAACTCCTCGGCATCAAGGACCGGGCACCGGCCCGCAAGGACACGGCCGCCTGGGCCGAACTGCGCGAGACGGTCGCGGCCCGCTTCCGGACCCGTACGAGGGACGAGTGGACGGCCGTCTTCGAGGGCTCCGACGCCTGTGTCGCCCCGGTCCTGTCCCTGCGCGAGGCCCCGCACCACCCGCATCTCGCGGCCCGGGGCACCTTCACCGACTTCGGCGGCATCACCCAGCCCGCCCCCGCACCCCGCTTCTCCGCCACCCACACCCACATCCGCGGCGGCCCCGCCCAGCCGGGCGCCGACACGGCGGACGTGGCCGACGACTGGGGCATACCGGGCCTCCTGGGCGACACGGCCGCGGAGACGGTCCCTCCGAACGGCGGCCCCCGGGAGGCCGTTGCCCGGACCAGCGCTTCCCAGGAGCCCGTCGCCCCGACCGGAGCCCCCTCCGAGCACACCGACTGACACCGGCCCGTCCGGCCCGGACACCCATCCGGCCGTCGGCCCCACCCCGACCCTCACCCTCCCGCACTCGAAAGGCCAGCCCGTGAGCACCGAAGCGTATGTGTACGACGCGATCCGCACCCCGCGCGGTCGCGGCAAGGCGAACGGCGCCCTGCACGGCAGCAAGCCCATCGACCTGGTCGTCGGGCTGATCCACGAGATCCGGCGCCGCTTCCCGGGCCTCGACCCGGCCGCCGTCGACGACATCGTGCTCGGTGTCGTGGGCCCGGTCGGCGACCAGGGCTCCGACATCGCCCGTATCGCCGCCATCGCCGCCGGGCTGCCGGACACGGTGGCCGGCGTCCAGGAGAACCGCTTCTGTGCCTCCGGCCTGGAGGCGGTCAACCTGGCCGCCGCGAAGGTCCGTTCGGGCTGGGAGGACCTGGTGCTCGCGGGCGGCGTCGAGTCGATGTCCCGGGTGCCGATGGCCTCGGACGGCGGCGCCTGGTTCAACGACCCGATGACCAACCTGGCCGTCAACTTCGTACCGCAGGGCATCGGCGCCGACCTGATCGCCACGATCGAGGGATTCTCACGGCGAGATGTCGACGAGTACGCGGCGCTGTCCCAGGAGCGGGCGGCGGCGGCCTGGAAGGACGGCCGGTTCGACAGCTCCGTCGTCCCCGTCAAGGACGGCGCGGGCCTGGTGATCCTCGACCACGACGAGCACATGCGGCCCGGCACCACCGCCGACTCCCTCGCCAAGCTGAAGCCGTCTTTCGCGGACATCGGCGAACTGGGCGGCTTCGACGCGGTGGCGCTGCAGGAGTACCACTGGGTCGAGGAGATCGACCACGTCCACCACGCGGGCAACTCCTCCGGCATCGTGGACGGCGCCTCCCTCGTCGCCATCGGCTCCCGGGAGATCGGCGAGCGCTACGGCCTGCGCCCCCGCGCCCGCATCGTCTCGGCGGCGGTCTCCGGCTCCGAGCCCACCATCATGCTCACCGGCCCCGCCCCCGCCACCCGCAAGGCCCTCGCCAAGGCCGGCCTCACCATCGACGACATCGACCTGATCGAGATCAACGAGGCCTTCGCCGCCGTCGTCCTGCGCTTCGTGAAGGACATGGGGATCTCGCTGGACAAGGTCAACGTCAACGGCGGCGCCATCGCCCTCGGCCACCCGCTGGGCGCCACCGGAGCGATGATCCTCGGCACCCTCGTCGACGAACTGGAGCGCCGGAACAAGCGCTACGGCCTCGCCACCCTCTGCGTGGGCGGCGGCATGGGCGTGGCGACGATCGTCGAGCGCGTCTGACATCCCTGCGGAACCACGAGACTTCCACGGCACAGCTACGGAGACCCCGCAATGACCGAGAGCACCACCATCCGCTGGGAACAGGACCGCACCGGCCTCGTCACCCTCGTCCTCGACGACCCCAACCAGTCCGCGAACACCATGAACCAGGCGTTCCGTGAGTCCCTCGCGGTGATCACCGACCGCCTGGAGGCCGAGAAGGACACCGTACGGGGCGTCATCATCACCTCCGCCAAGAAGACCTTCTTCGCCGGCGGCGACCTCCGCGACCTCATCCGGGTCACGCCCGACACCGCTCGTGAACTCCTCGACGGCGGCCTGGAGATCAAGCGCAACCTGCGCCGTATCGAGACCCTGGGCAAGCCGGTCGTCGCCGCGATGAACGGCGCGGCCCTCGGCGGCGGCTACGAACTCTCCCTCGCCTGCCACCACCGCATCGCCCTGGACGCCCCCGGCGCCAAGATCGGCTGCCCCGAGGTCACCCTCGGCCTGCTCCCCGGAGGCGGCGGCGTCGTCCGCACGGTCCGGCTGATGGGCATCGCCGACGCCCTGCTGAAGGTGCTGCTCCAGGGCACCCAGTACACCCCGCAGCGCGCCCTGGAGAACGGCCTCATCCATGAAGTGGCCGCAAACCAGGACGAGTTGATGGCGAAGGCCCGCGCCTTCATCGACGCCAACCCCGAGTCCCAGCAGCCCTGGGACCGGCCCGGCTACCGCATCCCGGGCGGTACGCCCGCCAACCCGAAGTTCGCGGCGAACCTGCCCGCCTTCCCCGCCACCCTGCGCAAGCAGACGGGCGGTGCCCCCTACCCTGCGCCGCGCCGCATCCTCGCCGCCGCCGTCGAGGGCGCCCAGGTCGACTTCGACACCGCCCAGCTCATCGAGGCCCGCTACTTCGTCGAACTGGCGGCGGGGCAGACCTCGAAGAACATGATCCAGGCGTTCTTCTTCGACCTCCAGGCGGTCAACTCCGGCGTGAACCGCCCCAAGGGCATCGAGGCACGCCAGGTCCGCAAGGTCGCCGTGCTCGGCGCCGGAATGATGGGCGCGGGCATCGCGTACTCGTGCGCCCGCGCGGGCATCGACGTCGTCCTGAAGGACGTCACCGCGGAGGCCGCCGCGCGGGGCAAGGGCCACTCGGAGAAGCTCTGCGCCAAGGCCGTGGCGAAGGGCCGTACGACGCTGGAGAAGGCCGACGCCCTCCTGGCCCGCATCACCCCCACCGCCGATGTGAGCGACCTGGCGGGCTGCGACGCCGTGATCGAGGCGGTCTTCGAGGACACCGCCCTCAAGCACAAGGTCTTCCAGGAGATCGAGAGCGTGGTGGCGCCGGACGCCCTGCTGTGCTCCAACACCTCCACCCTCCCCATCACCGCCCTGGCCGAAGGTGTGGAACGCCAGTCGGACTTCATCGGCCTGCACTTCTTCTCACCGGTCGACAAGATGCCGCTCGTCGAGATCATCAAGGGCGAGCGCACCGGCGACGAGGCGCTGGCCCGCGCGTTCGATCTGGTCCGCCAGATCAAGAAGACCCCGATCGTCGTCAACGACTCCCGGGGGTTCTTCACCTCCCGGGTCATCGGCCACTTCATCAACGAGGGTGTGGCGATGGTGGGCGAGGGCATCGAGCCCGCGTCGATCGAACAGGCGGCTGCCCAGGCGGGCTACCCGGCGAAGGTCCTCTCCCTGATGGACGAACTCACCCTCACCCTCCCCCGCAAGATCCGGGCCGAGTCCCGGCGGGCGGTGGAGGAAGCGGGCGGTGTGTGGACCGAGCACCCCGCCGAGCGGGTCATCGACCGCATGGTGGACGAGTTCGCCCGCCCGGGCCGCAGCGGCGGAGCGGGCTTCTACGACTACGCCCCCGACGGCCGCCGTGCCAAGCTCTGGCCCGGCCTGCGCGAACACTTCACCCGGCCCGGCCACCGCATCCCCTTCGAGGACATGCAGGAACGCATGCTCTTCTCCGAGGCCCTCGACACCGTCCGCCTCCTGGAGGAGGGCGTCCTCACCTCGGTGGCCGACGCCAACATCGGCTCCATCTTCGGCATCGGCTTCCCCGGTTGGACGGGGGGTGTGCTGCAGTACATCAACGGCTACGAGGGCGGCCTGCCGGGTTTCGTGGCCCGATCCCGCGAACTGGCCACCCGCTATGGCGACCGTTTCACACCACCGGGGCTGCTGGTGCAAAAGGCGGAGAGGGGAGAGCGGTTCTCTGACGCCGGTTAGCGAATGGCCGGGCGCGGGAGAGCTCGGGGGGCGGGGGCGTGTGGCGGCTGCGGGTGGGTGGGGGCTGGTCGCGCAGTTCCCCGCGCCCCTTAAAAGCACGGCCCTGCGGCCCGGCAAGACGGCCCTGCGGCCCTGAATGCACGGGCCTGTGGCCCGGCAAGACAGCCCTGCGGCCTGAAAGCCCGGGTCGGCGGCTCTGCGGCACGGCCCTGCGGCCTGAAAGCACGGCCCTGCGGCCCGGCGATGGCCCTGCGGCCCTGAATGCACGGCCCTGCGGCCCGGCAAGACAGCCCTGCGGCCTGAAAGCACGGGCCGGCGGCTCTGCGGCACGGCCCGGCGGGCCTGCGATACCGGTCTGTGGGCCGATGAAAAATGCGGGGCGCAGCCCCCGCATTTTTCAGGGGCGCGGGGAACTGCGCGACCAGCCCCCACCCACCCGCACCCGAAGAACCGACCCCCGCCCCCCGATCCCCGGCGGGGTCGAAGGGGCGCAGCCCCTGGGGACGGGAAGGATAAGGGCGGCGGGGGCGAGGCAAAAAACCGCCCGCACCCGGCGACGTATCGCTCAGCGACACGCCCACCTTGCCGCCCCCACCCCCCACCCCGGACGCTGACCGGGACCGAGCCCCCCGGCCGCCACCCCCGCCCCACCCGGCGACCGGACCGCCACCCCCCTGCCACGAGGAGCCCCCATGGGACCCCGCCCCGCCCCGGCCCTCCTGGACATCCTCCGCAGCGAGGGTGTGGACCGCGTCTTCGGCAACCCCGGCACCACCGAACTCCCGTTCCTGGCCGCCCTGGCAGCAACGGCGGACACCCCAGAAACCTCCGAAACCCCCACCACCCGCCAGACCCGCCAGACCCGCCAGACCCCCCACACCCCCACCACCCCGGAGTACATCCTCGGCGTACACGAGGGCGCGGTCGTAGCCATGGCCGACGGCTACGCCCGCTCCACCCACCGCCCCGCCTTCGTGAGCCTGCACATCGCGGCCGGCCTCGCCAACGGCCTGATAGGCCTGCTCAACGCGCGCCGCTCCCGCACCCCCCTGGTCGTGATGGCCGGCCAACAGGACCGCCGCCACCTCCAACAGGACCCGATGCTCTCCGGCGACCTCCTGGGCCTCGCCGCCCCGGCGGCGAAGGCGACGTTCGACGTCCAGCACGCCGCCGACCTCCCCCTCGCCCTGCGCCGGGCGTTCGCCCTCGCCGTACGCCCCCCGGCGGGCCCGGTGTTCCTGTCCGTCCCGATGGACCTGCTGGCCGAGGACACCGAGGTCGACGTCCCCGCCCGCACCCCGCCCCCGACCCCCGGCCCGGCGGCCGGCCTGGACCGCGCGGCCGTACTCCTCGGCCGCGCGACCCGCCCCGTGATCGTCGCCGGAGACGGGGTCGGCCGGGAGGAGGACGCGTTCGCGGCGCTCATCCGCACCGCCGAGACGATCGGCGCACCCGTCCACCACCAGCCCATGGCGGACTGTCTGAACTTCCCGACCACACACCCCCTCTACGCGGGCACGCTGCCACCGCGCCACGACGCGATCCGCGAGGCGCTCAGGCCCTACGACACCGTGCTCGTGGTCGGGACACACGCCTTCACCCCGCACCACTACACCCCGGGCCCGCCGCTGCCGCCCGGCATCAAGGTCGTCCAACTCGACACCGACCCCGACGAGATCGGCCGCAACTTCCCCGCCGACGTGGGACTCGTCGGCGGCCTCGCCCCGTCCCTGCGCCGCCTTACCGAACTGCTGCGGGACCGGGTGCCCCCGCATCTCGCCAAGACCCGCGTGCTCCGGGCGGGCGAGCGCCACCAGGCCGAGCGGGACCGCACCGAGACCGACGCCCTCGACGCCTACTCCTCCCAGCCGCTCGCCCCCTGGGCCGCCGCCCACGCCGTGGCCCGGGGGCTGCCGCCGGACGCCACGGTCGTCGAGGAGGCCATCACGGTGGGCCTGCTGCTGCGGCGGCTGATCCGCCTCGACCGCCCCGGCAGCTACACCCACACCGTCGGCGGCGGCCTCGGCTGGGGCATCGGCGCCGCCGTCGGCAGATCCCTCGCCGAACCCGGCCGACCGGTCGTCGCGGTACTCGGCGACGGCTGCACCCTCTTCGGACTCCAGGGCCTGTGGAGCGCGGCCCGCCAGAACACCCCCGCGCTGTTCGTGGTCATGAGCAACGGCGCCTACCGCACCGTCCAGGACACCTACACCGCCATCGGCGGCCGAGGAACCTGCCCCGGCACCGAGCTGGGCCCCCTCGACTTCACGAAGGCCGCCGACTTCTTCGGCGTCGAGTCCGTCCGGGCGCGAAGCGCCGACCACCTACGCGAACTGGTCGCCGGAGCAGGGGAGTTGACCAGCCCACTCCTGGTGGACGTACCACTGCACCCGTAGCCGGCGTGAGGCAGACACCGACAGCCGATGTGAACCACGCACCGGCAACCGCTGTGAAGCACGCACGGGCGGCGGACGTGAATCACACCCCGGTAACCGATGTGACTCACAGGTACGCACACCTTGTCACCCGCACTGTCCGGCCCGACCATCGGTGCATGACGGACGGCCCGGTTCCGAAGTCGGTGCTCGCTCGTGGCGCGGCGCTGCTGCGCGCCTGCGGGGAGAGCGACGGCCCGCTCGCTCTCGCCGAACTCGCCCTGTGCACCGGCCTGCCCAAACCCACCGCACACCGCCTGCTCAACGAGATGGTCCGCCTCGGTCTCGTGGAACGCACCCCCGACGGACGCTACCGGATCGGGCTCGCCCTCTTCGTGCTCGGTCAATCGGCGCCCGACGTACGGGAGTTGAGGGACGCGGCACTGCCGTACCTCGGTGATCTGCACGAGGCGACCCATGAGAACGTGCACCTCGCCGTGCCGGACGGGGCGGACACGCTGTTCCTGCAGAAGATCACCAGCCGCCGGGCGACCCCGATCGTGTCCCGCACCGGCGGCCGGCTGCCCGCGCACTGCACCGCCACCGGCAAGGTGTTCCTCGCCCACGACCCCCGGCCACCCCACCTCACCCTGCTCCGTCTGACCCCCCGTACCCTCGTCCTGCCGGGCCAGCTCGCCCGCGACCTCGCCCGCACCCGCGCCCGCGGCTATGGCGTCAACCTGGAAGAGGCCGAGATCGGCATCTCCGCGATCGCGGCCCCCGTCTACTCCCGCGAACCGCGCGAACCCCGCGACGGAACCGCCTCCGCCCCCCGCCCGATAGCCGCCATCTCCGTCACCGGAGGCACCCGCCGCCTGGACGTCGACCGCATCGGCCCCCGAGTCTGCGCGGCGGCCCAGGCTCTGACCCGAGCCTTGTCGGCCTGACCGACTGCCCCACTCGTCCCGCCTCTTTCCCTACCCTGACCGGCTGCCGAGCCTTGCCGGCCGGACCACTTGACCGGTCCCCCCACTCATCCGGTTCCCGGACGCGCTCCCCGAGCGACGGTGCGACGGTGCCTACCCCTTCGGCAGGCCATCCCCCCGCTGCACCGCCACCGCCAACCCATGCTCGGTCAGCCGCTCCCCGCTCACCTCGCCCGCGATCCGCCCCCGCGCGAACACCAGCACCCGGTCGCACACCTCCGTCAGCTCGGCGAGGTCGGTCGAGGCGATCAGAACGGCCGCGCCGTCGCCCGCCAACTCACCGATGATCCGATGCATCTCGGCCCGTACGCCGATGTCGACGCCCCGCGTGGGATCGTCCAGTACGACGACGCGCGGCTCGGTCGCCAGCCATTTGGCGAAGACGACCTTCTGCTGGTTGCCACCGGACAGCCGGGCCACGACGTCATGCGGACCACCCCGTAGCCGTAGCCGCCGTGTCAACTCATCGGTCCGCCGGACGAGTTCGGCCCGCTTCGGCATCACCCCGCCCCGCCCCAGCCCCAGCCAGCTCACGGCGGTCGCGTTCTCCCAGACCGTCCGCTCGGTCATCAGCCCGTACCGCTTACGGTCGCTCGGCACGAACGCGACACCCGCCCGTACCGCCTCCCGCAGCGAGCGCGGCACCCCGCGCCCACCGATGTCGACCCGGCCCGCCGACACCGCAGTACGACCGCACACCACCTCCAGCGCGGTCAGATGCCCCGCCCCCTGGAGCCCGGCCACCCCCACCACCTCACCGGCCCGCACGGCGAGGTCGACATCGGCGAGCCGTCCCGGAACGCTCACCCCGGCCAGCACCACCGGCGGCGCCCCCTCGGCACCCGTCTCCGCCTTCGAAAGCACCCCCTCGTCCCGGGCCCGGCGCGACGCCTCCGGCGGGCGACCGCCCAGCATCGCCGTCACCAGCTCCGGCACATCCGTCTCCGCACGCCGTACTCCCGGCACCGCGACCCGCCCGTCCCGCAGCACGGTGACCCGCTGGGCGAGCCGCATCACCTCCTCCAGGAAGTGGGTGACGTAGAGGACGGCGATGCCCTGACCGGTGAGTGTGCGCAGCACCCGTTCGAGCCGGTCCACGGCGGCGGCCGGCAGCGCGGACGTCGGCTCGTCCAGCACCAGCACCTTCGGCCGCCACAGCAGCGCCCGCGCGATCTCCGTCAACTGCTGGTCGGCGAGCGGCAGTTCACCGAGCCGTACGGACGGGTCGACGTCCAGGCCGAGTTCGGTGAGGACCGGACCGGCGGCGCGGTCCATCGCGCCCCGGTCGAGCAGACCGAAGCGGCGGGGAGGGCGGTGCGGGAAGAGGTTCTCGCGCACGGTCAGATCCGGGAACAGGCTCAGCTCCTGGGACACGACGGCGATCCGGGCGCCCTTCGCCAGCCGCACCGCCCCCGCGTCCGGCGCCAGCACACCCGACAGAATCCGCACCAGTGTCGACTTGCCCGCCCCGTTCTCCCCGACCAGCGCATGCACCTCCCCGCCCCGCAGCCGTATGCCCACCCCGGCCAACGCCCGTACCCCGCCGTACGACTTGACCAGCCCTTGCGCCACCAGCACATCCCCGAAGCCACCGGGTTCGCCCGTCCCGCCAGGCCGCTCGACCCTGCCGCCGTCGCCGTGCTCGCCCCGCCCGTCGTACGTCATCTCAGCGCGCGTCCTTCAGGGGGCGCATCTGCGCCTCCTGGTCGCCGAGGAGTTTGTCGATGGTCGGCTTGTACCAGTCGTACGCGGCCTCGGCGGACTTCTGGCGGGCGATGATCTCGTCGATGTTGGAGGAGTCGACGACGCCGCCGGGGGAGAGGAACCAGCCGTCGGGGAGCTCGCCGTCGTGTCCGCGGACCGACTCGATGAGGATCGCGGTGGAGAGATAGCCCTTGAGGAAGTGCTGGGGGTCGATGGTGACGAAGTTGGAGCCGTCCTTGACCGCGTCGAGGGTCTTGGGGTCCACGTCGAAGCCGGCCGAGAGCCATGTGCCGTCACTCGACTTCTTGATCTTCGCGAGGTTGTAGCTGTCGGCGTCGCCGACGCCGAGGAAGGCGAGGGCGTCGGGGTGCGCGTTCACCTGCGAGGACCAGGCGTTGTGGTTCTGGCCGGGGTCGCTGTACGTCTGGAAGGGGCCGAGCACCTTCACGTCCGGCGCCTCCTTCGCGAAGGTGTCGGCGATGCCCTTGGCCCGGTTGTCGAGAACGGGTGTGCCGGGGTTGGGCACGCCGATGACGATCTCGCCCTTCGGGTCGTCGCCGAGCCGCTTCAGCGCCTCCTTCGCCATCAGCTCGCCCAGCGCGTAGTTGTCGTTGCCGACGTAGAAGCCGACCTTGCTGCCGTCGGTGGGGGAGGTGTCGAGGGCGACGATGGGGATGCCCTGGTCCACGGCGCGGGCGGCGGGGCGGGTGAACAGCGGCGGGTCCAGGTTCTCCAGGACGATGCCGTCCTTGGCGCGGGTGGTGAGGTTCTGGAAGAGCTGCACCTCGGCGGGGCCGTCGGTGTTGGGCGGGCCGACCGCCTTGAAGTCGACGTCCCCGGCGTGCTCGGCCGCGCTCTCGGCACCGAGGACCATCTCATGGGCGAAGTTCAGACTGATGTTGGCCACGGCGATGCCCATGTTCAACTCGCCGCCTCCGCCTCCGGCGCCACCGCTCTCGCCGCACCCGGCGGCACCCAGCAGAACCAGGACGCCGAGGGCGGCGGCCACCGTACGGACTCGGGGGTGCATCAGGGGCCTCCAAGGGGGAGCGGCTCACAGGGCATCGGCGTTGCTGTGTGTTCACTCGCGTCGGCGTCGGCGCCCCGTGCGGCGCAGCGCGCTGTCGGCGGCCACGGCGACGAGGATGACGCCGCCGGTGGCGAACGACGTCCAGTTGATGGGTACTTCGAAGAACACCAGCCCGGCGGCCACGACGGAGAGGATCATCGCCCCGGCGACCGCCCCGACCACCGAGCCCCGGCCGCCCGCCAGCGGGGTGCCGCCGATGATGCACGCGGCGATCGCCTGCAACTCGTAGCCCTGCCCGAGCGTCGGATCGCCGGCACCGTAGAAGGCCAGCGCCAGCACGGCCGCGCAGGCGGTGGTCAGCCCGGAGAGCCCGAGTGCCTGAACCCGCGTTCGGACCACGGGAATTCCGCTGAACTCGGCGGCGTCCGGATTGGAGCCGATGGCCCGCACCCGCGCGCCGAAGCGGGTGCGGGCCAGCACCACCGCGAGCACCACGATCACGGCCAGCAGCACCCACAGCGCGAAGGGCATCCCTCCCGCGTCACCGCCCGCGAGTGTGAAGAACGAGTCGTCCAGCGGCAGATCGGTGATCTGCTTGCCGTCGGCCAGCGCCAGCCCGACTCCCCGGTACAGCATCAGCGTGCCCAGCGTCACGATGAACGACGGCAGCCCGAGCAAGGTCGTCACCAGCGCGTTGAACACCCCGAGCACGATCCCGGTGAGCAGTACCAGCGGTACCGCCAGCCAGGGCGCGAGTCCGTCCCGGATCAGCAGCGCCCCCACGACCAGGCACATCGCGTAGCTGCCGCCCACCGACAGATCCACCTCACGCATGGCCAGCGCGAACACCATGCCGCACGCCATCAGCGAGATGTAGACCGAGTTGTGGGCCGTGGAGAGCAGATTGCCGGAGTCGAGGAAGTCGGGATACGGAATGCCGATGCCCGCGACCAGCAGCCCCAGCACCAGCAGCACACCCAGCTCGTCGCGCACGATCCGCCGGGGCAGCCGGGAAGGCGGCCTGAAGGGTAGCCGGAAGGGCAACCGGAATGGCAGCCTCAGCCCCCTCGCTCCCCGCCCCTGACCACGGGCGCGCCCGGTATCGTCCACGACACCCTCGGTCTCGGTCATCGGCGCGGCTCCCGTCAGGCGGTTCGCACCGCAGCGTCGGCCCCGGCGGCGCACGCGGCAACCGGCCCGTTCCAGCGAGTGAAATGCGCCCTTGCCGACCGCCTGACCCCTCGTCAACACTCGCCCCATGGAGACACGGACCGCCCTGGTGACCGGAGCGGCACAGGGCCTCGGACAGGAGTTCGCCGTAGCGCTCGCGGGCCGCGGCTACCGGGTCGCCGGTATCGACCTCGCCCCGCAACCGGAGACCGCCGCCAAGATCCTCGACTATGTCGAGATCACCGCGGACGTCACCGACGAGGACCAGGCCGGCGAGGCGATCGAACGGGTCGTCGACCACTTCGGCGCCCTGCACATCCTGGTCAACAACGCCGGTGTCTACCCCCAGGCACCCTTCGAGGACATCACTCCGAACGAGTGGCGCCGCGTCATGCGCGTCAACCTGGAGGCCCCGTTCCTGATCACCCGGGCCGCCCTCCCGCACCTCAAGGCCGCGGGCTGGGGCCGCGTCGTCAACATCGCCTCCGCCGCCGTACTCACCGCCCCGCCCACGATGGTCCCGTACGTCGCCTCCAAGATGGGCCTCATCGGCTTCACCCGTTCCCTCGCCTCGGCCCTCGGCCCCCACGGCATCACGGTCAACGCGATCGCCCCCAGCATGGTCCGCACCACCACCGCCGAACGCACGGTCGGCGCCGACGGCGGCTTCGAGTACGTACGCGCCCAACAGGCCGTCCCCTGGACCCAGGAACCGGCCGACCTGGTCTCGACCCTGCTGTACGTGGTGGACGAGGGCAGCGGGTTCCTCACGGGCCAGACGCTCAATGTGGGAGGGGGATCGGCGTACCTGTGAGGCGTCCGGGGCCTCTCGCGGACCTCCGTCTCCGGGCCCGTTGTCAGTGGTGGCCCGTACGGTTGGGGCATGTCGGGGATCACTTACGTCCGGGGGGACGCCACGGTGCCGTTGGGCAAGGGCGTCAAGGTCATCGCGCATGTCGGCAACGACATGGGCGGCTGGGGCAAGGGCTTCGTACTGGCCCTGTCCCGTCGCTGGCCGGAGCCGGAGGCGGCGTACCGGGCCTGGCACCGGGACCGCGCGCACAACGACTTCGGACTCGGCGCCGCCCAGTTCGTCCAGGTCGGCCCCCACACCTGGGTCGCCAACCTGATAGGCCAGCGCGGCACCCGCACGGGCAGCAAGGGCGTCCCCGTCCGCTACGAGGCCATCGACGCGTCCCTCGCCCTGCTCGCCGACAAGGCGCTGGAGCTGGACGCCTCGGTCCACATGCCCCGCATCGGCTGCGGCCTGGCCGGCGGCAGGTGGTCGCGGGTCGAGCCCCTCGTACTGAACCGGCTGATTCGGCGAGGCATATCCGTGACGGTCTACGACCACGGGGACTGACCGGGACCGATGGGGACGGAGTGACGTCCATCGAGGTGAACGGCGATCGACTATCGGCCAACTCTGGCGCAGATGTGCGATGCCTCGCGCGGGTGACCGGGTAAGTCACCGGCATGGACCTCATCCCGATGGACATCGGCCCGCTGAACCCGAAGGTTCCGGAACTCGTCGTCGGCGTAGTGCTGTTCGCGCTCGTGTTCCTCTTCTTCGTCCGTCTGCTGCCCCGTCTGCAGCGCACCCTGGACGAACGCGAGGCCCGCACCAAGGGAGCCGAGGCCCAGGCCGAAGCGGTACGGGCGGAGGCGGCGGCCAAACAGGCCGAGGTGGCGGCGGCCCTGGCCGACGCCCGCCACGAAGCGGCCCGCATCCGCCAGCAGGCCTTCGAACAGGGCGCCGCCCTCATCGCCGAGGCCCGAGCGGCAGCCCTACGCGAACAACAGCGCATCCTCAGCGACGGCCACGCCCAAATCATCACGGACCGCACCACTGCCGAGGCCGAACTCCGCACCTACGCAGCAGAGTTGGCCTCGAACTTGGCCGGCAAGGTCATCGGCGAGCCGATCGAGGCAGGGGCACACCCGCGCCCTTGACGGGGCGAAGCCCCCGTCAAAGGGGCGCGGGGCTGTGTCCATATGCGGCTCCGCCGCGTGGGCGCGACCAGCCACGACGGCCCCGCAGCCAACAACCAACCGAACCCCCCGAGCTATTAGTGCTCATGCCCTCGCTCATGAACGGAGTTCGTCGCCACAATCTTCTTCCAGGACTTAGGCGCCTTGGGCGAACCCCCGCCCCCAGCCACCGCTGCCGCAGGCATTTTCGGCTTCACCGGCTCGAACAACCACGTCTCGAACACCCCCTCCAGTGACCGCCCGGAAACCCCCTCGGCATAGGCGACGAAGTCGCCCACCGTCGCGTTCCCATGCGCGTACTCCGCCGGCCACCCCTTCAGAATCTCGAAGAACGCCTCGTCCCCGATCTCGTTCCGCAACGCCTGGAGAGCCAACGCTCCCCGGTCGTACACGGCGAGATGGAACTGGTTCTCCGGCCCGGGATTCCCCGGCTTCACGGTCCAGAACGGATCGTCGGCCGGATGCGACGCGTACACATAGTCGGCGATCTCCTGAGCGGTCCCCTCGTTCTCATGCTCGGACCACAGCCACTGCGCATACCGGGCGAACCCCTCGTTGATCCAGATGTCCCTCCACCCGGCGACCGAGACGAGATCCCCGTACCACTGATGGGCCAGCTCATGGACGACCACGGAGACGTTCGACCCGTTCCCGAACTGCCGCGGACTGTAGAACGGCCGGGTCTGCGTCTCCAGCGCGTACCCCACCTGGGGTGTGTTCGGCACATACCCCCCAAGGCTGTTGTACGGATACGGCCCGAAGTACTCGGTCAGCCACTCCGCGATCTCGCCCGTACGTTCGACGCTGGCCCGGGCGGCGCCATAGGCGTCGCCGAGGTCCTTGCTGTACGCGTTGATGATCGGGATGCCGTTGTCGGTGCGCCCGGTGGTGACGTCGAACTTGCCGATGGCGAGCGTGGCGAGATAGGTGACCTGCGGTTTGTTGGAGCGCCAGTTGTAGCGGGTCCAGCCCGCGCGTGAACTGGTCGACTGCAGCGTGCCGTTGGAGATCGCCTGGTTGCCGTCGGGGACGAGGACCGACACGTCGTACGTGGCCTTGTCCAGCGGATGGTCGTTGCTCGGGAACCACCACCAGGCCGCCTCGGGCTCGCCCGCCGCGACACCGCCGTCCGGGGTGCGCAGCCAGCTGGTGAAGCCGTACGCCTGCTTTGCCGACGGCACCCCCGCGTAGCGCACCACGACGGTGATCTCGGTGCCCTTGGGCAGTGGGTTCCTCGGGGTGATCTCCAGCTCGTGCTGACCGGAGGTGGCGAAGGCCGCCTCGGCGCCGTTGACCCGTACCTCGCTGACGTCGAGCAGGAAGTCCAGGTTGAAGCGGGACAGATTCTCGGTGGTCCTGGCCAGCAGCGTCGCCGTGCCTTCGAGCCGGTCCGTGTCCGGCTGGTACTTGAGCCGGAGGTCGTAGTGGGAGACGTCGTAACCGCCGTTGCCGTAGGCCGGGTAGTAGGGGTCGCCGATCCCCGGCGCACCGGGCTCGTAGTCGGCCGCCGAGGCCGGGACCGCCAGCAGCAGGGCGGCCGCGAACGCGCCCGGGGCGATGAGTCTGCGGTGCACGAATCACTCCAAGTCGTCGGAGAACGGTTCCGCGCGAAACTGTGCGGAGCCTATTCAGTACCTGTGCCCCCTGCCGTGTCCATGGCCGCCCCTGTCACACGATCGCCATTCGGCCGACATGTGCCACCCCGGCTCACGCCCCTTTCGAGCCACACGATGGCCGAAGCCTCGCGCGCCCCAACAGGCGCCCTTTTGCACGGGAGTTGACCGCAGTACCGTCCGCGCATGCCGATACCTGTGCGACGCATGTGCTGCACGACCTGGAGAACGCTCGCGACGGCGGCCACGACCGCCGCCCTCACGGCCGGCTTCCTCACCCCGGCCGTCGCCGACTCCGCGACCCCCCGCAAGAGCGAGCCCGTCTACTCGTACGACAACGCCATCCGCGAAGCCGTCTGGGTGGACACCGGACTCGACGGCGACCGCGACGGAAAGGCCGACCGGGTCGCCGTCGACATCGTCCGCCCGAGTGAACCCGACCGCCGGGGCCGCGAGATCCCCGTGATCATGGACGCCAGCCCCTACTACTCCTGCTGTGGACGGGGCAACGAGTCACAGCGCAAGACGTACGACGCGGCGGGCAATGTCGTCCAGATGCCGCTGTTCTACGACAACTACTTCGTGCCGCGCGGCTACGCCTTCGTCGCCGTCGACCTGGCCGGAACCAATCGCTCCGACGGCTGTGTCGACGTCGGCGGCCGCTCCGACATCCAGTCCGCCAAGGCGGTCGTCGACTGGCTGGGCGGCCGGGGCACCGCCTACACCACCCGCACGGGCGCCACGAAGGCCGAGGCCGACTGGACCAACGGCAGGACCGGCATGATCGGCAAGAGTTACGACGGCACCGTCGCCAACGGAGTGGCCGCGACCGGCGTCGAGGGCCTGGAGACCATCGTCCCGATCGGCGCCATCTCCTCCTGGTACGACTACTACTTCGCCCAGGGCGCCCCGCTCTACGACTCCGGCCCCGAGTGGCTCTCCGACTATGTCGAGAGCCCCGACGCCCGCGCCAAGTGCGGCCATATCCAGCAGCAACTCGTCGACGGCGCCCCGCGCACCGGCGACTGGACCCCGCTGTGGACGGAGCGCGACCACGTCAAGGACGTCCGGAAGATCGACGCCAGCGTTTTCGTGATCCACGGTCAGCAGGACCTCAATGTCCGGCCCAAGCACTTCGGCCAGTGGTGGGACGCTCTCGCCGAGCACGGAGTCGAGCGCAAGATCTGGCTCTCCCAGACCGGCCATGTGGACCCCTTCGACTTCCGCCGCGCCGAGTGGGTCGACACCCTGCACCGCTGGTTCGACCATGAACTCCTCGGCTACGACAACGGCATCGACGACGAGCCCATGGCCGACATCGAACGCCACCCCGACCAGTGGGAGACATCGAACGTCTGGCCGCCCCGGGGCACCGGGACCACGACCCTCCGCCCGGCCGAGGGCACCCAGCCGGGCGTGGGCACCCTCGGCCTGCGCCAGCGGTCCGGCACCGAGACCTTCACCGACAACCCGGCGCTTAGCGAGACCGACTGGGCGGCGTATGTCGACCGGTCCACCCCGGAGAAGGCCGGCTTCGTCACCCCGACCCTCACCCGGGACGTCCGTGTGTCCGGCTCCTCCAAGGTGACCGTCACCGCCACCCCGACCACCTCCACGGCCCATCTCTCGGCCGTCCTGGTCGACCTCGGCCCGGACACCATCCGCGACTACGCCGGCGTCGGCGAAGGCATCACCACCCTCACCGAGCGCACCTGCTGGGGCCCGAGCACCACCGGGGACAGCTCCTGCTTCCGGGAGACCAGGGCGAAGACCGCCGACGTCGACTACACGATCGTCAGCCGGGGCTGGGCCGACCTCGGCAACCACTCCTCCACCACGGGAGCCCCGTTGACCCCCGGCACCCCGTACACGATCACCCTCGATCTGCACGCCACCGACCATGTCGTCCCGGCGGGCCACCGTCTCGCCCTGATCATCGCGGGCACCGACAAAGACCTCATCGACCCGCCGTCGACGACCCCCACCCTGACGCTCGACCTCAAGCGCACCTCCGCCCGGGTACCGCTGGTCGGCGGCGCCGGCGCCTTTGCTCAGGCCACCGCGGGCGCCATGGGCAAGGCACCCGAGCCGTCCGTCCTCGACGGCGTACGCGACCCGAGCCGGGCAGCCCGAGTACCGGGCGAGGCCGTCAGCGCCTCCGGTGGTGACGAATGAAGGCCGCCAGTGCGGCGACGCTGATCGCAACCGCCGCCCTCGCCGCGCCCCTCCTGACGACCCCCGCGTACGCGGCGGGGGATCAGCCGACCTCCGCGTACACGGCCGCTGACGCCACCACTCCGCCGCGCACTGGGTTCGAACAGACCGACGGTGCCCGCTGGACGACGCAGGCCGAGGAGCAGGACTTCCTCGCCGCGGTGGACCGGGGGAGCGAGCGTGTGTCGATCACCCGCATCGGCACCACGAAGCAGGACCGCCCGCTCCGGCTCGTACGCATCGGCACCCGCCCCACCTCGCGCACGGTCCTCCTCGTCTGCAGTCAGCACGGCGACGAGCCCTCCGGCCGTGAGGCATGCCTCACCACGATCCGCGACCTCGCCCACACCGAGGACCGGCGGACCGAGCGGCTGCTGAGGGACACCACGATCCTCGTCCTGCCCACCGCCAACCCGGACGGCCGGGCCGCGAACACCCGGGGCAACGGCGACGGCATCGACATCAACCGCGACCACCTGGCCCTGAAGACCGCCGAGGCCCGCGCACTCGCCGCCGTCCTGCGCGACCGCGAGCCGGACGTCGTCTACGACCTGCACGAATACGGGGCCACACCCCAGTACTACGACAAGGACCTGTTCGACCTCTGGCCGCGCAACCTCAACACCGACGCGGCCGTGCACACCGAGGCGACCAGGCTGTCCCAGGAGTACGTACGCCCGGCCGCGCGGACGGCGGGCTACTCGACCGGCACCTACGGCATCTGGACCGACCCCGTCACCGGCGATCCGATCCGCCAGGTCGCGGGAGACGGTCAGGAACGCATCCTGCGGAACATGACCGGCGTCAAACACGCGGTCGGTTTGCTGATCGAGAGCCGGGTGGAGCCTCTGACGGACGGCACCACGGAGCAGGCCAACCATGTGCGCCGGGTGAATTCCCAGCTCACCGCATTGAAGGGCTTGTTCCGTTTCGCCGGGGAACGCGGCCCGCAGGTCGACGCGGCGACCGGTGCGGCCCGACGCGCCGGACTGCGCGACACCGGCCCGGTCTACCTCGGCGGCGCCGACAACGACCCGGCCGAGCCCACCGAGGTGATCCAGGACCCACCGTGCGGTTACCGACTAACTGAACAGCAGTACGAAGACATCGCGGACGAACTCCGACTGCACGGCGTCCGCACCCGCCCCACCAGCGACGACGACGGCGTTCTCGTACCGCTGCGACAGCAAATGCGGGCCCTGGTGCCCCTGCTCCTCGACGAGCGGGCGCCGTATCGGCTGACGGAGGGGGAGCCCGACTCGACCTGCTGAAAAAGTCGGGATCGGCGTGACATGCGGTACGGCTCAGTGGGCAGGAGCAGCTAGTTCCAGCCACCTGCGGAAAGGTTCCACTTGTGACGCCCGACAACCCCACCACCCACCACGGGGGAGGCGCGCTTCCGGGATCGGAGGCGGGTCTCCCCGGCGGCGGGCGGCCCCGGACGGACCGTGTCGTGTTCGGGGTCACGGCCGCGCTCACCCTGGCCTTCGTGCTCTGGGGCGCCATCGCCACCGACTCGCTCGAAGACGCCTCCGGCAAGCTGCTGAGCGGTCTGATCCACAACGGCGGCTGGGCCTTCATGCTGGCCGCCTCCTGCTTCGTGATCTTCGCCCTCTGGCTCGCGCTCAGCCGCTACGGCCGCATCCACCTCGGCGTCGACGGCGAGAAGCCCGAGTTCCGCACGGTCTCCTGGGTCGCCATGATGTTCAGCGCGGGCATGGGCATCGGCCTGATGTTCTACGGCGTCAGCGAGCCCCTCGCGCACTACACCGCGCCCCCGCCCGGCACCGACCCCCAGGGCCCCGGCGAGCGCATGGAGACCGCGATGGCCACCACGCTCTTCCACTGGACGCTGCACCCCTGGGCGATCTACGCCGTGGTGGGCCTCGCCATCGCCTACAGCACCTTCCGCAAACGCCGACGCCAGACCATCAGCGCCGTCTTCACCCCGCTGATCGGCGAGAAACACGCGAACGGCACCGGCGGCCGGATCATCGACATCCTCGCGATCGTCGCCACCATCTTCGGCTCCGCCGCCTCTCTCGGCCTGGGCGCGCTCCAGATCGGCTCCGGCGTACGGGAGTTGGGCTGGATGGAGAAGGTGAGCACCGGACTGCTCGTCGCCATCATCGCCGTACTGACCCTGGCGTTCGTGGCCTCCGCGGTCTCCGGTGTGGAGAAGGGCATCCAGTGGCTGTCCAACATCAACATGGTGCTGGCCCTGCTGCTCGCCGTCTTCGTCTTCGTCGCGGGCCCGACGATCCTGATCCTCGACCTCCTGCCGACCTCGGTCTTCTCCTACCTGGGCGATCTGCCCCAACTCGCGGGCCGCACCGAGGCGTCGGGCGGCGACGGCGTGGCCGACTGGCTCAGCGGCTGGACCGTCTTCTACTGGGCGTGGTGGATCTCCTGGACGCCGTTCGTCGGTATGTTCATCGCCCGCATCAGCCGGGGCCGCACCATCCGCCAGTTCGTCGGCGGGGTCATCCTCGTCCCCAGCACGGTCAGCCTCGTCTGGTTCGCCGTCTTCGGCGGCACGTCGATGCGGCTCCAGCGACAGGACCGACTCGGCGACGAGTCCACCCCCGAGGGCCAGCTCTTCGCCGTCCTCCACGAGTTCCCCATCGCCACCGTCAGCAGCCTGCTCGTGATGATCCTCGTCGGCATCTTCTTCGTCTCCGGCGCCGACGCCGCCTCCATCGTCATGGGCACGCTCTCACAACGCGGCGCCCTCGAACCCGGCCGCTTCGTTGTCGTCTTCTGGGGCGTGGTCACCGGGGCCGTCGCCGCGATCATGCTCCTGGTGGGCAGCGGCCAGGGCGACGCCCTCAACGGCCTCCAGAACCTTACGATCCTGGCCGCCGCCCCCTTCGTCCTCGTCATGATCGGCATGTGCGTCGCCCTGATGCGCGACCTCCGCCGCGACCCGATCGTCGTCCGCGAGGAAATGGCCTCGGCAGCCGTCGAACTGGCCGTGGTCCAGGGCCACCAACGCTACGACGGCGAATTCGAGCTGAGAGTCGGCCCGGGCCAGGGCACGGAGGTGGAGGGCGACCCGATCGGGCATCGGGTGGAGTAGGGGGCTGGACGGGGGGCGCACTTCTGATCGGGGGTGTTCACCTGCGATGCGGGTGTGGGGTGCTGAGTTTGGGACGTGGGGCTGAGTTTGGGGTGCGGGGCTGAGTTTGGGACGTGGGTCCCGCCCCTTGATGGGCCGAAGGCCCAAGAGGGGCGCGGGGCTGTGTCAATATGCGGCTCCGCCGCGTGGGCGCGACCAGCCCCCACAACCCGCAGCCCGCGAACCGGCCGTTCAACCCCACCCCTACCCGCCAACCAACCCCGCAACTTCAGACGCACACCCCCAAGCAACAGTCACCCCCGCCCCACCATGCCCATAGTTGTGCACCAACACCCGCCCCCCTGCCAGAGGCACTTTCTCCAACCGCACCCCCGCCCGAGCCGGCCGCAGCCCAACCCGATGCTCAAGCACCCGCGCCCCCGCGATCTCCGGCCGGAGCACCGCACACCGCCGCACGATCTCCTCGGCGATCACAGGATCGGGCGTCAACGACCACACGTCGTCCTCCGCCGTACCTCCGAGAATCAACCCACCCGGCTGCGGTATGAAGTACGTACTCTTCGCACCCGGCCCGTCCACCGACGTGAGCCAGGTGGTGACTCCGGGGTTCTCCACGACGACCAGCTGCCCACGAATCGGCCGTACCGACGCATCCGGTACCAGGTTCCGGGAGCCGAGCCCCGTGCAGTTGACGACGACCCGCGCGGGGACCTCGGCGAGGTCGAGGACCGTACGTTCCTCGACCACCCCGCCCGCCGCGGCGAACCGCTCGCGCAGCCACCGCAGATGGACCGGCATGTCTATCACCGGCAGCCGCGCCCACAGCCCGGTCCCGGCGTACTCCTCGGCCGTCGCCGCCCGCAGCCCCGCTACTCGTGACGCCCAGTCACCGAGCCCGTCCAACGTCGTCCCGCCGTGTACGCCCTCGACCATGCGTACGCCCGTGTCGTCCGGACGCGCCGCCAACTCCTTGTACACGGTGAGTGATTCGAGCGCCCACTCGCCGACGAGCGCCTCCGGTTCGATGCGGTACGGCCACCACAGTCCGCCCGCGACGGCGGACGTCGTGCGCTCCGCCGGCTCCCGTGTCCAGATCCGTACCCGTCTGCCGCGCTCCGCGAGGACGACGGCCGTCGTCAACCCGACGACTCCGCCACCGACCACGATCACATCGCTGTTCGATTCATCGGTCACGAAGGGACGTTAGCGGAATATGTCATGCCGTGCTCACAAGTCTGAATTTGTGGGGATACTCACAGCATGTCTGCCGAGTACGCGACCTTCGGCCTGGCACCGGCGATGCGAGCCGGTGGCGTCCTCGCCAACGGCGCCTACCAAGCGCACCGGGACTTCGTGGACTTCATCGTCGACGGACACCCGCTGCTGTTCCAGCTCTCCGACCTCGACGCCGTCTCCCCCCTCGCCTCCGACGTCCCGCCGTCGATCTTCAGCGCCCAGGTCCGCAGCCTGCTGCTGGAGGCCGAGGCACCGCTGAGCGGCGATCGCTACGTCATCTACGGCTGCCCGGAATGCGCCGACCTCGCCTGCGGTGCCGTGACCGCGGTGATAGAGCGGGACGGCGACGACTATGTGTGGCGTGACTTCGCCTGGCAGACGGAGGAGGAGCCCGACCTCCGGCTGAACGGCTACACGGGCATCGGCCCCTTCCGCTTCCACGGCCCCGAGTACCGGAGCGCGTTGCAGTCCCTGCTGCGGGAGTCCGCCGACGAGACGTCGACCCGCCGCCGGGTCCTCCTCATCGGTGCCCGGGTCGCGGTCCTCGCCAAACTCGCCGCCGCGCTACGGGCGATCGGGATCGGCGCGGACATGGCGCAGGACGCCGACGGGGTGCCCGTGGAGGAGCTGCGCGGCTACGGCGCGGTCGCCTTCGGTCAGGCCGTCGGCCGGGCCGACCGGGAGTCCGTACGGCGGGCCTTCGACCGGGCGGGGGTCGATGTCGCGTACGTCGACGGGCTCGCCCCGATCATCCCCCTCCTCGTCGCCCAGATCGAGAACGCGCTCGACCGCAGTCCGGCGCGGCAGCGTCGGCTGACCCGGCTCGTCGCCTCCGGCGGTCAGGCGGGCATCGAGATCACCTCGACGTGCCGCGTCGAGTTGACCGCGTATCGGCTCGACCGGCTCTCCCGGGCGCACACGTACAGATTCTTCGACGGGATTCTTCCGGCCGGGCGGCATCGGATCGGGATGGACGCGAAGGCTGTGAAGGGGGAGTCGTTCATTGTGGCCAGGACGTCCGGAACGGTGCTTGTTGAGCCGATGGCCTAAGGGGGTGGGTTGGCTGGCTGTAGGGCGGCTGCGGGTTGTGGGGGCTGGTCGCGCGGTTCCCCGCGCCCCTAAGGGCGCGGCCCTGCCTCGGCGGTCATTAGGATCTCCCCTTGTGAGCGCCACCCTCGTAGTCAAGAATCTCTCTGCCGGGCACGGTGACCGGTCGTTGTTCTCCTCGCTGGACCTCGTCGTCGCCCCCGGGGATGTGATCGGGCTGGTCGGGGCCAATGGGGCCGGCAAGTCGACCTTGCTGCGGTTGTTGGCGGGGTTGTTGCCGCCGGAGCGGGGGGAGCTGCGGTTGTCGCCGCCCACCGCGAGCGTGGGGCATCTGCCGCAGGAGCCCGAGCGACGGGAGGGGGAGTCCGTACGGGAGTTCCTGGCCCGGCGTACCGGGGTGGCGGCGGCGCAGGTCGCGATGGACGAGGCCACGCAGGCGCTCGTGGACGGGGCGCCGGGCGCGGACGACGCGTACTCGGTGAGCCTGGAGCGGTGGCTCGACCTCGGTGGCGCCGATCTGGACGAGCGGGCGGCGGAGGTCGCCGACTCCCTGGGGCTCGGGGTCGATCTGGACCAGCCGATGACGGGCCTCTCCGGCGGCCAGGCGGCCCGCGCGGGGCTCGCCTCACTCCTGCTCTCCCGTTATGACGTGTTCCTGCTCGACGAGCCCACCAACGACCTCGATCTGGACGGCCTGGAGCGGCTGGAGCGGTTCGTGTCCGGGCTGCGGGCCGGGACCGTCGTCGTCAGCCATGACCGTGAGTTCCTCACCCGTACGGTCACCAAGGTCCTCGAACTCGACCTCGCGCAGAACCGGATCAACCTCTACGGCGGTGGCTACGAGGCCTACTTGGAGGAGCGGGCGACGGCGCGGCGGCACGCGCGGGAGGACTACGAGGAGTACGCGGACAAGCGGAGCGCACTCCAGGACCGGGCCCAGATACAGCGTTCCTGGATGGACAAGGGTGTCAAGAACGCCCGGCGCAAGGCGGCCAACGACAACGACAAGATCGGCCGCAAGTTCCGCAGCGAGGCGAGCGAGAAGCAGGCCGCCAAGGCGCGGCAGACCCAGCGCATGATCGAGCGCCTGGAGGTGGTCGAGGAGCCGCGCAAGGAGTGGGATCTGCGGATGGAGATCGCGGCGGCCCCGCGCTCCGGCGCGGTCGTCGCCACCCTGCGGGACGCCGAGGTGCGGCGGGGCGACTTCGTCTTCGGCCCGGTGTCGCTGCAGATCGACTGGGCGGACCGGATCGCCATCACCGGCGCGAACGGCGCGGGCAAGTCCACCCTGCTGGGCGCCCTGCTCGGCCGTATCGCTCTCGACACGGGCCACTCCTCACTCGGCTCCGGTGTCCTCGTCGGTGAGGTCGACCAGGCACGGGGGCTCTTCCATGGCCCCGAGTCCCTCCTCGACGCCTTCTGCGCGGCCGTCCCCGACACCGAACCGGTCGAAGTACGCACCCTCCTGGCCAAGTTCGGCCTCAAAACGGATCACGTCCTACGGCCCGCGATCACCCTCTCCCCGGGAGAACGCACCCGTGCCGCCCTCGCCCTCCTCCAGGGACGCGGCACCAACCTCCTCGTCCTCGACGAGCCCACCAACCACCTCGATCTCCCCGCCATCGAGCAACTGGAGTCCGCACTCGACTCCTACGAGGGCACACTGCTCCTCGTCACCCACGACCGCCGCATGCTGGACGCGGTCCATGTGACCCGCCGCTTCGAGGTGGACGCGGGCAAGGTGACCGAGGGCTGATCCCGCCCGCCGACGGTGGTTTCCCCCTTGCGGGGCATATGACCGGTTGACGCCTTGTGAGGGCCCGGCGGCCCCGCGACTGTCATGAGATATCGCCCGTCCCGGTGACCGACCACCATCGGAAGACCTCATGCTTCGAGTGCACTTCACCGCTGACGACCTCGCGCGCGTGCGTATCGCCGCCGCGCCCGACCCCCTCTGGGAGATCACCAACAGCTTCCAGACGCTGATCACGCGGGAGAACGGCTTTGCCTTCGGCGAATGGCGGCGCCTGATCCGCCCGCGTCTTCCTCCGGCCGCCCGTGCCCTCGCCCCATTGCTTCCCCCACGCGGCTACTCACCGGACTTCCTGACCCCCGACCTCGACGGCGCCCAGGACCTGGGAAGCGCCGTCGACACGGTACTCAGCACCCCCAGATCACTGCTGCGCGGCGATCTCACCCGGCTCGCCACCTCCCAAGGGCGCTCACGCCCCCTCCCGGCCGGCCACCGAGCCCTGGCCGACGGCGAACCCGAGGCCCTGCGCCGACTCGGCCGCGCCCTGCACGCCTACCACCGGCACGCGCTCGCCCCCTTCTGGCCCCACGTCCTGGCTCAGGTGGACGCCGACCGTGCCGTACGCACCCGCGCGGTGCTCGCGGGCGGCACCGAAGGACTGCTGGCCGGCTTCAGCCCCGTACTGCGCTGGCGGCCGCCCGTGCTGGAGGCCGACTACCCGGTGGACCGCGAACTCCGCCTGGAGGGCCGGGGGTTGCTGCTCCAGCCCTCCTTCTTCTGCTTCCGAAGACCCGTCACCCTCGCCTCCCCGGACCTCACCCCGATCCTCGTCTACCCCATCCAGCACACCCTCGGCTGGGCCCGGGCGGGCGGCGGCGCGGAGCGGGGCGCGGCGCTGGGTGCCCTGGTGGGCCGTACCCGGGCCGCCATCCTCGAAGACATCGTGACCGGCCGGACGACCGGGGAACTCGCACAGCGGTTCGGTATCTCGGGGGCCGCGGCCAGCCAGCACACCGCCGTCCTGCGCCGTGCCGGTCTGTTGCTGAGCGTGCGCCACCGCAGGCATGTCCTGCACACCGTCACACCGGCCGGGCTCGCCCTTCTGCGGAGCCCGTCGAGTGCGGCGCTCGACGTTTAAGGCACAACTTCAAGGTGTGGTGAGCCCTCGGCGGACGGCGACAGCATGGGTGCCCGACGCACTTTCGTCACTGTCCGACCACCGCACTCCAGGAGGGTTCATGAAGCGCATCCGCCGGCTCGGTGTCGTTCTCGCCGCGGCCTCTTCCCTGCTCGGCGTCGGCCTTGCCACCGCCCCCACCGCGTCGGCCGCGCCGTCCGACTGCCCGCGCTCCTACGTCTGCGTATGGGACAACATGGCCGCCGACGGCCTCCCGCGCTGGAAGTCGCAGGGCAACCTCTACAACATGTATCTGGCCAGTTCCGGAACGGTCATCAACAACGGTGTCGCCTGGCCCGGCGCTGATCACATCTATGTCAATTTCACCCGGCAGAGCGACGGCCGGGTGTTCAACATATGTCTGCACTACCCGCCGGACACCAACCGCCTCAGCATCGCCGCGGCGGGCACCATCAACTCGGCGACGTGGGGCGGCGAATGCCCCTGACCGGATGACCGGTCCCGGCTGCGTGGTCGCCGACCACGGCCGCGTCCCTTCCGTGCAACCGGGCGGCACCGAGACACCGACCTGGCCGGTGTCTCGGTGCCGCCCGGTTCACGCCCTTCGCGTCAGGCTGGGGGAGCCTGAAGCGTGCCTCTCGCGTCAGCGGCGCTTCTGGTCCAGCAACCCCGCACGGCGCAGGGCGTCCGCCATCGCGCTGTTCGCCGGGGCGGGGGCACCGGAACCCTGGCGCGAGCCGCCGCCCCCGCCCCCGCGGCCCTGACGCTGCTGCTGAGGACCACGGCCCCCGCCCCCGCGCTGCGGCCGGGAACCCCCGCCACCCTGCTGACCGCCCTGCGGCGCGGCCTCGTCGTCCAGCCGCAGCGTCAGCGAGATCCGCTTGCGCGGGATGTCGACGTCGAGGACCTTCACCTTGACGATGTCACCGGGCTTGACGACATCACGCGGGTCCTTGACGAACGTCTTCGACATGGCCGACACATGGACGAGCCCGTCCTGATGGACACCGACGTCCACGAAGGCGCCGAAGGCCGCCACATTCGTCACCACGCCCTCCAGGACCATCCCGGAGGCCAGGTCGGAGATCTTCTCGACGCCCTCCTTGAAGGTGGCCGTCCTGAACGCGGGCCGGGGGTCGCGCCCCGGCTTCTCCAGCTCCTTCAGGATGTCCGTCACGGTCGGCAGACCGAACGTCTCGTCCACGAAGTCACCCGGCTTCAGCGACCGCAGCACGGCCGTGTTGCCGATCAGCGCCGCGACCTCGTCGCCCGCCGTCTTCACCATCCGCCGCACCACCGGGTACGCCTCGGGGTGCACGCTGGACGCGTCCAGCGGGTCGTCGCCGCCCCGGATGCGCAGGAAGCCCGCGCACTGCTCGTACGCCTTCGGACCGAGCCGCGCCACGTTCTTCAGCTGGGAGCGGGAGCTGAACGGCCCATTGGCGTCCCGGTGGGCCACGATGTTCTCGGCGAGCCCGGAGGTGATGCCGGAGACCCGGGCGAGCAGCGGAGCCGACGCCGTGTTGACGTCGACACCGACGCCGTTCACACAGTCCTCGACCACCGCGTCCAGCGAGCGCGACAGCTTCACCTCGGACAGATCGTGCTGGTACTGGCCGACGCCGATCGACTTCGGGTCGATCTTCACCAGCTCGGCCAGCGGGTCCTGGAGCCGGCGCGCGATCGACACGGCACCGCGCAGCGACACATCCATACCCGGCAGCTCCTGCGAGGCGAACGCCGACGCCGAGTACACCGAAGCGCCCGCCTCCGACACCATCACCTTGGTGAGCTTCAACTCCGGGTGCCTGCCGATCAGTTCACCGGCGAGCTTGTCGGTCTCACGGGACGCCGTGCCGTTGCCGATCGCGACCAGCTCGACCGCGTGCTCCTTGGCCAGCCGCGCCAGCCTGGCGATCGCCTCGTCCCACTTGTTGGCCGGGACATGCGGGTAGATCACATCCGTCGCGACGACCTTGCCGGTGGCGTCGACCACGGCGACCTTCACACCCGTACGGAAACCGGGGTCGAGGCCCAGCGTCGCGCGCGTACCGGCGGGGGCGGCCAGCAGCAGATCGCGCAGGTTCGCCGCGAACACGTTCACCGCCTCGTCCTCGGCGGCCGTGCGCAGCCGCAGCCGCAGATCGATGCCGAGGTGCACGAGGATGCGGGTGCGCCAGGCCCAACGGACCGTGTCCGTCAGCCACTTGTCGGCGGGCCGCCCGCGCTCGGCGATCCCGAACTTCGAGGCCACGATCCCCTCGTACGACGAAGGACCGGGCTGCTCGGAGGGCTCCTCCGGCTCCAGGACGAGGTCCAGGACCTCTTCCTTCTCGCCGCGCAGCATCGCCAGGATGCGGTGCGAGGGCAGCTCCGTGAACGGCTCGGCGAAGTCGAAGTAGTCGGCGAACTTGGCGCCCGCCTCCTCCTTGCCGTCCTTCACCTTCGTGGCCAGACGGCCACGCACCCACATGCGCTCACGCAACTCGCCGATCAGGTCGGCGTCCTCCGAGAACCGCTCGGTGAGGATCGCCCGGGCGCCGTCGAGGGCGGCCTGCGGGTCGGCGACGCCCTTGTCGGCGTCGACGAAGGCCGCAGCGGCGGCCAGCGGCTCGACCGTCGGGTCACCGAGCAGCCCCTCGGCGAGCGGTTCGAGTCCGGCCTCGCGGGCGATCTGGGCCTTGGTCCTGCGCTTCGGCTTGAACGGCAGATAGATGTCCTCAAGCCGCGCCTTGGTCTCGGCACCGCGGATCTGGGCCTCCAGCTCCGCGGTGAGCTTGCCCTGTTCGCGCACCGAGTCCAGGATCGCCGTCCGCCGCTCCTCCAGCTCCCGCAGGTAGCGCAGCCGCTCCTCGATCGTGCGCAGCTGCGCGTCGTCGAGCATCTCGGTCGCTTCCTTGCGGTAGCGGGCGATGAAGGGCACGGTCGAACCGCCGTCGAGCAGTTCGACCGCGGCCTTCACCTGCCGCTCCCGTACGCCGAGCTCCTCGGCGATCCTGCCTTCGATGGACCCTACGTTGATGGACCCGATGGACCCGGGTGTCGTCACGATCCCGTACCGCCTTCTCCACTGAGGTTGCGCCGCAATTGTGACAGGCACCACCGACAGCGGGGCATCAGGGCGGCGATCCGGGTCCGACACACGCGGTGGCGCACCGGCCGTGACCCCGGTGGGCTGGGCCGTGGACGGGCGTCACACGGTGTCGGGGTGCTCAGAGCCTGTGTCATATCCCCGGCCGGGCGCGCGACGCCTGGCACGCACTCCCCCACGCTCGGCTTCGCTCGCGCGGGGGACCCCCATGCCGCGTTGCCGAAACGCCCTAGTAGCTCCTCCCCCACGCTCGAACAACCTCGCGTCGGGGGACCCCCATGACGCCGCGCGCTGATCCGACCGGGGATATGACACAGGCTCTCAGGCCCGGCGCGCTCGCCCAGCCCGGCGGCCGGACTCCGACGCTCCACCGAACAGCCTTGCCAGTGCCCGGAACGGCAGCGTCACCACCGTGGCGATGGCCCCTCCGATCTGCCGCAGCACATCAGCGATCGCTCGGAACACGTCCTTCTCCTTTCGCTCCCGCCCGACTCCCGCCCGACTTTCCTCTCCCGCCCGACAGGGCCAGGAAGGACCGGGTACCGCGCCCCACCCGGTTCATGCGGCCCCCGCCACCGCTGTCAGCGCTTGCCGATCATCCCCGCCGGAAAGGCGCCCCTGCCCAGCATCCCGGTCACCGGCCCCGCCAGCAGCCCGGTGAGCCGTTCCGTCCCGGCCGCGCCCAGATGTTCGTACGGCGCCCGGTCCAGGCGATCGGTCGCGGCCTCGATCTCCTCCCGCAGCGCGATCCCCGCCTCCGTCAGCTCCCCCTCGCCGTCGAGCAGTCCCCGCTCCCGGAGCCGCTCGCTCGCCGCGTCCCACTCCTCCCGCGTCCAGCCCCGCGTCCTGAGCATCCACTTCGGCGACATGCCCTTACCGGTCGCGCTATGGCTGACCAGCGCCTCGACCGGATCGAGACCGGCGTCGAGGAGTACGGCCAGATGCCCGTCCCCCCGGTGCTCCCGCAGCAGTGTGGCCGCGTGCCAGAGCGCGAGATGAGGGCGCTCGGGTATGGACAGATCGGCGTGCGCGGCATACAGGGGGCGCGCGATCCGTACACATGCCTCGGCCGCCCGCAACGCCAGTTCCGCCGCCTCGGCCACCTCCTTCGCCCCGATCAGCTCCTCCCCGAGCAGCCGCCGCAGTGTGGCGTCCGCCGCCCGCTCGCGCGCCGCCAGCACCACGGTCGGCGACACGGTCTCCCACACCGCCGGCACATGCTTGGCCACCAGCTCATGCCGGAAGTTGAAGAACGCCGCCGTCACCACACCCGCGCCGACCGTCCCCATGGCCGCCGCCCGCACCGCGAAGTACGCCGCATGGGGGTCCTCGACCCCCACGGCGGCCAACTCGCGGGCGAGATCGGGCGAGAAGTAGTGCGCGGAGTGGAGCGGATTGAGCAGATCGTGACAGCGGCGACCGGCGCGGTCGGGAAGGGAAGAGGTCATGCCGGGCACGTTACCGACCGGTTGGTTCGTATGACAGGGACGGAGTGTCCCAGTGGCAGAAAAGGTGGGGAACTCGTCATTGCGGCCATCATCCGCCCCACCAAGAATCGAAGGCATGCGAACCGTCCTGGTCGTCCTCTTCGACGGCGTGCAGAGCCTCGACGTCTCCGGCCCGCTGGAGGTCTTCGCCGGCGCGGAGGCCCACGCCCCCGGCACCTACACCATCCGCACGGCGTCCCCGGACGGCACCCCCGTACGCACCTCCAGCGGCCTCACCCTGGTCCCGGACCACGCCCTCGCCTCGGCGCCCGCCCCGCACACCCTGCTCGTCCCGGGCGGCCAGGGCACCCGTGACCCCGCCCCGGACCTGGTCGCCTGGCTGCGCGAGAACGGCCCGCGCGCGGAGCGCCTCGTCTCGGTCTGCACCGGCGCCGTCCTGCTCGCCGAAGCGGGCCTCCTGGACGGACGCAGGGCCACCACCCACTGGTCCTACTGCGACAAACTCGCCCGCGACCACCCCACGGTCGACGTCGACCCCGACCCCATCTACATCCGCGACGGACACATCGCCACCTCGGCCGGTGTCACCTCCGGCATCGATCTCGCCCTGGCCCTCGTCGAGGAGGACCTGAGCCGCGCGATCGCCCTCTCCATCGCCCGCCACCTCGTCGTCTTCCTGCGCAGACCGGGCAACCAGGCCCAGTTCAGCGCCCAACTCGCCGCCCAGACCGCCCGCCGGGAACCGCTGCGCGAAGTGCAGCAGTGGATATCCGAGCACCCCGCCGACGACCTGAGCGTCGAGACCCTGGCCGCCCGCGCCCGCCTCTCGCCCCGCCACTTCGCCCGCGCCTTCCAGACCGAGACGGGCATGACCCCGGGCCGCTACGTCGACCGCGTCCGTCTGGAACACGCCCGCCGCCTCCTCGAAGACACCTCCGACGGCGTCGCGGGGATCTCCCGCGCCTGCGGCTACGGCACCCCCGAGGCCATGCGCCGAGCCTTCGTGAAGACCCTCGGCACCTCCCCGGCGGAATACCGCCGCCGCTTCCGCCCGGCGTCCACACCCACGGGCTGAACACCACCCTTCGAACATCCATCCGCTCAACGCCCCACCCGCTGAAGGGAATCGCCATGCAGATCGCCATCGTCCTCTTCGACCGCTTCACCGCCCTCGACGCCGTCGGCCCCTACGAGACCCTCGGCCGGCTCCCCGACGCGGAGCTGGTCTTCGTCGCCGAGGAGACCGGCCCCGTCCGCGCCGACACCGGCGCCCTCGCGATCACCGCCGACAGGACGCTCGCCGAGGTGCCGAGCCCGGACATCGTCGTCGTACCCGGCGGCCCCGGCCAGTCGGAGCACATGGAGAACGAGACCCTCCTCGACTGGCTGCGCACCGCCGACCGTACGAGCACCTGGACGACCTCCGTGTGCACCGGCTCCCTGCTTCTGGGCAGCGCCGGGCTTCTCGAAGGCCGCCGGGCCACCTCGCACTGGCTGGCGCTGGACCATCTGAAGCGGTACGGCGCCGAGCCGACGGGGGAGCGGGTCGTGATCGACGGCAAGTACGTCACCGCGGCCGGGGTCTCCTCCGGCATCGACATGGGCCTCACCCTGATCGGGAGGATCGCGGGCGACGAACACGCCCAGGCCGTCCAGCTGTTGACCGAGTACGACCCCCAGCCGCCCTACGACGCCGGCGCCCCGCACAAGGCCCCCGCCCACCTCGTCGAGGAGTTCCGCACCAAGAGCCGCTTCGCCTGATGTGACCCACCCGGCCCCCGGCGACGCTCACACGGCCACACCGCTCACACGGATCACACGCTCACACGGCTCACACGGTCCACGTGAACCGCGGCTGCCGACGCTCCAGGAACGCGGCGACACCCTCGGCGGTGTCGCCGCTCCCGCGTGCCTGCTCGGCCCAGTACGCGTCCCGGTCCGTACGCCCGTTCGCGAACTCCTTCGCCGCCGCCTGCGTCAACCGCGAACGCGAGACCAGTACCCGGGTGAACTCCAGCACCCGCTTGCTCAGTTCGCCCTCCGGCAGCACCTCGTCCACGAACCCGGTCCGCAGCGCCCGTTCCGCGTCGATCAACTCGCCCGAGAACAGCAGGTACTTGGCCGTACCGGGCCCGACCAGCGCCACCAACCGCCGGGTGGAGGAGGCCGGATAGACGATGCCCAGCTTGGCGGGGGTGATCCCGAACAGCGAACCCTCCTCCGCGAACCGCAGATCACAGGCCGCCGCCAACTGCGAGCCGCCGCCCACACAGTGCCCCCGGATCGCCGCGAGCGTCGGCTTCGGGAACGCCGCCAGCGCCTCCTCGGCGAGCAGCGCCAGCCCCTGCGCCTCACCCGGCGACTCCCGCAACGTGGAGATGTCGGCCCCCGCGCAGAACGTCCCGCCCTCCCCGGTGAGCACCAGCGCCCGCACGGCGGGGTCGGCGGCCATCTGTTCGAGCAGTGGCGGCAGCGCCCGCCACATCGCCGCCGTCATGGCGTTGCGCTTGGCCGGATGGTGGATGACGACGGTGGCGACTCCATCGGTGACGGAGTGCGGCAGATGAGGCTCCATGAACACCGGATGCTAGGCGCTCCGCCTGTTGGGCCGAGGAAGAAACCGGCGTTCGGCTGCGGCTGCGTCGTGGCTGGTCGCGCAGTTCCCCGCGCCCCTTTCGGGGCGCGGCCATACGATCAACAAGGGGCCCGAAATCCGAGGAGGCCCCGCATGCTTGGTTTGAAGCACGTCAAGGACACGCAGCCCAAGGACACGCACGCCAGGGGCAGCGCCGCCGCCACGCCCCTGACCCCCGAGACCGCCAAGCTCAGTCGTGGTTTCGGGTGGCTCGCCGCGCTCGGGGTGTTGTTGGTGATCGCGGGGCTGGTCGGGCTGGTTTATGTCGGTGTCGCCACCCTGACCTCGATGATCCTTTTCGGGTGGCTGTTGCTGATCGGTGGCGCGGTGGGCCTGCTGCACGCGGTCCAGGCGCGTGGTACCAACTTCTTCTGGCTCGGTGTCGTGGTCGCCGCCCTGAACATCGCGGCCGGGGTGGTCGTCATCAAGACCCCGGAGGCGGCGGCCGAGGCGCTCACCATGTTCGCCGCGCTGCTGTTCCTCACCGGCGGGCTCTTCCGGCTGGTCGGCAGTCTCGTCGTACGCGGCCCCCAGTTCGGCTGGACGCTGCTGCAGGGCGCCTTCGACCTGCTCCTCGGCATTCTGGTCCTCGCGACCTGGCCGAGCAGCAGCAAGTACGTCATCGGTACCTTCTTCTCCCTCGCCCTGCTCTTCGACGGCCTCGGTCTGATCGCCACCGGGTTCGGTGGCCGTCGGGTCGTCGGTATGGTCTCCGAGCGGATCACGGAGAGTGATCACTGAGGTGAGGGAGGGGAGGGGACGGCGTCAACCGTGTACAACCCGAAGAGTTCCGAAAGCGGTTCCCCATGAAAAAGAGGCGTCGATCGGTTTACTGAATCGGGCGCATACGGTCGGAAAGTCAACGAAACGCGACGAGTTGTGTGCAGTGGTCCGTAGGGAGCGCTGAGTTACCAACACTCGACATGTGGTGACAATCGAGCGCAAGGGTGGCGACCGGACCATGGACGACCAGGGGCGCGGGGGCGACCCACGCCCGGGAGGCGGCGGGCACCACGTACCCGCCGACCCGAGGCCGCCGGAACCGCTGCCGTACGAAGGGGTCTGGCGGTTCACCGCCGCCGCCGTCGAGGTCTCGGTGCCGCAGGCGCGGCGGGCCGTCCGGGACCTGCTCGTCCGACAGGGTGTGCCCCTCTCGGACGAGCTGGTCCAGGGACTGCTGCTGATCGTCTCCGAGCTGGTGACGAACGCCGTGAAGCACGCGGCGTTGCTGTCGCCCACGCTGGCCGTCGAGGTCGCGGTCGGCGCGGAGTGGGTGCGGGTCGCGGTGGAGGACAACCACCCCTACCGCCCCACCGCCCTGGAGACCGACCACGGCCGGCTCGGCGGCCGGGGGCTGCTGCTGGTGCGCGAGATCACTCTGGAGGCGGGCGGTGTGTGCGATGTGGAGCACACCGCGACCGGCGGCAAGGTGATCTGGGCCGCCCTGCCGCTCAAACCCGCCCACCAGCTCTAGACACCGGGCCGGACGCCGAGGCGCCCCGCGATCACCAGCCCGCGGCCTCGCCCGTCAGCTCCTTGATCGCCGGGCGGGCCGTGTCCAGGACCGACATGAACCAGGCCGAGAACGTGTCCTTGGCGTGCCGCTCGGCCAGCTCGGCCGGGGTCACGAACGCGGTGTCCCCGATCTCCTCCGGGTCCGGCCGCAGCGGCGCCCGCACCAGCCCGACGAACACATGGTTGAACTCCTGCTCCACCAGGCCCGAGGCCGGGTCGGGGTGGTTGTAGCGGACCGTCCCCGCCTCGCCGAGCAGCGCGGGGGAGACCCCCAGCTCCTCGTACGTCCGCCGCGCCGCCGCCGCGAACGGGGACTCGCCCGGATAGGGGTGGCCGCAGCAGGTGTTCGACCAGACACCGGGGGAGTGGTACTTGCCGAGGGCGCGCTGCTGGAGCAGCAGCCGGCCGTGCTCGTCGAACAGGAAGACGGAGAACGCCCGGTGGAGCTGCCCGGGTGGCTGATGCGCCGCGAGCTTCTCGGCGGTGCCGATCGTCGTGCCGTTCTCGTCGACCAGCTCCAGCAGGATCACTTCCGAGGTGCTGTTCGATGAACCGTGCATCGTGGTGGCAGGTGTGATCGGCATGCCCATCCTTCGCTTCGCTCTTCGAGTCCCAAGTCTGCCGTAGGGTTCCGGCACCCCTGGTACTTCGCGCCAACCCGCAAGTCCTACCCCCGTGCCCCGGGGATGGACACCCGCCGCCCCGAACCCCGACCGCGAAACGGCCGGATAGCTGATCATCTCGTGTGCCACGGCCCGTCAACCGCCGGGTATCACCCCGGCGGCAGCGGCGCGAGGCGGTCAGTGGCAGAGCTTGGCCTCGTGCTCGGCATGGCCGCCGGGCTCCAGCTGGAACGTGCAGTGCTCGACGTCGAAGTGGTCGCCGATGCAGCCCTGGAGGTCGTGGAGCATCTTCTCGTTGCCGATGGAGTCCAGGGTGTCCGAGGCGACGACGACATGGGCGGAGAGCACGGGCATCCCGGAGGTGATGGTCCAGGCGTGCAGATCGTGGACGTCCTCGACACCCGGCAGCGCGAGGATGTGGGCGCGCACCTCGACCATGTCAACGTTCTTGGGCGCCGACTCCAGCAGGACGTCCAGGGTCTCCCGCAGCAGTTTCAGCGTGCGCGGCACGATCATCAGGGCGATGAGCAGCGAGGCGACCGGGTCGGCGGCCTGCCAGCCGGTCAGCAGGATGACCGTCGCCGAGATGATCACCGCCAGCGAGCCGAGCGCGTCCGCGGCCACCTCCAGGAAGGCACCCCGGACGTTCAGGCTCTCCTTCTGGCCGCGCATCAGCAGGCTCAGCGAGATGACGTTCGCCACCAGACCGATCGAGCCGAACAGCACCGCGAGGCCCCCCTCGGTCCCGGCGGGCGTGATGAACCGCTGGATCGCCTCGTACAGCACGAAGCCGCCGACCCCGAGCAGCAGCAGACAGTTGGCGAGCGCCGCGAGTATCTCGGCACGGGCGTAGCCGAACGTGCGGTTGCCGACCGCCGGGCGGTTGGCGAAGTGGATCGCGAGCAGCGCCATGGCGAGCCCCACGGCGTCCGTCGCCATGTGCGCGGCGTCCGCGATGAGCGCGAGCGAATCCGCGAGAACACCGCCGACGATCTCGACCGCCATGACGGTGAGCGTGATCGACAGCGCGATCCGCAGCCGACCGCGGTACGCGGCGGCCGCCGTCCCCGTGGTCGGCACGCCGTGCGCATGGCCGTGATCGTGCCCAGCCCCCATGGAATCCGCCCTTCCGAAGCGTCCGCAGTGTCCGTGTGTTCGACTCTCGATCACAGTGAACTACGGGTGGGGGGTATCGGGCAACGCGGCACTGAACACCGTTGTCATATGCTCTGACCTGCGGAAACGATACGCAGGTCAGAGCGTCGTACGGTGCGGTGGGGCGCTCAGAGGCCGTGGTGCAGCCGCCAGCCGGCCCACGCCGACTCGACCATCTCGCGTACCCCGCGCCGGGCCGTCCAGCCCAACTCCCGCTCCGCCAGCGCCGCCGACGCGACCGCGCGCGGGGAGTCGCCGGGGCGGCGGGCGTCGACCACGGCGGGCCGGCCGTCGCCGGTGACCTCGCCGATGAGGGTCACGAGTTCGCGGACCGAAACACCCTCGCCCCGGCCGATGTTCACGGTCAGATCGCCGGTCGTGGAGTCGGCGACGAGATGCCGGGCCGCCGCGAGGTGGGCCTCGGCGAGGTCGGCGACATGGATGTAGTCCCGCACGCAGGTGCCGTCCGGTGTCGGATAGTCGTCGCCGAAGATGCGCGGGGCCTCGTCGCGGGTGAGCCGGTCGAAGACCATCGGGATCACATTGAAGACCCCGGTGTCGGCCAGCGCCGGTTCGGCGGCCCCCGCCACGTTGAAATAACGCAGACAGACGGTGGAGATTCCGTGTGCCCTGCCCGCCGCCCGGACCAGCCACTCACCGGCGAGCTTGGTCTCGCCGTACGGGCTCATCGGCGCGCAGGGCGTGTCCTCCGTGATGAGGTCCACGTCCGGGTTGCCGTAGACGGCGGCGGAGGAGGAGAACACGAACCGCTCGACCCCCGCGCCCGCCGCCGCGTCCAGCAGCGCGGCCAGCCCGCCGACGTTCTCCTGGTAGTAGCGGGTCGGCTGCGCCACGGACTCCCCGACCTGCTTACGGGCGGCGAGATGGACGACACCGGTCACCGCGTGCTCGCCGAGCACGTGTTTGAGGAGAGCGCCGTCCGAGGCCGAGCCACGGATGAGGGGGATGCCCTCGGGGAGGCGCCCACGGACCCCGGTCGAGAGGTCGTCCAGCGCCACGACCCGCTCCCCGGCGTCGGTCATGACCTTCGCCACGTGTGCGCCGATGTACCCCGCCCCGCCTGTGATCAGCCATGTCATGGGATCAGCCTATGCACGCGGCTCCCCGCACCCGTTCAGGGGTGTCCGCTGTCGCCCATAAACCGATAAATGCACCGGCGTTTGTGGCATGGAGCCCATATCCCCGATGATGATCAGCGGTGCTGACGCAGCAGGTCCAGCTGATCGCGCCGTTAACAGGCAGTGAACAACCGCCGCTCTTCATCCGATAACCTCTGCCGACACGCCGCCGGGCCGACGCCGGCCGGGGCGGCCTTCGCACACGTACATGTCCGGCGCGATCGCGCCGGCGCCCCAGGGAGTGAGTTCGTCTGTCGACCGCCATCCTCACCGGTCAGCCGGTCCCCGGATCGTCGCTGGAGGGCGATCTGCGGTCGCTCGGCTTCGACGTGCGGGTCGCCTCCGACGCCGGTGACACCGAGACGCTCCTCGCGGCCGTACCCGCCGGTCAACGGGTCGCCATCGTCGACGCCCGCTTCGTGGGCCACCTCCACGCGCTGCGCCTCGGGCTCACCGACCCCCGCTTCGACGCCGCCGCCCTGCCCGGCGCCGTCACCGTCCAGCCCGCCGCCCGCCCCGCGCTGACCCGGGCGCTGGCCCGCGAGAACTCCTCGGTCGGCGGCGGCGCCGCCGTCGGGGGCGCCCCCACGCGAGCGAAGCCGAGCCCGGGGGACGTCGACGACCTCGCCGACCGGATCGCCACCGCCCTCGACGCGGACGGCCTCCCCCCGCACCGGCCCGAACTCGGCACCCTGGTCGCCGTCGTACCCACCGACCCGCAGACCCGCAACGAGGCCCGCCAGGCGGTCGCCGCCGTCGACGACGAGGCCGTACGACTGCGTACGGCGGTGAAGTCCCGCGACGGCTTCTTCACCACCCACTTCATCAGCCCGTACTCCCGCTATATCGCCCGCTGGTGCGCCCGGCGCGGCCTGACCCCGAATCAGGTCACCACCGCCTCCCTGCTCACCGCCCTCATCGCGGCGGGCTGCGCGGCCACCGGCACCCGGGTCGGCTTCATCGCCGCCGGCATCCTGCTGATCCTCTCCTTCGTCCTCGACTGCGCCGACGGCCAGTTGGCCCGCTACTCGCTGCGGTACTCCACGCTCGGCGCCTGGCTCGACGCCACCTTCGACCGGGCCAAGGAGTACGCCTACTACGCGGGCCTCGCGCTCGGCGCCGCCCGGGGCGGGGACGACGTATGGGCCCTCGCCCTGGGCGCGATGGTCCTGCAGACCTGCCGTCACGTCGTCGACTTCTCCTTCAACGAGGCGAATCACGACGCCACCGCCAACACCAGCCCCACCGCCGCCCTCTCCGACAGACTCGACAGCGTCGGCTGGACGGTGTGGGTACGCCGGATGATCGTGCTCCCGATCGGCGAACGCTGGGCCATGATCGCGGTGCTCACGGCGGCCACCACTCCCCGTATCACCTTCTACGCGCTGCTCATCGGGTGCGCGTTCGCTGCGACTTACACCACAGCGGGCCGTGTACTGCGGTCGCTGACACGCAAGGCCCGGCGCACCGACCGGGCGGCGAAGGCGCTGGCCGACCTCACCGACTCCGGCCCACTGGCCGAACTGCTGCGCCGGGTGGTACCCGGCTCCCTCGGGAGGGCCATCGTGCCCTTGACCCTCTGCGCCGGGGGCCTCGTGGTCCTCGCCGTCTGGCTTGCCCCGTACGGCAGTTGGTGGCCCGTCCTGGCCGCCGGAGCGTATGTGCTCCTGTCGTCCGTCGCCCTGACGAAGCCTCTCAAGGGCGCCCTCGACTGGCTCGTTCCCCCCTTCTTCCGCGCCGCCGAATACGGCACCGTTCTGGTCCTCGCGGCCAAAGCCGATGTGAACGGAGCCCTTCCGGCGGCTTTCGGGCTGGTGGCGGCCGTCGCCTACCATCACTACGACACGGTGTACCGCATCCGCGGCGACGCCGGGGCGCCGCCGCACTGGCTGGTGTGGGCGATCGGCGGGCACGAAGGCAGGACGCTGCTGATCACCGTCCTGGCCGCGCTGCTGGCGCCCGCAGAGTTCAAGGCCGCGCTCACGGCTCTCGCCGTGGCCGTGGCAGTGCTGGTGCTCTTCGAGAGCATCCGCTTCTGGGTGACCGCCCACAAAACCGGCGCACCCGCCGTACACGATGAAGGAGAACCCGCATGATCGGCCTCGTGCTGGCGGCCGGCGCCGGACGGCGTCTGCGCCCCTACACCGACACCCTGCCCAAGGCACTGGTGCCGGTCGGCCCCGAAGGCGACGAGGAGAGCCTCACGGTTCTCGACCTCACCCTCGGCAACTTCGCCGAGATCGGTCTGACCGAGGTCGCGATCATCGTCGGGTACCGCAAGGAGGCCGTCTACGAGCGCCGAGAGGCGCTGGAGGCCAAGTACGGCCTGAAGATCACCCTCATCGACAACGACAAGGCCGAGGAGTGGAACAACGCCTACTCCCTGTGGTGCGGCCGTGACGCCATCAAGCACTCGGTGATCCTCGCCAACGGCGACACCGTGCACCCGGTCTCCGTCGAGAAGACCCTGCTCGCCGCGCGCGGCGGCGACAAGAAGATCATCCTCGCCCTGGACACGGTGAAGTCCCTCGCCGACGAGGAGATGAAGGTCGTCGTCGGCCCCGAGGGCGGCATGACGAAGATCACCAAGCTGATGGACCCGGCCGAGGCGACCGGCGAGTACATCGGCGTCACCCTCATCGAGGGCGAGGCCGCCGACGAGCTGGCCGACGCCCTGAAGACGGTCTTCGGGACGGACCCCCAGCAGTTCTACGAGCACGGCTACCAGGAGCTCGTCAACCGCGGTTTCCGCATCGACGTCGCACCCATCGGTGACGTCAAGTGGGTCGAGATCGACAACCACGACGACCTCGCCAAGGGACGTGAGATCGCGTGCCAGTACTGACGAGGCTCATCCCCTCGCCGGTCGTCGTGGACATCCGTCCCGGCGCCCTCGATGACCTGGCGACGATCCTGTCGGACCAGCGCATCGCCCCGTCGGGCCGGATGGCCTTCGCGATCAGCCCCGGCTCCGGTGCCGCCCTGCGCGACCGGTTCGCCCCGGCGCTGCCGGAGGCCGACTGGTTCTGCGACGCCGACGGCACCATCGACGGCGCCGTACGCCTCGCCGACTCGATCAAGAAGGGCGGTCACTACGACGCCGTGATCGGGCTCGGCGGCGGCAAGGTCATCGACTGCGCCAAGTACGCCGCCGCCCGCGTCGGTCTGCCCTTGGTGGCCGTCGCGACGAACCTGGCCAACGACGGTCTGTGCTCCCCGGTCGCCACCCTCGACAACGACGCGGGCCGCGGCTCCTACGGGGTGCCGAACCCGATCGGCATCGTGATCGACCTCGACGTCATCCGTGAGGCACCGGTGCGCTTCGTGCGGGCCGGCATCGGCGATGTGATCTGCAAGATCTCCGCCGTGGCCGACTGGGAGCTGTCCAGCCGCGAGACCGGCGAGAAGGTCGACGGCCTCGCCGCCGCCATGGCCCGCCAGGCCGCCGAGGCCGTGCTGCGCCACCCCGGTGGCATCGGCGACGACGACTTCCTGACCACCCTGTCCGAGTCCCTGGTGCTGTGCGGGATCTCCATGTCCGTGGCCGGCGACAGCCGTCCCGCCTCGGGCGCCTGCCACGAGATCAGCCACGCCTTCGACCTGAAGTACCCCAAGCGCAACGCCCTCCACGGCGAGCAGTGCGGACTCGGCGGCGCGTTCGCCACCTATCTGCGCGGCCACCACGAGGTCGCGGGCCAGATGGCGGAGGTTCTTCGGCACCACGGGCTGCCCGTCCTCCCGGACGAGATCGGCTTCTCGATGGACGAGTTCGTCAAGGTCGTCGAGTTCGCCCCGCAGACCAGGCCCGGTCGCTACACGATCCTCGAACACCTCGAACTGAGCACCGAACAGATCAAGGACGCCTACGCCGACTATGCCAAAGCCATCGGTAGCTGAACTCCGCCCGGTCGTTCACCCCCCGGGTGTGAAGGACCGGCGGAGCGGTGAGCACTGGGCCGGCCGGCTCTACATGCGCGAGATCTCCCTGCGCATCGACCGGCACCTGGTCAACACCCGGGTCACGCCCAACCAGCTGACCTACCTGATGACCGTCTTCGGCGTCCTCGCTGCCCCGGCCCTGCTGGTGCCGGGCATCCCGGGCGCCGTCCTCGGCGTGCTCATGGTGCAGCTGTATCTGCTGTTCGACTGCGTCGACGGCGAGCTCGCCCGCTGGCGGAAGCAGTACTCGATGACCGGCGTCTACGTCGACCGCGTCGGCGCTTACCTGTGCGACGCGGCCGTCCTCGTCGGCTTCGGGCTGCGCGCCGCCGACCTGTGGGGCACCGGCCGTATCGACTGGCTGTGGGCCTTCCTCGGCACCCTCGCCGCGCTCGGCGCCATCCTGATCAAGGCGGAGACCGACCTCGTCGGCGTCGCCCGGCACCAGACCGGCAAGCCGCCGGTCCAGGAGTCGGCGTCCGTGCCGCGCTCGTCCGGGGTGGCGTTCGCCCGCCGGGCCGCCGCCGCGCTGAAGTTCCACCGGCTGATCCTCGGCGTCGAGGCGTCCCTGCTGATCCTGGTCCTCGCGGTCGTGGACCAGGCCCGGGGCGATCTGTTCTGGTCCCGGCTCGGGGTCGCCGTACTCGCCGGGATCGCCCTGCTGCAGACGCTGCTGCACCTGGTGTCCATCCTCGCCTCCAGCAGGCTGAAGTGAGCGGCTCGGACATGGGCGGCCCCAGCGGCTCCGACATGGCCCGCTCGGCAGCGACCGGCTCGGTGGCGGGCGGTTCGGCGGCGGACGGCGCCCTGAAGGTCGGCGCGGTGATCATCACCATGGGCAACCGCCCCGACGAACTCCGCGCCCTCCTCGACTCGGTCGCCAAGCAGGACGGCGACCGGGTCGAGGTGGTCGTCGTCGGCAACGGCTCACCCGTCCCCGACGTCCCCGAGGGCGTGAAGACGGTCGAACTGCCCGAGAACCTCGGCATCCCCGGCGGCCGCAACGTCGGCATCGAGGCCTTCGGCCCCAGCGGCCGGGACGTCGACATCCTGCTCTTCCTCGACGACGACGGTCTGCTCGGCCGCCACGACACCGCCGAACTGTGCCGCGAGGCATTCACCGAAGACTCCAGGCTCGGCATCATCAGCTTCCGCATCGCCGACCCCGACACCGGCGAGACCCAGCGCCGCCATGTCCCCCGGCTGCGCGCCTCCGACCCGATGCGCTCCTCCCGGGTCACCACGTTCCTCGGCGGCGCCAACGCCGTACGCACCCGTGTCTTCGCCGAAGTCGGCTCACTGCCCGACGAGTTCTTCTACGCCCATGAGGAGACCGACCTCGCCTGGCGGGCCCTCGACGCCGGCTGGCTGATCGACTACCGGTCCGACATGGTGCTGTACCACCCCACGACCGCCCCCTCCCGGCACGCGGTCTACCACCGCATGGTCGCCCGCAACCGCGTCTGGCTCGCCCGCCGCAACCTCCCCACCCCCCTCGTCCCCGTCTACCTGGGCGTCTGGCTGCTCCTCACCCTGCTGCGCAAGCCCTCGGCGCCCGCCCTCAAAGCATGGATGGCCGGTTTCCGGGAGGGCTGGACGAGCCCCTGCGGCCCCCGGCGGCCCATGAAGTGGCGTACGGTGTGGCGCCTGACGAGACTGGGCCGACCTCCCGTCATCTGACAAGGCCGACCTCCCGTCATCTGACAAGCTCGAAATCTGAGAGCATTCGGCCGTACCCGGTCCGGGTTTTCCGCCTCGGCCCGAGCAGGCTGCGCACTTTGAGGACGAAAGTTTCCATTTGTGAGTGAGACAACGCATGACGGCAGGGTTGTGGTGAGCGACCGTCCGTCGCCCGACGACGGGCTCTCCGCCGCCGACCTGGCCGCCAAGTACGGGCTCGCGGTGAGCGGCGCCCGGCCCGGACTCGCCGAGTACGTCCGCCAGATGTGGGGGCGGCGCCACTTCATCCTCGCCTTCTCCCAGGCCAAGCTCACCGCACAGTACAGCCAGGCCAAGCTCGGCCAGCTGTGGCAGGTGGCCACCCCGCTGCTGAACGCGCTGGTGTACTTCCTGATCTTCGGCCTGATCCTCAACGCCGACCGGGGCATGTCACGCGAGGTCTACATCCCCTTCCTGGTCACCGGCGTCTTCGTCTTCACCTTCACCCAGAGTTCGGTGATGGCCGGCGTCCGCGCGATCTCCGGCAACCTCGGCCTCGTCCGCGCCCTGCACTTCCCACGCGCCTCGCTGCCCATCTCCTTCGCGCTCCAGCAGCTCCAGCAACTGCTGTTCTCGATGATCGTGCTGGTCGCCGTCGCGATCGGCTTCGGCAGCTACCCGGGCCTGTCCTGGCTGCTGATCGTCCCGGTCCTCATCCTGCAGTTCGGCTTCAACACCGGCCTCGCGCTGATCATGGCCCGCATGGGCGCCAAGACCCCGGACCTCGCCCAGCTGATGCCCTTCGTGATGCGTACGTGGATGTACGCGTCCGGTGTGATGTTCTCCATCCCGGTGATGCTCGCCGAGCACCCGAAGTGGATCGCCGACATCCTCCAGTGGAACCCGGCCGCCATCTACATGGACCTGATGCGCTTCGCACTGATCGACGACTACGGCTCCGAGAACCTGCCCCCGCACGTCTGGGCGGTCGCCGGAGGCTGGGCCCTGCTCGTCGCGCTCGGCGGCTTCGTCTACTTCTGGAAGGCCGAGGAGAGGTACGGCCGTGGCTGAGACCCGAGTACCCACCGTCATCGCGGACGAGCTGCACATCGTCTACCGCGTCAACGGTGCCAGGACCGGCAAGGGCAGCGCCACCGCCGCGCTCAGCCGCATCCTGAAGCGAGGCTCCGACGACACGGCGCGGGGTGTACGCAAGGTGCACGCCGTCCGGGGTGTCTCCTTCGTCGCCTACCGGGGCGAGGCCATCGGCCTGATCGGCTCCAACGGCTCCGGCAAGTCCACCCTGCTGCGCGCCATCGCCGGACTGCTGCCCGCCGAGAGCGGCAAGGTCTACACCGACGGCCAGCCCTCCCTCCTCGGTGTCAACGCCGCCCTGATGAACGACCTCACAGGCGAACGGAACGTCATCTTGGGCGGGCTCGCCATGGGGATGTCCCGCGAGCAGATCCGCGGGCGCTACCAGGAGATCGTCGACTTCTCCGGCATCAACGAGAAGGGCGACTTCATCACCCTGCCGATGCGCACCTACTCCTCCGGTATGGCGGCCCGACTGCGGTTCTCCATCGCGGCGGCCAAGGACCACGACGTCCTCATGATCGACGAGGCCCTCGCCACCGGAGACGCCTCCTTCCGCAAGCGCTCCGAGGCCCGTATCCGCGAACTCCGCAAGAACGCGGGCACGGTCTTCCTCGTCAGCCACAGCAACAAGTCGATCCGCGACACCTGTGACCGCGTCCTGTGGCTGGAGCGCGGCGAACTGCGCATGGACGGCCCCACCGAAGAGGTCATGAGGGAATACGAGAAGTTCACCGGCAAGTAAAGGGCGAAGCGTTCCCGGGCCCCGTCGGAACCCTCCGGTGGGGCCCGGCGTCTGCAAAGGAAACGTAAGGAAACGCCAACTTCCGCTTCAGGTGGGAGTCTTGGGACCAATCGGTGTGCTCTTGTGATGTGCGGGATACCCCGGCGGAGCGCGAGGCGCTGTACAACGTAGGCTGTAACGGTGCCCAATCGCGGCAAGTGGGTCCATAATGCGCGACACCCGGCAACAGCCCCAGACGCGGACCTCTGGGCGGCGTGTCCGAAATAGTGGGTATTGGGTCGGCAGTGTAGAACGGGAGATATGACGGCCATGGCTCTGGAAACTCCCCAGCTCAACGACGCTTCCGCCGTCCCCGCGCCGGGTGACGAGCGGTGATCGCAACCGGGACGGCGCGCACCGGTGACCCCGAGCGCGACACCCTCGACAAGGCCGCGGCCGAGAACTTCCCCGTCGCGCCGTTCTTCCTGCCCCGCCCCTGGCGCGACGACCTCATGGCGATCTACGGCTTCGCCCGCCTCGTCGACGACATCGGCGACGGCGACCTCGCCCCCGGCGGCGCCGACGCCCGCCTCCTCGGCCTCACCCCGCGGGACGCCGACGACCGGCTCCTCCTCCTCGACGCCTTCGAGACGGACCTCCGCAAGGTCTTCGACGCCACCCCCGGCCACCCGCTGCTGCGCCGCCTCCGGCCCACGGTCCGCCGTCACGCCCTCACCCCCGAGCCGTTCCTGGCCCTGATCGCCGCCAACCGCCAGGACCAACTGGTCGGACGGTACGAGACCTACGAGGACCTGCTCGCCTACTGCGCGCTGTCCGCCAACCCCGTCGGCCATCTCGTCCTCGCCGTCACCGGCACCACCACCCCCGAGCGCGTCCGCCACTCCGACGCGATCTGCACGGCGCTGCAGATCGTCGAGCACCTCCAGGACGTCGCCGAGGACCTCGGCCGCAACCGCGTCTATCTGCCCGCCGAGGACATGAAGCGCTTCCACGTCCAGGAGAAGGATCTCGCCGCGCCCACGGCAGGCGCATCGGTGCGCGCACTGATCGCGTACGAGGCCCAACGCGCCCGGAACCTCCTGGATGAGGGCGCCCCGCTGGTGGGTAGCGTCCACGGCAGGCTGAGGCTGCTCCTCGCGGGGTTCGTGGCGGGAGGAAGGGCGGCCGTCCACGCGATCGCCGCCGCCCGATTCGACGTACTGTCCGGCCCGACCGTGCCCGGCAAGCTCCGGCTGCTGCGCGAGGTGGGCGCGACCCTGCGAGGAGAGGGGTGATCGAGGCCGTGGAGTCGGAACCACGCACGTCCGCACCGGTACTCGCCGCCTACAGCTACTGCGAGGCCGTCACCGGACGCCAGGCCCGCAACTTCGCCTACGGCATCAGACTTCTGCCGACGCCCAAGCGACGCGCCATGTCCGCGCTGTACGCCTTCTCCCGGCGCGTCGACGACATCGGTGACGGCGCGCTCGCCACCGAGGTCAAGACGGCCCGGCTGGAGGAGACCCGGGCACTGCTCGCCCGCATCAGGGACGGCGCCGTCGAGGAGGACGACACCGACCCCGTCGCGGTGGCCCTCTCCCATGCCGGGGCCGCCTTCCCGATCCCGCTCGCCGCCCTCGACGAACTCATCGACGGCGTCCTGATGGACGTACGCGGCGAGACCTACGAGACCTGGGACGACCTCAAGGCCTACTGCCGCTGTGTCGCCGGCACCATCGGACGGCTCTCGCTCGGCGTCTTCGGCACCGAACCGGGGGCGCGCGGCGCGGAGCGCGCACCGGAGTACGCGGACACCCTCGGGCTCGCGCTCCAACTCACCAACATCCTCAGGGACGTTCGCGAGGACGCCCACGGCGGGCGGACCTATCTGCCCTCCGACGACCTCGCGAAATTCGGCTGCTCGGGCGGGTTCGCCGGGCCCCTCCCGCCCGCCGACTCCGACTTCGCGGGTCTGGTGCACTTCGAGGTGCGCCGGGCCCGCGCCCTCTTCGCCGAGGGCTATGGACTGCTGCCGATGCTCGACCGGCGCAGCGGCGCCTGTGTCGCCGCCATGGCCGGCATCTACCGCCGGCTCCTCGACCGCATCGAGCGCGAACCCGAGGCCGTACTGCGCGGCCGGGTCTCGCTGCCCGGCCGGGAGAAGGCCTATGTCGCCGTACGCGGACTGTCCGGACTGGACGCCCGGCATGTGTCGCGCCGTTCCCCGAGGAGGCGTGCCTGATGGACAATCCGGTCCAAGGTGAATCCAACGGGGAGAAGTGGTACGCAACCCTCCGCGTCGAGGCCGCGTCCCTGACTGCGACGGTCCGGCGCGGACCGCACCACCATCCCGGCGGACCGGCAGGGGAGGGGGCACGATGACCGACGGCGCACAGTCCGAGGGGCTGCCCGACGGGCACCGTACGGGCCGCCCCGGGAGCACGGCCGTGGTGGTCGGCGGGGGCCTCGCGGGCATCACCGCGGCGCTCGCCCTGGCCGACGCCGGCGTCAGGGTCACGCTTCTCGAAGGGCGGCCACGGCTCGGCGGGCTCGCCTTCTCCTTCCAGCGGGGCGAGTTGACCGTCGACAACGGCCAGCATGTGTATCTGCGCTGCTGCACCGCCTACCGCTGGTTCCTCGACCGTATCGACGCGGCTTCGCTGGCCCCCTTGCAGAACCGTCTCGACGTGCCGGTCCTCGACGCCGGGGGCAGGCCCGGACGCAGGCTCGGCAGACTGCGGCGGGACGCGCTGCCCGTCCCTCTGCATCTCGGGCGCAGCCTCGCCACCTACACCCATCTGTCGCTCGCCGAGCGCGCCAAGGTGGGGCGGGCCGCGCTGGCGCTCAAGGCGCTCGATCTCGACGATCCGGCGCTGGACGAACGGGACTTCGGCGGCTGGCTCGCCGAGCACGGTCAGTCGGCGCGTGCCGTCGAGGCGCTGTGGGACCTCGTCGGGGTCGCCACCCTCAACGCGGTCGCCCAGGACGCCTCGCTCGGGCTCGCCGCGATGGTGTTCAAGACGGGTCTGCTGTCCGACCCGGGCGCGGCCGACATCGGCTGGGCCCAAGTCCCGCTCGGTGAACTGCACGACCGGCCGGCCCGCAAGGCACTCGACTCGGCGGGCGTCCGTACCGCACTCCGTACCCGCGTCACCTCCATCTCCCCCTCGGAGAACGGCCGTTGGCAGGTCGAGGTGCCCGGCGAGACCCTCGACGCCGACACGGTCGTCCTCGCCGTACCGCAGCGCGAGACGCACGACCTGCTGCCGGACGGGGCATTGGACGCCCCGGAGCGGCTGCTTCAGATCGATACGGCGCCGATCCTCAACGTCCATGTCGTATACGACCGCAAGGTGCTGAGCAGGCCGTTCTTCGCGGCGCTCGGCTCACCCGTGCAGTGGGTCTTCGACCGGACCGGCGCATCGGGGCTGCGCGAGGGCCAGTATCTGGCGCTGTCGCAGTCGGCCGCGCGGGACGAGATCGACGCGCCCGTCGCCGAACTGCGCGCCCGGTATCTGCCGGAGCTGGAGCGGCTGCTGCCCGGCACGCGCCGCGCCAACGTGGAGGACTTCTTCGTGACCCGGGAGCGCACCGCGACCTTCGCTCCCACCCCCGGCGTCGGACGGCTCAGGCCCGGCGCCCGCACCAAGGCACCCGGCCTGTATCTGGCCGGAGCGTGGACCGCCACCGGGTGGCCCGCGACCATGGAGAGTGCGGTCCGCAGCGGAATGAGTGCGGCGGATGCCGCCCTCACCGCTCTGGGCCGGCCCCGAGACCACCTCTTCGCCTACGAGGAGGCAGCGTGACGCTCCAAGCGCACATGAACGGTTCCCGCACTCTCGGCACCGCAACTAGAGGAGAGACTGTGCCCACTGTGCCCCCGGCCGCGACGGCAGCCGACGCGGTGGACGTGACCGCGCTGTTGGAGCGCGGGCGGACCCTGGCCACCCCCGTACTGAGGGCGGCCATCGAGCGGCTCGCGCCGCCCATGAACACCGTCGCCGCCTACCACTTCGGCTGGATCGACACCCACGGCAAACCGGCCGACGGCGACGGCGGCAAGGCGGTGCGCCCCGCGCTCGCCGTACTGTCCGCCGAGGTCACCGGCGCCGCCCCCGAGGTCGGCATCCCCGGCGCGGTCGCGGTGGAACTGGTGCACAACTTCTCGCTGCTGCACGACGATCTGATGGACGGCGACGAACAGCGCCGCCACCGCGACACCGTGTGGAAGGCGTACGACCCCGCCCAGGCCATCCTCGTCGGCGACGCCCTCATGGCCCTCGCCAACGAGATCCTCCTCGAACTCGGCACCGCCGAGGCGGCCCGCGCCACCCGCCGTATCACCGCGGCGACCCGGGCCCTCATCGACGGCCAGGCCCAGGACATCTCCTTCGAGCACCGCGAGCGGGTCACCGTCGAGGAGTGCCTGGAGATGGAGGGCAACAAGACCGGCGCCCTCCTCGCCTGCGCCTGCTCCATCGGCGCCGTCCTCGGCGGCGCCGACGACCGCACCGCCGACACCCTGGAGAAGTACGGCTACCACCTCGGCCTCGCCTTCCAGGCCGTCGACGACCTGCTGGGCATCTGGGGCGACCCGGACGCCACCGGCAAGCAGACGTGGAGCGATCTGCGTCAGCGCAAGAAGTCCCTGCCGGTCGTCGCCGCGCTCGCCGCCGGGGGCCCGGCCTCCGAACGGCTCGGCGAGATGCTCGCCGCCGACGCCAAGAGCGTCGACTTCGAGAATTTCTCGGAGGAGGAGTTCGCCGCCCGCGCCGCCCTCATCGAGGAGGCCGGCGGCCGGGAGTGGACGGCCGAGGAGGCCCGCCGCCAGCACGCGATCGCCATCGAGGCACTGGACTCGATCCGGATGCCCGAGTACGTGCGCGACCGGTTCGCGGCGCTCGCCGACTTCGTCGTCGTACGGAAGAGATGATCGCCATCGACCGAAAGCCGACCGCCATCGGTCGAATAGGCCTCGCGTAGTCGCCGGCCGGTGCGCCCCGGTCCCCGGTATTCGCCGGAGCGGGCAGACACCTCCTGTCGGATGCACACCGGCCGACGGCTGACCCACCGCAGAGAGATCCGTCCACTGCACGAAGGGGAAGCCATGACAGCGACGACCGACGGAAGCACCGGGGCACTGCCGCCCCGGGCCACCGCGGCCAGCGACCACACCGACCACGTCACCCCTTCGGCGGCAGGGGGCCGGGACGCCGCCGCGCACGCCATGCGGCGGGCCACCGACTTCCTGCTGGCCCGCCAGGACGCCCAGGGCTGGTGGAAGGGCGACCTGGAGACCAACGTCACCATGGACGCCGAGGATCTGCTGCTCCGTCAGTTCCTGGGCATCCGCGACGACAGGACCACCCGCGCCGCCGCCCTCTTCATCAGAGGGGAACAGCGCGACGACGGCACCTGGGCCACCTTCTACGGCGGCCCGCCCGAACTCTCCACCACCATCGAGGCGTATGTCGCGCTCAGGCTCGCCGGGGACGATCCGACCGAGCCGCACATGGCGAAGGCGTCCGCGTACATCAGGCAGCGTGGGGGCATCGCCGCCGCCCGGGTCTTCACCCGGATCTGGCTGGCCCTGTTCGGCTGGTGGAAGTGGGACGACCTGCCGGACATGCCACCGGAGTTGATCTGGTTTCCCAAGTGGATGCCGCTGAACATCTACGACTTCGGCTGCTGGGCCCGCCAGACCATCGTGCCGCTGACCATCGTCTCCGCGAAGCGCCCGGTACGGCCCGCCCCGTTTTCGCTGGATGAGCTGCACACCGACCCGGGCCGCCCGAACCCGCCCAAGCCCCTTGACCCGCCGGGGACCTGGGAGGGCGCCTTCCAGCGGCTCGACAAGGTGCTGCACGGCTACCGCAAGGTGGCCCTGAAGAGGCTGCGCAAGGCGGCCATGGACAGCGCCGCCCGCTGGATCATCGAGCGGCAGGAGAACGACGGCTGCTGGGGCGGCATCCAGCCCCCGGCCGTGTACTCGGTCATCGCGCTGCATCTGCTCGGCTACGACCTCCAACACCCGGTGATGCGGGCCGGGCTGGAGTCCCTGGACCGGTTCGCGGTGTGGCGCGAGGACGGCGCCCGGATGATCGAGGCCTGCCAGTCGCCGGTGTGGGACACCTGCCTCGCCACCATCGCCCTAGCCGACGCGGGCCTGCCCGCCGACCACCCCCAACTCGTCAAGGCCGCCGACTGGATGCTCGGCGAGGAGATCGACCGGCGCGGCGACTGGGCGGTCAGGCGTCCCCAACTGCCGCCGGGCGGCTGGGCGTTCGAGTTCCACAACGACAACTACCCCGACATCGACGACACCGCCGAGGTCGTCCTCGCCCTGCGCCGGGTCCGGCACCACGATCCGGAGCGGGTGGAGAGGGCGATCGGGCGGGGCGTGCGCTGGAGCCTCGGGATGCAGTCGAGGAACGGCGCGTGGGGCGCCTTCGACGTCGACAACACCAGCCCGTTCCCCAACCGGCTGCCGTTCTGCGACTTCGGCGAGGTCATCGACCCGCCGAGCGCCGATGTCACCGCCCATGTGGTGGAGATGCTCGCCGTCGAGGGACTCTCCCGCGACCCCCGCACCCGGCGCGGCATCGAGTGGCTGCTCGGCGAACAGGAGTCCAACGGCTCGTGGTTCGGCCGCTGGGGCGTCAACTATGTCTACGGCACCGGGTCGGTCGTACCCGCGCTGGTGGCCGCCGGGCTGCCCACCTCGCACCCCGCGATCCGCCGGGCCGTGGCCTGGCTGGAGACCGTGCAGAACGACGACGGCGGCTGGGGCGAGGATCTGCGCTCCTACCCCGACGCCGCCGAATGGGGCGGCAAGGGCGCCTCCACCGCCTCCCAGACCGCCTGGGCCCTGATCGCCCTGCTCGCGGCGGGCGAGCACGACGCCAAGGCCACCGAACGCGGCATCGAGTGGCTGGCCCGGACCCAACGCGACGACGGCGGCTGGGACGAGCCCCACTTCACGGGGACCGGCTTCCCCTGGGACTTCTCCATCAACTACCACCTCTACCGGCAGGTGTTCCCGCTCACCGCCCTCGGCCGGTACGTCAACGGCGAGCCGGCCGTGCTGAAGACCAAGGCGCGCTGATGGACCGGCCCTCCGCCCCGGCCTCGGCCCCGCTGCTGATCGCCTGCGCGCTCGGCATCGAACGGCTCGCCCTGCGCGGCGGCGTCCGAGCCTTCGGGGGCGACAGGGGTGGGGTCCGAGCGCCCGGCGGTGACCGGGGCGGCGTCCGAGCCTTCGGCGGTGATCGGGGCGGCGCCCGGCGTTCCGATGGTGGTCGGGGCGGCGCCGGAGGCCCCGTCACCGTTCTGCGTACCGGCATGGGCCCCAAGGCAGCCGAGCGGGCCGTCACCCGGCGGCTCGCCGATCCCGACTACGCCGACGCGGCCGTGCTGGCCACCGGGTTCTGCGCCGGGCTCGCCCCCGGAACACACCCCGGGGACCTGGTCGTCGCCGAGGCGACCTGGGGCCCCGACGGTGCCGTCACCCCCTGTGTGGGCACCGAACGGCTGGTCAAGGAGCTGTCGCGGGCCGTGCCGGGGCGCACGATCCACACCGGCCCGCTGATCGGCTCCGACCACGTCGTACGCGGTCAGGAACGGGCGGACCTGTTCGCGACCGGCGCGATCGCGGTCGACATGGAGTCGGCGGTCACGCTCCACTGCGCCGTGAGATCCGGCGCACGCCCGGTTGCGGCCGTACGGGTGGTCGTGGACGCTCCAGAACATGAACTGGTCCGGATCGGCACACTGCGCGGTGGAATATCAGCCTTCCGCGTCCTTCGTGCCGTTCTCCCCGCTTACCACGAATGGCACCGTTCTTTGCTGCTCCCCAGGAGGTGAGCCAGATGGCCATGCCGCTCCGCCAGTCCATCAAGGTGGCGACCTATCTCGTTGCACAGAAGCTCCGCAAGCGCGACAAGTTCCCTCTGATCGTCGAACTGGAACCCCTCTACGCCTGCAATCTGAAGTGCGAGGGCTGCGGCAAGATCCAGCACCCGGCGGGGGTGCTCAAGCAGCGGATGCCGGTGGCTCAGGCGGTGGGCGCGGTGCTGGAGTCCGGGGCGCCGATGGTGTCCATCGCGGGCGGCGAGCCCCTGATGCACCCTCATATCGACGAGATCGTCCGGCAGTTGGTGGCCCGCCGGAAGTTCGTGTTCCTGTGCACCAACGCGCTGCTGATGCGCAAGAAGATGGACCAGTTCAAGCCCTCCCCGTACTTCGCGTTCGCCGTGCACATCGACGGGCTGCGGGAGCGGCACGATGAATCCGTCGCCAAGGAAGGGGTGTTCGACGAGGCGGTGGAGGCCATCAAGGAGGCCAAGCGACGCGGCTTCCGCGTCACCACGAACTCCACCTTCTTCAACACCGACACCCCGCAGACCATCATCGAGGTCCTCGACTTCCTCAACGACGACCTCAAGGTCGACGAGATGATGATCTCGCCCGCCTACGCCTACGAGAAGGCCCCCGACCAGGAGCACTTCCTCGGAGTCGAGCAGACCCGCGAACTGTTCAGGAAGGCCTTCGCGGGCGGCAACCGGGGCCGCTGGCGACTGAATCACTCGCCCCTGTTCCTCGACTTCCTGGAGGGCAAGGTCGACTTCCCGTGCACGGCCTGGGCGATCCCCAACTACTCGCTCTTCGGCTGGCAGCGGCCCTGCTATCTGATGAGCGACGGATATGTGCCGACGTACCGGGAGCTGATCGAGGGCACCGACTGGGACGCGTACGGCCGCGGCAAGGACCCGCGGTGTGCCAACTGCATGGCGCACTGCGGGTACGAGCCGACCGCCGTTCTCGCCACCGTCGGTTCGCTGAAGGAGTCCCTGCGGGCCATGCGCGAGACGGTCTCCGGGAACAGCGGGAGCGAAGGGAACGCCGGGACCAACGGGCACCAGCGGAATCAGGGGTGAGGTCATGACCGCCGTCTCTCTGGGCGTACCCCAGATGCCCGCGAGGCCCGTCGCCGAGCGTCGGCGCTCCCGGCAGATCCAGGTCGGCCCGGTGGCCGTCGGGGGCGGGGCGCCGGTGTCGGTGCAGTCCATGACGACCACCCGTACGTCGGACGTCGGCGCCACCTTGCAGCAGATCGCCGAACTCACCGCGTCCGGCTGCCAGATCGTCCGGGTCGCCTGCCCCACGCAGGACGACGCGGACGCGCTGGCCACCATCGCGCGCAAGTCGCAGATCCCGGTGATCGCGGACATCCACTTTCAGCCGAAGTACGTCTTCGCCGCGATCGAGGCGGGCTGCGCGGCCGTCCGCGTCAACCCCGGGAACATCAAGCAGTTCGACGACAAGGTCAGGGAGATCGCTCGGACCGCCAAGGACCACGGCACTCCGATCCGGATCGGCGTCAACGCCGGCTCGCTCGACAAACGGCTGTTGCGGAAGTACGGGAAGGCCACCCCGGAAGCCCTGGTCGAGTCGGCCCTCTGGGAGGCGTCGCTCTTCGAGGAGCACGACTTCCGGGACATCAAGATCTCGGTCAAGCACAACGACCCGGTGGTGATGATCGAGGCGTATCGGCAGCTGGCGGACCGGTGCGACTATCCGCTGCACCTCGGCGTCACGGAGGCCGGGCCCGCGTTCCAGGGGACGATCAAGTCCGCCGTGGCCTTCGGGGCGTTGCTCAGCGAGGGCATCGGGGACACCATCCGGGTGTCGCTGTCCGCCCCGCCCGCCGAGGAGGTCAAGGTCGGCATCCAGATCCTTGAGTCGCTGAATCTGCGGCAACGGCGGCTGGAAATCGTGTCGTGTCCGTCGTGCGGGCGGGCACAGGTGGATGTGTACCGGTTGGCGGACGAGGTGACCGCGGGGCTGGAGGGCATGGAGGTGCCGTTGCGGGTGGCGGTCATGGGCTGTGTGGTCAATGGGCCGGGTGAGGCGCGCGAGGCGGATCTGGGGGTCGCTTCCGGCAACGGCAAGGGGCAGATCTTCGTGAAGGGCGAGGTCATCAAGACCGTGCCCGAGTCGAAGATCGTCGAGACGTTGATCGCCGAGGCGATGAAGATCGCCGAGCAGATGGAGCAGGACGGCGTCGCGTCGGGGGAACCGGCGGTCACCGTGAGTTGACGACACGGGCTGACCGCATTTCCCGGGGGTTGCGTTCGATGTGCGGCTACCGCCGCGTGGCCCCCGGACCCCCAGCAGACTGCATTTTCCCGGGGGATAACCCCCGGACCCCCAGCAGAAAAGCAAGGCGGCCGACGTGACCGGCGCGGGCATCGCAAGGCAAACCTGAGTAAGCACGGATCGAGAGGGGGCCCGACGTGACGATTCTGGAGAACATCCGGCAACCGCGCGACCTGAAGGCGCTGACCGAGGCGGATCTCGGTGAACTGGCCGAAGAGATCCGGGAGTTCCTGGTGCACGCGGTCGCCAGGACCGGCGGTCACCTGGGGCCCAATCTGGGGGTGGTGGAACTCTCCATCGCGCTCCATCGGGTCTTCGCATCACCCGTCGACCGCATCGTGTGGGACACCGGTCATCAGAGCTATGTCCACAAGCTCCTGACCGGACGTCAGGACTTCTCCAAGCTGCGCGGCAAGGGCGGCCTGTCCGGCTATCCCTCCCGCGCCGAGTCCGAGCACGACATCGTCGAGAACAGCCATGCCTCCACCGCCCTGGGCTGGGCGGACGGCCTCGCCAAGGCCCGCCAGGTGCGGGGGGAGAGCGGGCACGACATCGCCGTCATCGGGGACGGCGCCCTCACCGGCGGAATGGCCTGGGAGGCGCTCAACAACATCGCCGCCGCCAAGGACCGCCCGCTGATCATCGTCGTCAACGACAACGAACGGTCGTACGCCCCGACCATCGGCGGCCTCGCCAACCATCTCGCGACCCTGCGGACCACCGACGGCTACGAGCAGTTCCTGGCCTGGGGCAAGGAGGTGCTGCTGCGCACACCGGTCGTCGGCAGCCCCGTGTACGAGGCGCTGCACGGGGCGAAGAAGGGCTTCAAGGACGCCTTCGCACCGCAGGGCATGTTCGAGGATCTGGGGCTCAAGTACGTCGGGCCGATCGACGGCCATGACATCAAGGCGGTCGAGTCGGCGCTGCGCCGTGCCAAACGCTTCCATGGGCCGGTCCTCGTCCACTGCCTCACCGAGAAGGGCCGGGGGTACGAGCCCGCCCTCGCCCATGAGGAGGACCACTTCCACACGGTCGGGGTGATGGATCCGCTCACCTGCGAGCCCCTGAAACCCTCCGGCGGGCCCTCCTGGACGTCCGTCTTCGGCGACGAGATCGTGCGGATCGCCGAGGAGCGCGAGGATGTCGTGGCCATCACGGCGGCCATGCTGCACCCGGTGGGGCTCGGCAATTTCGCGGAGAGGTTCCCCGACCGGGTGTGGGACGTGGGTATCGCCGAGCAGCACGCGGCCGTGTCGGCGGCCGGGCTCGCGACGGGTGGGCTGCATCCGGTGGTGGCCGTCTACGCCACCTTCCTCAACCGGGCCTTCGACCAGCTGCTGATGGATGTCGCCCTGCACCGCTGCGGGGTGACCTTCGTGCTGGACCGGGCGGGGGTGACGGGGGTCGACGGGGCCTCGCACAACGGTATGTGGGACATGTCGATCCTCCAGGTCGTGCCCGGACTGCGGATCGCCGCGCCGCGCGATGCCGAGCAGTTGCGCGCTCAGCTGCGGGAGGCGGTGATGGTGGACGACGCGCCGACGCTGATCCGGTTCCCGAAGGAGTCGGTGGGGCCGGAGATCCCGTCGCTGGAGCGGGTGGGTGGCCTGGATGTGCTGCATCGGTCCGCTGCCGGGGAAGGGGACCGGGACGGGTGCGTGGGCGAGGACGGTCCGCAGGTGCTGCTGGTCGCCGTCGGGGTGATGGCGCCGGTGTGTCTGCAGGCCGCCGAGCTGCTTGAGGCGCGGGGCATCGGCTGCACGGTGGTGGACCCCCGGTGGGTCAAGCCGGTCGATCCGGCGCTGCCCTGGCTCGCCGACGAACACCGGCTGGTGGCCGTCGTCGAGGACAACAGCCGGGCGGGCGGGGTCGGTTCGGCGATCGCGCTGGCGCTCGGGGACGCCGATGTCGACGTACCCGTACGGCGGTTCGGGATTCCGGAGCAGTTCCTCGCACATGCCAAGCGGGGGGAGGTGCTGGCGGAGATCGGGCTGACGCCGGCGGAGATCGCGGGGCGGATCAGTGCGTGTCTGGCGGTCAAGGGGGAGTTGCCGGAGGGTGCGAAGGGGGCGCCGGCCCCGGCCGGGCTGCCGAAGCAGAAGGGGGAGATGGGGGAGATGGGGTCGGCCGAGGGGGACCTGGCCAAGGGCGTGTCTTCCGAGGAGAAACCGTAGATGACCAGTGCCGAACCGGCCGCCGGAACCCAGGAGTTCGACCTCGGCAGGCTGCTGGCCGAGCGTGGCGCCGAGCGGTACGAACTGCATGCCCGGCACCTCAATCACCAACTGCCGCGCATGCTGCACACCATCGGCTTCGACAAGGTCTACGAGCGGGCCGAGGGCGCGTACTTCTGGGACGCCGACGGCAACGACTACCTGGACATGCTCGCCGGGTTCGGGGTGATGGCGCTCGGCCGCCACCACCCCGTGGTCCGCAAGGCGCTGCACGACGTGCTGGACGCCGGGCTCGCCGACCTCACCCGCTTCGACTGCCAGCCGCTGCCCGGACTGCTGGCGGAGAAGCTGCTCGCCCACAGCCCGCACCTGGACCGGGTGTTCTTCGGCAACAGCGGAACCGAGGCCGTCGAGACCGCGCTGAAGTTCGCCCGGTACGCCACCGGCAGACCGCGTGTCCTGTACTGCGACCACGCCTTCCACGGGCTCACCACCGGGTCGCTGTCGGTGAACGGCGAGGACGGCTTCCGGGCCGGGTTCGCGCCGCTGCTGCCCGACACGGCCGTACCCCTCGGTGATCTGGGCGCGCTGGCACGGGAGGTGAAGAAGGGCGATGTCGCCGCGCTGATCGTCGAGCCCATCCAGGGCAAGGGGGTGCACGAGGCGCCGCCCGGATATCTGCGGGCCGCACAGGAGCTGCTGCACCGGCACAGGGCGCTGCTGATCGTCGACGAGGTGCAGACCGGACTCGGACGCACCGGGGACTTCTACGCCTACCAGCACGAGGACGGTGTCGAGCCGGACCTGGTGTGTGTCGCCAAGGCGCTCTCCGGCGGCTATGTGCCGGTCGGCGCCACCCTCGGCAAGGAGTGGATCTTCAAGAAGGTCTACTCGTCGATGGACCGTGTCCTCGTCCACTCCGCGAGCTTCGGCTCCAACGCCCAGGCCATGGCCGCCGGGCTCGCGGCCTTGTCCGTCATGGAGAACGAGGGGATCGTGGCCAATGCCCGGGCCACGGGAGACCTGCTGAAGTCCCGGCTCGCCGCGCTCGTCGACAAGTACGAGCTGCTCAGCGATGTCCGTGGACGAGGGCTGATGATCGGTATCGAGTTCGGCCGGCCCAAGTCGCTCAAGCTGCGGGGACGTTGGACCATGCTCCAGGCGGCGCGCAAGGGGCTGTTCGCACAGATGGTCGTCGTGCCGCTGCTGCGACGCCATCGCATCCTCACCCAGGTCTCCGGGGACCATCTGGAGGTCATCAAGCTGATTCCGCCGCTGGTGGTGGGAGAGCGGGAGGTGGATCGCTTCGTGGCCGCGTTCACCGAGGTGATGGACGACGCGCACACTGGGGGTGGGCTGATGTGGGACTTCGGCAAGACACTGATGAAACAGGCGGTGGCCAACCGCTGAGGTGAGTTTGCGTCGGGCGGCCGCCGCAGGTTTGCCTCTGAGGCAAGAAATTTGCCGGAGAGGCAAGGCTGCGGCTGAATGGAGGGCATGAGCCCTGCCGAGGGTACGCACCCTCCTGAGCCGGCGGACCGTGAACTGCCCGCCGTCGCCCCGCAACTACGCGCCCTGCGCCGCCGGGCCTCCCTCACCCTGGAGGCCGCGGCCCGGGCCGCCGGGCTGTCGCCCGCCCATCTGTCCCGGCTGGAGACCGGGCAACGCCAGCCGTCGCTGCCGATGCTGCTCACGCTGGCCCGCGTCTTCGGTACGACCGTCTCCGAGCTGCTCGGTGAGACCGCCGCCGAGCGGGACGCCGTGCTGCGGGCCGACGACATGGAGCCCACCAGGGCCGGGGGCTGGACGTACTGGCAGGCGGGGGCGCCCGGGCGGGGTATGCAGGCGCTGCGAGTGCATGTGCCGTACGGCTCGCAGGGCGACATCGTGCGGGTGCACCCCGGTGAGGAGTGGCTGTACGTCCTCCGAGGGCGGCTGCGGCTGAGGCTCGGGGACACCGCGCACGCGCTCGCGCCCGGGGACAGCGCGCACTACGACTCGCTGACCCCGCACCGTATCGCCGCCGCCGACCACGACGGCGCCGATCTGCTGTTCGTCCACACGCTGCTGCAGAGCCCGACCACCGCGCTGTGCCTCGGGCCGATCACCCCCGGAGAAATGCCATGACCGACATGGAGGAGAAGTTCCCCCGCGCCCTGTGGGTGCGGCTGATCATCTACATCGCGGTGGGTCATGTCTTCGCCGCGTTCATCTACTTTCTGTTCGAGGTGGGGGCGAAGCAGTAGGGGCGCGGCCGGGGGCGGAGGCGGCAGGTGAGGTCGGGTGGCGGCCGCTCGGCCGGTGAGGAGGCTTCCGCGGAGCGCTGTCCGTCGAGAGGCCGCTGTCAGTCGAGCAGGCGTTCGCGGAGGCGGTCGCGGGTCTCCGGAGTCACGTTCAGGCCCTCCGCCATATAGGTGTCCAGGTCGCCCCAGGTCTCCTCGACCGTCTCGAAAGCGGCCCGGAGGTATTCGGCGCGGGCGTCGAAGAGGGGGCTCAGGAGTTCCATCACCTCGGGGGAGTAGGCGCTCGCGGAGCTGCTGCTGCGGTGGACCTTGTAGCGGCGGTGCTTGGCGTTGGACTCCAGGTAGTCGGTGAGGATGGCCTCGCGCTCGACGCCCAGGGCGAGGAGGGTGACGGCTATGGACAGGCCCGCGCGGTCCTTGCCCGCTGCGCAGTGCATCAGGGCGGGCACGCTGTCCTCGGCGAGCGCGTGCAGGACATGGGAGTGCTCGGCCGTGCGGTTCTTGATGATCGTGCGGTAGGAGGCGGTCATCCGGCCGGCCGCCTTGCCGTCGCCGAGCAGCTCGCGCAGCTGGTCCAGGTCGCCGTCGCGGACCATCTTCCAGAACTCGGCGCCGTCGGCCGGGTCGGACAGCGGCAGATTCACATTCCGTACGCCGGGCAGCGCGACGTCCGGGCCCTCCAGCTTCTGGTCGGCGGCGTTACGGAAGTCGAAGATCGTGTGCAGGCCCAGAGAGGCCAGGAACGCGGCATCCTCGTCGGTCGCGTGGGCGAGATGGCCGCTGCGGAACAGCACTCCGTGGCGCACCCGGCGACCGTCCACGGTCGGCAGACCGCCCACATCGCGGAAGTTGCGCACTCCGGTCAGCTCGGGCTCGGTCGACGGGATCTGCTGCGTCACGGGGGCTCCTCCCATCCGGCCGTCGGCGCCGATCGTCGACGGGCGCGCACTCGGCGTCGAGGCATCGCGACATCGTGGGCGTACGACAGCGAGGCGCGCACTCGACGATACGACACGGGTGGCCGCGCCCATGAGTTGTCCACAGGCGGCGGGTGGGCCGTCCGTCCTCGCCGGCCAGCCTCGTCATGTGCCGGTCAGGAGTTGTCCACAGGCGGGCAGGGCGCCGCCCGCCACCTGCGATGATGTTGAAGCCCGATTGCACCTGTTCGAATCTGTGGGGACCTGATGTTGGAAATCGGCGCTGACGGCCGTACCTGGCTTCTTACGGGGCCGAGGAGCGGTTACGCCCTGCGGCTCACCGAGGCTGACGAGCTGCTGCATCTGCACTGGGGCCCGCGGATCGCCCTGGCCGACGCGGAGGAACTGGCCGCACGCCAGGAGCTGCCGTACTGGCCGTTCGAGGCCCCGGTCGACGGACACGAGGAGTACCCCGTCGAGGGCGGCCCCCGCTTCACCCGCCCGGCCCTGTCCGTGCGCACCGACGAGCGGCGCGGCACGGAGTGGACCTTCGAGACGTACGAGGCGGACGGTGACGAGCTGCGGCTGCGGTTCAGCGACGACGGCCTCCGGATCACGCTGCACTACCGGATGCGCGACGACGTTCTGGAGCGCTGGGTCACCTTCGTCAACGAGGGGCCGGACGCCGAGCTGCTGCGGGCCGACTCGGCGACCTGGACACTGCCGCCGCGCGAGGAGAACTGGCGGCTCTCCCAGCTGCACGGCCGCTGGGCGGCCGAGTCCCGGCTGGTGCGCGGTGAGCTGACCTACGGGGAGAAGGTCATCGGCAGTCGCCGAGGCCACACCGGGCATCAGCATCTGCCCTGGGTCGCCCTTGACATCGATGCCACCGAGGAGCGCGGCGAGGTCTACGGCTGCGCCCTGGGTTGGTCCGGGTCCTGGCGGATCGCCGTGGCCCAACTCCCGGACGCGCGCGTGCAGATCACCGGCGGCGCCGGGTACGACGACTCTGGTCTGCTGCGGCTGGCGACCGGCGAGACGTTCACGACGCCCGTCTTCGCCGGACTGTGGAGCGACGGCGGCCTCGGCGGGGCCAGCCGCGCCTGGCACGCGTACCAGCGGGCGTATGTCATCCCGGACACGGAGCGGGACCGGCCGGTGCTCTTCAACTCCTGGGAGGCCACCGAGTTCGACATCTCCGAGGAGCAGCAGGGGGCGCTCGCGCGGCGGGCGGCGGCCATGGGGGTCGAGCTGTTCGTGGTCGACGACGGCTGGTTCGGGACCCGGACCAGCGACCGTGCCGGGCTCGGGGACTGGGCGCCCAACCCGGACCGCTTCCCGAAGGGGCTGAAGCCGCTCGCCGACTATGTGCACGCCCTCGGGATGCAGTTCGGCATCTGGGTCGAGCCCGAGATGGTCAACCCGGACAGCGAGCTGTACCGGGCGCACCCCGACTGGGCGCAGTTCCAGCCGGGACGAAAGCGGACGGAACTACGCAATCAGCTCGTACTGAACCTCGCGCGCGAGGATGTCCAGGAGTACCTCTGGGAGCAGTTGAACGGGCTGCTCTCCAGCGCCCCCGTCGACTACGTCAAGTGGGACTTCAACCGCTGCTTCACCGACGCCGGCTGGCCGGGTGAGCCGTACCCGCAGAAGCTCTGGGTCGAGCACGTCCACGCCTTCTACGCCCTGCTGGACCGGCTGCGGGCCGCGCACCCGGGGGTCGCCTTCGAGTCCTGCTCGGGCGGCGGTGGCCGGATCGACCTCGGGGTGATGTCACGGACGGACCAGGTGTGGACCTCCGACAACACCGACCCCCTCGATCGGCTCGCCATCCAGCACGGGTTCAGTCAGATCCATCCGGCCCGGGTGATGGCGGCCTGGGTCACCGACAGCCCGAACAACCAGCTCAACGGCCGGGTCAGCTCGCTGCGGTTCCGCTTCGTCAGCGCCATGGCGGGCGTCCTCGGGGTGGGTGGAGACCTCACCGAGTGGAGCGAGGAGGAGCTGGCCGAGGCGCGGAGCTGGGTGGAGCTGTACAAGGAGATCCGGCCGGTCGTGCAGCGCGGTGACCTCTACCGGCTGAGGGCGCCCAGCGGTGGGCTGAGCGCCGTGCAGTACGTCCACGGTGACGAGGTCGTCGTTCTCGCCTGGCTTCAGGCGCAGCACTACGGCGAGCCGATCGCCCCGCTCCGGCTGCGCGGACTCGACCCGACAGAAACGTACGAGTGCCGTGAAACGGGCGAAACGTACCGGGGTGCCGTGCTGTTGCATCACGGGTTGCGGACCGGGCTGCGCGGTGACTTCGATGCGACGGTTATCCGGCTGCGTCGCAGTTGAGCGATCTGTCCGAAATGAAGCATTGATTCCAACAAGCCCTGGAATAAAACCTACTGGCTCGTAGGTGCGTGAGCAGCGTCATATTCGTGACCGTGCGTTGCCGTCATGTCCACGTAATTCGGGCGGTTTTCCAGGGCGGTTGGAAAACGATTAGGAGCGCTCTTTTACGGAGCGTGATGGTGAATTAGCGGAAGGATCAGGGAGGAAGACGCACAGCAAATCCCAATGGTTGTCTCCAACGCCGCAAGTCGCTTACGTTCGGGCTCAATCCGGACGGACGCCCAATCCTGCCGCCGACCGGAGCCGCGTACCGACCCGTCCATGGCAGGAGCGGGGGACCCACAGGTAGTACCGCCTGTTCCGGTCTCCGGAACAGGCTTGGGGTAAAGCCGTGCGCACGCACGGCCGGGCATCTCCAGTCCGCACCCGACAGCTCACCTCGCAGGCGCCGGAGAGGAATTCGCCCATGCCCGCAAAGGGTAAGCACCGCCGCCCGAAGACCCAGCGATTCACCCGCTCGATCGCTGCCGCCGGAACCGGCGGAGCCGCGCTCGCACTGCCCTTGATGGGTGCGGCCGGCGCTCACGCGGCGACCCCGGCCGCCGCCGTTTCCGGAGTTTCCGAGAAGGCGTCCGCCGCCGCCGACAAGGCCGTCGCCGAGCAGAGCGCGCGACTCGACCAGGCCGAGAAGGCCGCGCAGGCCGAGAAGACCGCCGCCAAGAAGGCGAAGCAGGCGGCGACCACGACCTACACGGTGAAGGTCGGCGACTACCTCTCAAGGATCGCGGACGAGCAGGACGTCGACGGGGGCTGGAAGCAGCTCTACGCAGACAACCGCTCCGTGATCGGCTCCGACCCGTCGCTCATCCACCCCGGTCTCAAGCTCACGATCGGGGGCAAGGCCGCGGCGAGCGAGACGGAGCAGTCGTCGACCAAGACGCAGTCCGCGCTCACCTCCGAGCCCGTCAAGTCCTCGGAGGAGGACACGTCCTCTTCGTCGTCCGAGGCCGCGACCTCGCAGTCCGCCGCGGACGAGGCCGAGGCGTCGGCCTCCACCGGTTCGGCCGATCAGTCCGCCGAGTCCAGCGGGTCCGGGTACACGCTGCCGATCCAGGGCGCGACCGTCGGCACCGCCTACAAGACCGCCGGAAGCATGTGGTCCAGCGGCTACCACACCGGTGTCGACTTCGTGGCCCCGACCGGTACCAGCCTCAAGGCCATCGGCGCGGGCACCGTCGTCTCGGCCGGGTGGGGCGGCGCGTACGGCAACCAGGTCGTCATCCAGCTCGCCGACGGCTACTACGCCCAGTACGCCCACCTCTCCTCGATCTCCGTCTCGGCCGGGCAGTCCGTGAGCTCCGGTCAGCAGATAGGTCTCTCCGGCGCGACCGGCAATGTCACCGGGCCGCATCTGCACTTCGAGATCCGTACGACCCCCAACTACGGCTCGGACATCGACCCGTTGGCGTATCTGCGGTCGAAGGGCGTCAGCGTCTGATCGCTCGCCCGTCATGTCCGACCCGTCACTGGGTCCGGGACGGCGGGCACCACTCCTGAAGGCCGGACCCTCGATCCCCGGGGTCCGGCCTTCGGCGTGTGAGGGGGGCGCGGTCGTGAGTGCCTTGTTGCGGTCGTGTGGCGTGGCCGGTCGCGGTATCGACAGGTGGGCGGCTGTGGGGCCAGAGTGACTGCCGAAGCGCGCTGCAACCGCTTTCTCGCTGCTCGGCTCCGCGCCTTCGGGACTCGGGTGCGGCACGTCGACATGTCGAGGATGGAGACAAGGCGTCATGGCTACTCGTAGGGCTTTCGGAGTTCTCGCCGCCGGTGCCGCCCTCGGTGCGCTGGGGCCGGGTGGGGTGGCGCATGCCGGTGAACGTGCGCGGCGGAAGGGGCGGTTGATCGCTGCGGACGGCTTTCGGTGCGGGCTCGGGCAGTGGGCCGTCGAACTCCAGGACGGCGGTACGGTCACCGCCGAGCGCGGCGTGCTGGAGATCGATGTGCCGGCCGGGGCGACCGTCTGGTTCAGGCGGAGACTCGAAGGGCCGTATGTGATCGAGTACACCGCCACTCCGGTCGCCGAGGGTGGCGTCAACGACCGGGTCTCGGATCTCAACAACTTCTGGAACGCCGTCGATGTGCGGTCACCCGACGACCTCTTCGCCACTCCGCGTGGGGGCGCGCTCGACGAGTACGACTATTTGAAGACCTACTACGTGGGGTACGGCGCCAACACGAACACGACGACGAGGCTGCGACGGTATGTGGGCCAGGCCGGCGTTCGGCCGCTGATCCATGACTACAGCGAGCCGTTGTTGGCGCCCAACTCGCCTCATCGGGTGCGGGTTGTCTCCGACGGATCGACCGTGCGGTGGTGGAACAACGGGCGGCTGGTGTTCGACTACGTCGATCCGGAGCCGTACACGAGTGGGCACTTCGCGTTTCGGACCACGTGGAGTCACTTCCGGATCGAAGGGTTTCGGGTGTGGCGGTACACGGGGTGAGGCCGAGGGGAGCGGTGTGGTGGACTGCGGTTATTCCGGGTTGACCAACACTTGACACGTGGTCTATCTCACCGGTCGTCAACCCCTTATTACGGTCGCGTAGGTCACATCCGAAGGGGAATCATGGGGCGATGTGGCAGACGATTCGAAGAATGACAGCAGATCGATGATCGGGTCGTACGTGGCGGTGGGGGACAGCTTCACCGAGGGCGTCGGCGACCCCGGCCCCGATGGGGCGTTCGTCGGATGGGCCGACCGGTTCGCGGTGCTGCTCGCGGACCGGCTGCCCGAGGGCGACTTCGCGTACGACAATCTCGCCGTGCGGGGGAAGCTCCTCGACCAGATCGTCGAGGACCAGGTGCCGAGGGCGTTGGACCTCGCCCCGGATCTGATCTCGTTCTGTGCGGGGGGCAACGACATTCTGCGGCCCGGTACCGATCCCGACGAGGTCGCCGAGCGGTTCGAGCGGGCCGTGGCGCGGCTCGCGTCGGGGATCGAGACCGTGATGGTGACGACCGGGTTCGATACGCGGGATGTGCCTGTGCTCAGGCATCTGCGCGGGAAGATCGCCACGTACAACGGGCATGTGCGGGCCATCGCGGATCGGTACGGGTGTCCTGTGCTGGATCTGTGGTCGCTCAAGACCGTGCGGGACCGGCGGGCCTGGGACGACGATCGGCTGCATCTGTCGGCCGAGGGCCATACGCGGGTCGCGCTGCGGGCCGGGCAGGTGCTGGGAGTCGAGGTGCCGGCCGATCCTGAGCAGCCGTGGCCGCCGATGCCGGTGCGGGGGGCGTTCGAGGTGCGGCGCGACGACATTCACTGGGCTCGGGAGTATCTCGTGCCGTGGATCGGGCGGCGGTTGCGGGGGGAGTCCTCCGGGGACCATGTGTCGGCGAAGGGGCATCTGTCGCCGGACGACATCAAGATGCGGATCGAGTCCGTGGCCTGAGTCGGGGCGGTTGCCGGTGTGTTGGGGGTCGGGCCGGGTTGGGGTGCGGTCGCGTCCGGGCGGGTGGGGTGCGTTGGGGTCGGGGCCGGGCCGGTGCGTCAGCCCGTCGCACGGTTGCCCTACGGCCCGGGGGTCATGATTCGGCGGGACTTCTCTGGGCCGCTGTGAGCGACGGGCTTGACACCGCCATCTGCCCGGCCCCGGCCCCGGCCCTGGCTCCCGCCCCGGCCCCGGCCTCTGCCGTCCGTCCGTCGGTCGTGGTCCGCCGTTCAGCCCCGCTCTGTGGCTACTCCTTTGCGGGGGTGTGGGGCAGGCCCAGTTCTCGGGACAGGGCCTCGTCGGTCCAGTCCTGGGCCCTGGTGCGGGAGATGGTGCCGTCGTAGGTCGTCATCTGTACGGCCAGGCCGTCCAGGAGGGCGGTGAGGCGGAGGGCCGTCGCGGAGGGGGCGGGGCAGTGGAACTCGCCTGCTGCCACTCCTTCTTCGATGACCTCGGTGATCGCGGCCTTCCACTGTCGGTCCAGGTCGCGGGTCACCTCGCGGAGTGCGGGGTCGCGCAGGGAGACCGCCCAGCCCTCGATCCACAGGCGCCAGCCCTTGGCCTGGCCCGTCGGGGCGTACCAGCGGACGGCCGCCCGCAGGCGGCGCAGGGCCGTGGTGCGGCGGGTCAGGAGTCTGTGGAGGTGGGCCAAGTCGTCCTCGGCCGCGTGGCGGAAGGCCTCGGCGACCAGCTTCTCCTTGGTCGAGAAGTGGTAGAGGACCAGGGCGCTGCTCACGCCCAGCACGGCTGCCACATCGGCGATCCTCACCGCCGCCACGCCGCGTGCCTCGATCTGTTCGATGGCCGCCCGCAGCAACTCCTCCCGCCGCTCGGCCACGCTCAACCGCACCCTGCCCACGTGTCAACCCTACCCACGGCCGGTGGGGGGTGCCGGTGCTCGGCGGTCCTCACCACCGGCTTCCGGCCACGGGGGATCGGGGCGTTGGAGGGTGGTTGTCCGCGGTGGCGTGCCGGGGCTCAGCGGTGCCAGCCGAAGTGGGTCGTGATGTGGGGGAGGCGGTCGGCGGCCATGGCGTGGGCGGCGGCCCTGGGGGTGGTGGCGTCGGATTCGGCTCGGGTCAGGGTGTGCGACACGAGGGCGCGCATGGCCCGGCGGACCTGGGCGAAGGCGCCGTCGGCGGTGGGCGTGATGTCGCCGAAGAGGGTCCACCACCACCAGGCGTTCGTGGCCGAGTTGACGACCACGTCCGGGAGGATCGTCACCCCACGGGCCGTGAGCAGGGCCTCGGCCTCGGGGAGGACCGGCATATTGGCGGCCTCGGCGATGAGGTGCGCGGTGATGTGCCGCTGATTGGCCGGGCCGATCGCGTAGGAGACGGCCGCGGGGATCAGGACCTCCGCCTCGGTGGCGGCCCAGGTCTCACCGGGGGCCTCCCGGTCCTCGGGGCGCAGCGCCGCGCGGTCCACCGTGCCGTGGGTGTCCCGGGCCCCGAGCAGACGTTCGATGTCCAGGCCGTCGGGATTCGTGATCAGGCCTTTGACGTCCGCCACCGCGACGATCGTCAGGCCCGCCCGGGCCAGGAAGCGGGCCGTGGCGCCGCCCATCGTGCCCAGGCCCTGGACGGCCACCCTTGTTCCGGCGTGGGTCCGGCCCGCCCGGTCCAGGGCCGTGAGCACCGACTCGGCCACGCCGAGCCCGCCCACCAACTCGTCCAGACCTATGCCGTCCACCTCCACCGCGAAGGCGTCCGCGAGGCGCCGGCGGGCCGCGTGCTCGTCGTCGAGGAGGGGGTACACCGCCTGGATCGTGGAGACCAGGCCCGCCTCGGCCGCCGCCCGGTCCACCAGGTCCTGGGTCAGGCCCAGATCCTCGCCCGTCGTCCAGCAGGATTCGATGTACGGACGCATCGCGCGCAGATAGCGGACCAGGACGTCGTACGCCTCCGGGGAGCGGGGGTCGCAGTCGATGCCGCCCTTGGCTCCGCCCAGGGGGACATAGCGGGCCTCGGGGTCGTAGTGCAGTGCCTCCTTCATGGTCATGCCACGAGCCAGACCGGCCACCTCGTCGAGGGTGCAGCCGGGGCGCATCCGTAGTCCGCCGCTCGCCACACCCCGGACCAGGCGGTCCACGACCAGAAAGCCCCGGCGGCCCGTGACGTGGTCGGTCCAGGTGAGGGACAGGAACGGGGTGGGCACGGGGTGGCCTCCAGGGGAGGGAGAAAGAGGGAATGAGGAGCGGGAACAAAATTGTTCTACTGAATCGTTGGTCAGTATGTCATCGCGCCGGGCGGGGTGGGACCGGCGCTGTCAGAGGGGCGGACCATAATGGAAAGCACTCGCGAATCATCAGGAGGTGCCGTGTCCGGTTCCCGTTCCTTGAGCTCGGGGCTGCGCGGATTGCAGCCCGCCGCCTTCGGCGCGGACCCGAGTGGTGCGCGGATGGAGCGGATTCGTAGATCCCCGCATTTCGCGAACGGGGTCTTCGTCAATCCCAAGGGCGCCCAGGTGCGTCCGTCGGGTGGTGTTGCGCTGGAGATGGCGAAGAGCCAGTTCCGCAAGGAGGAGCGGCTGCTGCGGGCTCCGGCCGGTCTCATCCCCGTGCATTCCACGACGCTGGCCGATCTCGCCAAGCCCCCCGCGAGCGGGCTGCGGATCACTTGGATGGGGCATTCCAGTGTGCTCGCCGAGATCGACGGGCAGCGGGTGCTCTTCGATCCCGTATGGGGTGAGCGGTGCTCGCCCTTCACCTTCGCCGGGCCCAAGCGGCTGCATCCCGTGCCGTTGCCGCTGGCCGCGCTCGGGCCGGTCGACGTCATCGTCATCTCGCACGACCACTACGACCACCTCGACATGCCCACGATCAAGGCGCTGGCCGGTACGGACACGGTGTTCGCGGTCCCCCTCGGCGTCGGCGCCCACCTGGAGCACTGGGGCGTCTCCGAAAGCCGGCTCCGCGAGCTGGACTGGCACGAGGCGACCAAGGTCGGCGGCCTCACCCTCACCGCCACCCCCGCCCGGCACTTCTGCGGCCGGGGCCTGCGCAACACCCAGCACACACTCTGGGCCTCCTGGGCCGTCGCCGGTGAGGGGCACCGGGTCTACCACAGCGGGGACACCGGATATTTCGAGGGCTTCAAGGACATCGGCGCCGAGCATGGTCCGTTCGACATCAACATGATCCAGATCGGCGCCTACAGCGACTTCTGGCCCGACATCCACATGACACCCGAAGAGGGCCTGCAGACCCATCTCGATCTTCAGGGCGGACAGCCGACCGGTGTCCTGCTGCCCATCCACTGGGCCACCTTCAACCTCGCTCAGCACCCTTGGGCCGAGCCCGGCGAGCGGTCCATGTGGGCGGCGCACGAGGCGGGGGTCACCCTGGCCTCGCCCCGGCCCGGGGAGCCCTTCGAGCCGAAGAGCACACCACCGGTGGACCCCTGGTGGCGTGCCGTGGCCCAGCAGCCGGTGGGTGGCTGGGCCACCTGGCCTCCGGTGGGCGAGCCGGAGCGGCTGGACCTGGTCGTGGAGAACTGAGGACACTTCCCCGCGCGGACGGTGAACGGCGCCGTTGGGGGATGGTGAACGGCAGCGTCAACCCCGCAAGAATTCTCCCGACAGGGTGATTTTTCGATTGACGGTGAGGGCCGGAGAGTGAATCGCTCCCCGGCCCTCACCGTCTTTTTGTGCCCCCTTCTGACCATCTCCGATCGAAATCCAGTGCCAAAGACGAGGCAAGAACAATCCTGCAAGAACACGCGTCCGAAGAATTCCCGGTCTGCTGTACGAGGCCCATACCAGAGCCGCGCGCTTTACGGATGTCTTTGTCAACTGCGCTCCGCACATGATGCGTTGGCGACTACTGTGAGTTGCCGTCGGACGACGCAGGGCCGAATTCTTCGACTCTCCCGATCGACATGCGCTGACGCGTGCCCGAGTCGCCCGGCCGCGGCATCCCCCACACCCCAGACGGACCAGTACGAGGACGCTGATGTCTCACCTTCGCGCACCGGCCGCCCGCCCAGACCGCCGTGAGGGCGGTCGACACGGGCGGTCGGCCACCCGCGCCGTCCCCTCACTGCCCGAGATCCACATACGGCCACAACTGCTGCGTCTTGCGGTCCTGCCCCCCACCGCCGTGGCCCTCAGCGCCTGCGCCGCAGTCCTCTTCACGGTCCGCTCCACCGGCGCCCGACCCGGTATGACGCTGTGGGCGGTCCTCGCCGGAGCCGCCGCGGTGGCCCTCGCCGGCATCCTCATCGCCGCCGTCGCCGCGGGCCGCACCGCCAAGTCCGTACGCGAACGCCTCGCCGCCCTCAGCCGGATCAGCACCAAGGGCGAGGAGGACCTGCGCGAACTGGTCGAGGCGCTCCGGCGCGGTGAGCAGCCGCCCGCGCGCGGCCCCCGCGACAAGGCCGTCGCCGACGCCGACGACTTCGAGCAGCTCACCACCGACCTCACGCGCGCCCACGACAGCGCCCTCACCGCCGTCGTCCAGGCCTCCCAGCTCTCCAGCCAGGCCGGCAGCGAGCAGAAACTCGAAGTCTTCGTGAACCTCGCCCGCCGTCTGCAGTCCCTCGTGCAGCGCGAGATCTCCATCCTCGACGACCTGGAGAACGAGATCGAGGACCCCGACCTCCTCAAGGGCCTCTTCCACGTCGACCACCTCGCCACCCGCATCCGCCGCCACGCCGAGAACCTCGCCGTCCTCGGCGGCGCTGTCTCCCGCCGGCAGTGGAGCAATCCCATCTCCATGACCGAGGTGCTGCGCTCCGCGGTCGCCGAGGTCGAGCAGTACTCCCGGGTCAAGCTGGTGCCCCCGATCGACGGCACCCTGCGCGGCCACGCCGTCGCCGACGTCATCCACCTGCTCGCCGAACTCGTCGAGAACGCCACGGTTTTCTCCGCCCCCCACACCCAAGTGCTGCTCCGCGCCAACCTCGTCACCTCCGGGCTCGCCGTCGAGGTCGAGGACCGAGGCCTCGGTATGCCCGTCGACGAGCAGAACAAGATGAACGCCCTGCTCGCCGACCCCGACCAGGTGAATGTCGCGAGCCTCCTCCAGGACGGCCGCATCGGCCTCTTCGTGGTCTCCCAACTCGCCCGCCGCCATGGCATCCAGGTCCGCCTCCAGACCAACATCTACGGCGGCATCCAGGCCGCGTTCGTCGTCCCGCAGGGTCTCCTGGGCAACGAGCCCGACACCTCCGACGATCTCCCGCAGACCCACGGCCGGGCCCAGACGCGGGGCCAGGCCCCGGTCCAGGCCCCGGCCCAGGAGAGCGCCGGTGTGCGCCGGCCGGGTGCCGCGCCCCGGCACGCCCAGCCGGCAACGTCCCAGCGGACGTCGGTGGTGGGCACGCCGGACCGGTCCGCCTCCGGTACACCGGACCGGTCGGCCTCCGGTGCGGCGACGGACCGTGGGGCGAGCAGGTTCTCGGACCTCGGCGTGGGCAGGGCCGCGGACGCCTCGGCGGCGAGAGCGTCGGGTTCCAGGGCGGGCCGGTCACTGGACGGTGGCGTCGGCAGGCCGTCGGACGGCGGGGCGGGCAGGGCATCGGACGGCGGGCCGGGGAGGGCAGCGGACGGCGGGCCGGTGACAAGGCCGTTCCGGCCGACCGCCGTGTACGGCACGCCCACCAACTCCGCCCAGCCCGGCCACCCGTCGTCGGCTCAGCCCGGCCACCCGGACACCGCCCAGCCCGGCCACCCGGACACCGGCCTGCCGGGCCCCTCGCCGTCGGCCCAGCCCGGCCACCCCTCATCACACTCGTCGCACTCGGCCTCCGCGCAGAACGCGCAGTCCGCGCAGAACGCGCAGTCCGCGCAGAACGCCCAGTCCGCCCAGCACATGCACTCCGAGCCCGGTGGGCCCAGCGGCCCCGGCACTCCCGGCACCCCCGGCCAGCCCCGTCCCTCCGTGCCCCGGCAGCAGGGGCCGGCCCGGGGGAGTGGTCAGCAGAGCCCCGGCAGAGGGAGCGGCGGTCTGACTCCGCTGCCCGTGCGCGGGGTTCATGAGGACCGGCCCAACCCGGCCGAGGCGATGCCCGGTGTCCGGCCCGAGGACCGGCGGACCGTCGCCGAGAACTCCACGAAGCCCCCGACCCCCCGCGTCGGCGGCACGATCCGCGGCACCATGGGCAAGCCCCAACTGCCCCGCCGCCGCGCCCAGCAGCACATCGTGCCCCAGCTGCGCGGCGGGCCGGCCCCCGTGCCGCGGCAGGACCCCGACCACTACATCGGCCACGACCCCGGCCTGATGGCGGCCTTCCAGCGCGGTATCGGACTCGCCGAGGCCCGCCAGATGGAGACCTCCGACTGGGACACCTCCACCCTGGACACACCCTCCTTCGACACCGCCTCATCGTTCGACACCACCCCCTCCTTCGACACCACCCCCGTCGACCTGGCGCCCCCGGACGCCGCCTCCCGCCTCGACCTGGGCCCCGCGAACCCGACGCCCCACCTCGACCTCGGCCCCCTCGACCCCACGTCCCACCTGGGCCTCGGCCCCATCGACCCCGCGTCCCCCCTCGGCGGACCCACCCGGGGCGCCGCCCCCATAGCCGTACCGCCGTCGAACCTCGACGCGCCCCATGACCTGACGTCCCGCCCCGACGGGAGCACACCGGCCGGATGACCACGCACCTCACCCCTCCCAGCGCCGCCCCCACCGCCACCCCCACGGACGTTCCCACCGCCGTTCCCACCGCCGTTCCCACCCCGTCCGCTCCCGCTGACCTGCGTACCCCAAGGAGTCGATCCACCATGGCGAGCGATGCGCCGACCGGCCATGTATCCGATCTCGACTGGCTGATGAGCGGTCTCGTGCAGCGCGTACCGCACACCACGAGCGCGGTGCTGCTGTCCTGCGACGGGCTGGTGAAGTCGGTCCACGGCCTCGACCCGGACAGCGCCGACCACATGGCGGCCCTGGCCTCCGGGCTGTACTCCCTGGGCCGCAGCGCGGGCGTCCGCTTCGGCGACGGCGGCGACGTACGCCAGGTCGTCGTCGAACTCGACTCCTCCCTGCTGTTCGTCTCCACCGCGGGCTCCGGCACCTGCCTCGCCGTGCTCGCCGGACGCGAGGCCGACGCCGCCGTCCTCGGCTACGAGATGGCGATGCTGGTCAAGAGCGTCCGCCCGTACCTGGTCACCCAGCCCCGTCAAGCCGTCGAACCCTCCGCGATGAGGCCTTGAGCGTGCCCGCGGCCGGCGACGGACCCCTGTACGACGACGCCGCCGGGCGTCTCGTCCGGCCCTACACCGTCATCAACGGCCGGACCCGGCCGACCACCGCGCTCGATCTCCTCTCACAGGTGATGGCCACCGGGGCGACCCCCCTCGGCTATCTCGGCCCCGAGCACGCACAGGCACTCGACCTGTGCCGGGCACCCGTCTCGGTCGCCGAGGTCGCCGCCCACCTCAAGCTGCCGGCGGCGGTCACCAAGGTGCTGCTGTCCGACCTGGTCGACTGCGGGGCTCTGACCACGAAGCCCCCGGCCTTCCACCACAACCCGACAGACCGGTCTCTTCTGGAGGCAGTGCTCGATGGACTACGACGACAGCTCTGACCCCTTCCCCACCGCACTGAAGATCTTGGTGGCGGGAGGGTTCGGGGTAGGCAAGACGACCTTCGTCGGCGCGGTGAGCGAGATCGCGCCGCTGAGCACGGAGGAACTGCTCACCACCGTGAGCGCCGCGACCGACAGCCTCGATGGCATCGAGAACAAGGTCGAGACGACCGTGGCCATGGACTTCGGCCGTATCACCCTCGACAAGAAGCATGTTCTCTATTTGTTCGGCACCCCCGGACAGCAGCGTTTCTGGTTCATGTGGGACGAACTCTCCGAGGGCGCGCTCGGCGCGGTCATCCTCGCCGACACCCGCCGCCTGGAGGACTGTTTCGCCGCCGTCGACTTCTTCGAGCAGCGAGGCCTCGGTTTCATCGTCGCCGTCAACGAGTTCGACGGCTCCTACCGCTACGACCCCGACGAGGTACGCGCCGCCCTCGACCTGGACCCGGCCGTCCCCGTCGTCTGCTGCGACGCCCGGATCTCCAGCTCGGGCGTCCAGACCCTGCTCACCCTCGTCCGCCACCTCCTGGACCACACCCCCGCACAGCTCCCCAGCCACGGAGCCCACACATGACGCACCGCCGTCTTCTGCTCACCCCCGACGACCGGGACGCCCCCGAGCGCGTACGGCGACTGCGGCTGCTCGGCGTGGGGGACCACCCCGACCCCGCCTTCGACGCCTTCGCCGGCCGGCTCGCCGAGGTCGCCTCGGTGCCGTACGCGATGGTCAACTTCATCGACGAGCACGGCCAGTTCTTCGCGGGCCTGCACCAGCCGCCCGGGGCGCGAGGTGTCGCCGGAGCGCTCGGTGGTGACCGTCACCTCGGACGTGACCACGGCTTCTGCCCTCATGTGGTGGTCCGGCGCAAGGCGTTGGTCCTCGACGACGTCCGCGACTACCCGCGATTCGCCGGAAACCCCGTCGTCGACGACCACGGTGTCCGCTCCTACCTCGGCGCCCCCCTGATCGACCGCACGGGCATCGCCCTCGGCACGGTCTGCGTCCTCGACCTCGAACCGAGGCCGTGGGGGAGGGCCGGTCTCGACACCATCAAGGCGATGGCGGCGGAGCTGACGGCCCAGATCGAGAGCCGTGAGGCGTTCCCCTGATCCCGGCGGCGGAGAGGGACTTGCCCCCGGGTGCGGATGGCACTTCATGGCGGATGGGCCGCATGGGTGGCGGACTACGGCATGGCGGGTGATGTGCCGCAGGGGGGCGCACTCCCCGGTGGTGCCGGAACACCGGCGCATGCGCGGGCGTGAAGGAAAGCTGCGGTTCCGTTTAAGAAATCCTCGATGGACCGGGGCGTCGCCGTACGGCAGATTGCTGAGCGTCACCACCCCTCTCCCCGGACCCCGGCTTCTTCGCCATGCCCCGCTCCGGGACCTCACCCACGGGAGCCGTACGTTGAAGGCGCTGGTCAAGGAGAAGGCGGAGCCCGGTCTGTGGCTCGTGGACGTCCCGGAGCCGGAGATCGGCCCCGGCGACGTACTGATCAAGGTGCTCCGCACCGGCATCTGCGGCACCGATCTCCATATCCGCGCCTGGGACGGCTGGGCCCGGCAGACCATCGATACCCCGCTCGTGGTCGGACACGAGTTCGTGGGCGAGGTCGTGGAGACCGGACGGGACGTCAGCGACATCGGCGTCGGCGACCGGGTCAGCGGCGAGGGCCATCTGGTGTGCGGCAAGTGCCGCAACTGCCTCGCCGGACGCCGCCATCTGTGCCGGGCCACCGTCGGCCTCGGGGTGGGCCGCGACGGCGCGTTCGCCCAGTACGTGGCGCTGCCCGCCTCCAACGTCTGGGTGCACCGCGTCCCCGTGGACCTCGATGTCGCGGCCATCTTCGACCCGTTCGGCAACGCCGTGCACACCGCGCTGTCCTTCCCGCTGGTCGGCGAGGACGTACTGATCACCGGGGCCGGGCCCATCGGGCTGATGGCGGCGGCGGTGGCCCGGCACGCCGGCGCCCGCCACGTGATGGTCACCGATGTGAGCGAGGAACGGCTGGAGCTGGCCCGCAAGATCGGTGCGAGCCTCGCGCTGAACGTGTCGGAGGCCCGGATCGCCGACGGACAGCGGGAGTTGGGCCTGCGCGAGGGCTTCGACATCGGCCTGGAGATGTCCGGCAACCCCGCCGCCCTGCGCGACATGCTCGCCAATATGACCCACGGCGGCCGGATCGCCATGCTCGGGCTGCCGTCCGAGGAGTTCGCCGTCGACTGGTCCCGGATCGTCACCTCGATGATCACCCTCAAGGGCGTCTACGGCCGCGAGATGTTCGAGACCTGGTACGCCATGTCCGTCCTCCTGGAGGGCGGCCTCGACCTCGCCCCCGTGATCACCGGCCGCTACGGCTACCGCGATCACGAGGCGGCCTTCACCGACGCGGCGAGCGGCCACGGCGGCAAGGTCATCCTCGACTGGACCGAATGACTCCCCAGGACCGCGTAAGTCACCCGTACTCCAGGACCGCGTAAGTCACCCGTACTTCAAGGAGCTTCCCGATGTTCGACTCCGTGCGCGACGACCTCCGCGCCACCCTCGACGAGATCCGCGCCGCCGGACTGCACAAGCCCGAGCGCGTCATCGGCACCCCGCAGTCCGCGACCGTCAACGTCACGGCGGGCGGCCGTCCCGGCGAGGTCCTCAACTTCTGCGCCAACAACTACCTCGGCCTCGCCGACCATCCCGAGGTGATCGCCGCCGCCCACCGGGCCCTCGACCGCTGGGGCTACGGCATGGCCTCGGTCCGCTTCATCTGCGGAACGCAGGAGGTCCACAAGGAGTTGGAGGCCAGGCTGTCGGCGTTCCTCGGCCAGGAGGACACGATCCTGTACTCCTCCTGCTTCGACGCGAACGGAGGTGTCTTCGAGACGCTCCTCGGCCCCGAGGACGCGGTGATCTCGGACGCGCTGAACCACGCCTCGATCATCGACGGCATCCGTCTGACCAAGGCCCGCCGCTTCCGCTACGCCAACCGCGATCTCGCCGATCTGGAAACGCGGTTGAAGGAGGCGCAGTCCGCGAGGCGGCGCCTGATCGTCACGGACGGCGTCTTCTCCATGGACGGCTATGTGGCGCCGCTGGCCGACATCTGCGACCTCGCCGACCGCTACGACGCCATGGTCATGGTCGACGACTCCCACGCCGTCGGCTTCACCGGCCCCGGCGGTCGCGGCACCCCCGAACTGCACGGCGTCATGGACCGCGTCGACATCGTCACCGGCACCCTCGGCAAGGCCCTCGGCGGGGCCTCCGGCGGCTATGTCGCCGCCCGCGCCGAGATCGTCGCCCTCCTGCGCCAGCGCTCCCGCCCCTACCTCTTCTCCAACACCCTCGCCCCGGTGATCGCGGCGGCGTCGCTCAAGGTCCTGGATCTGCTGGAGGGGGCGGGGGATCTGCGCGAGAGGCTGGCCGCCAACACGGCGCTCTTCCGCGACCGGATGACCGAGGAGGGCTTCGACATCCTCCCCGGCGACCACCCCATCGCCCCCGTGATGATCGGCGACGCGGCGAAGGCGGCGTGTCTGGCGGAGCTGCTCCTCGACCGGGGCGTCTATGTCATCGGCTTCTCCTACCCGGTCGTCCCCCAGGGACAGGCCCGCATCCGCGTCCAGCTCTCCGCCGCCCACTCCACGGAGGACGTCAACCGGGCGGTGGACGCGTTCGTGTCGGCGCGGGCAGAGCTGGAGGCGGAACTCGCGGTGGCGGAGGCGCCGGTGGCCTGAGCGGGCCCGGCGCCCGTCAAAGCGGGCATTTGAGAGAATCGACGCATGATCGAGGCACGGCGGCTCCACATCCTCCGTGCGGTGGCCGACCACCGCACGGTCACGGCGGCTGCCGCCGCGCTCTATCTCACCCCGTCCGCCGTCTCCCAGCAGCTGACCGCCCTGGAACAGGAGACGGGCCACCGTCTCGTCGAACGCGGCGCGAAGGGCGTACGACTGACCCCGGCCGGCGAGATCCTGCTTGGCCACACCCATGTGGTCCTCGCCCAACTGGAGCGTGCGGCGGCCGAGTTGGCGGCGTACGACTCGGGTCGGGCCGGTACGGTCACCGTCGCCTCCTTCGCGACCGGTATCGCCCTGGTCGTCGCCCCCGCCGTGGCCCGCCTCGCCGCCACGGCGCCCGGCATACGGCTCCGGGTCCAGGACGCCGAGGGCGATGCCAGCCTCCCGATGGTCCTCGACCGACAGATCGACATCGCGGTGGCCGTCGAGTACCGAGGAGCGCCCCCGGCCGACGACCCCCGTCTCACCTATGTGCCCCTCTACGCCGAGCCCTTCGACGCGGTGGTCCCGGTCACCCACCGGCTCGCCGACGCCGAAGAGATCCCTCTCGCGGAGTTGGCCAAGGACCCGTGGATCGGCCCCTACCCCGGTAACCCCTGCCATGATGTCGTCGTCCTGGCCTGCGAGAACGCCGGCTTCCAGCCCCGTCTCGAACACTCCTCGGACGACTTCCGCGCGGTGGTGGCCCTCGCCTCGGCCGACGCGGGCGTCGCCCTCGTCCCGAGGTCCGCGCTCCGTGGGATGGACCTCACCGGCGTCGTCGTACGCCCGGTCGACGGCGTGGCGCCCACACGCCGGGTCTTCGCGGCCATACGGCGGGGCGCGGAGGAGCATCCGCTGATCCGCCCCGTGCTGGAGGCACTCGGGGAGGCGGCGCGGGCGTGAACCCCCCGTAACCCGCCTGTCTCATATCAGGGATAGCCTCTCGAATATGAGACACGACCCGGCGGGAGGCACACCCGCCGCGCCCACCACACCCGCCGCGCCGGCCGTGCCCGCGAAGGCCGCCATGGATTCCGTGGACGTCCGTCTCGCCGCCCGGCTCACCGAGTTGCGCGCCGAACAGGGCTGGTCCCTGGACGAGTTGGCGGACCGCAGCGGAGTGAGCCGGTCGACGCTGTCCCGCGCGGAGCGGGCCGAGACCAGCCCCACCGCCGCGATCCTGAACCGTCTGTGCCAGGTCTACGGCCGCACGATGTCCCAGCTCCTCAGCGAGGTGGAAACCGACCCCGTCACGGTCGTACGCGCCGCCGACCAGACCGTCTGGGAGGACAGCGCCTCCGGCTTCGTACGACGATCCGTGTCCCCGCCGACGGCCGGACTGCGCGGCGAACTGATCGAGGGCCGTCTGCGCGCGGGCTCCGACATCGTCTACGACGGGCCGTCCGTGCCCGGCCTCGAACAGCACATCTGGGTTCTCGCCGGGGCACTACGGGTGACCGACCGGGGTGTCGAGCACGAGCTGGCGGTCGGGGACTGTCTGCGGATGCGGGTGTGGGGGCCGACGCGGTTCCGGTGCGCGGGGCCGGAGGCGGTGCGGTACGCGTTGATGGTGGTGGAGCCGTGACAGGGATGACACCGGGAGGAACGACCGTGATCGAGAAGCTTGATGGCGCTCAACTGCTCGCTGAGGTGGAGGAGTTGGCGGATCTGCTGACCGACACCGTGAACGGCGGGGCCTCCATCGGCTTCCTCGCCCCGCTCGACCGCGCTACGGCCGTCGAGTGGTGGCGCGGCCGTGCCGAGGCCGTCACCGCCGGTGGACTCGCCGTATGGGTGGCGCGGGACGGCGACCGGGTGGTGGGCACCGTCAGCCTCGACTTCCCGGACAAGCCCAACAGCCGGCACCGGGCCGAACTGGTCAAACTGATGGTCCACCCGGACGGCCGCGGCCAGGGCCTCGGCCGCGCCCTGCTCACGACCGCCGAGCGGGCCGCCGTGGCCGCCGGTGTCACCCTCCTCCACCTGGACACGGAGACCGACAGCCCGGCCGAACGCCTCTACGGCAAGGCCGGCTGGACCCGTATCGGCGTCATCCCCGACTACGCGGCGGACCCGCACGGCACGCTCCGGCCGACGTCGATCTACTTCAAGCACGTGGGCGGCGGCAACGGCACGGGTGAGGCGACGGAAGAAGGGGCGGTGCCGTCGGTCGGGGTCACGGCCGGGTGATTGTCAGTGCCGCCCGCTACGGTGCGTCCCATGTCCGATGCTGAAGACGTACGACGGGTCGCCCTCTCCCTGCCCGACACCACGGAGAAGGTCGCCTGGAGCATGCCCACGTTCCGGGTCGCGGGGAAGATGTTCGCCACTCTGCCCGAGGACGAGACGTCCATGGCCGTGCGCTGCCCCAAGGAGGAGCGCGACGAACTGGTCCTGGCCGAGCCCGGGAAGTTCTGGATCGCCGACCACGAGGCGGGGTTCGCCTGGGTGAGGGTACGGCTCTCGGCGCTGGAGGACGAGCCCGAGCTGCGGGACATCCTCGCCGACTCCTGGCGCCAGGCGGCCCCGGCCCGACTGCTGGAGGCGTACCCGGAGTTGGGACTGCCGACCGCCGACTGACCAGGCCCGCACTAAACGGGTGCGCGACCATCATCCCGAGTGCGGTATTGTTTCCATGCGCGTCCAACCAGGGGAAACCCCAGGTCAGACGGGCAACGGGACGTGGCGCAGCTTGGTAGCGCACTTGACTGGGGGTCAAGGGGTCGCAGGTTCAAATCCTGTCGTCCCGACTTTACGAAGTCGCAGGTCAGGGGCAGTTTCAGAGGAGATCTGAAACTGCCCCTCGATCTTTCTCGGGGACCGGTCGGGGACCGCCGCCGGGGGTCGGCCCCGGGCGGCTGTGCCGTGTCGTCGGGGCCGGGGGTGTGGCACGCGCGCGGTAGACCAGGTACGGCCGTACGAGGTAGCCGACCGGTGCGCTCCAGACGTGGACCAGCCGGGTGAACGGCCAGACCGCGAAGAGGACACAGGCGGTCAGGGCGTGCAGTTGGAACAGCCACGGTGCCCCGGCGATCGCCTCCGGCTGGGGTCGCAGGATGAACAGACCCCGGAACCACACGGAGACCGTGGAGCGGTAGTCGTAACCCGCGCCGAACACGTTGTGGGCGACGGTGGCGGTGATGCCGAGCAGGACGGTGGCGGACAGCAAGGGAAAGAGGAACTTGTCGCTGCGGTCTGTGGCGAGGCGAATCCTGCGGGTCAGCAGACGCCGGGCGCACAGCATTCCGAGCCCCCCGACCATCGCCGCGCCCGCCACCGAGCCCGCCCAGACGGCGGTGGTGTGATAGGCGTGCTCGGAGATCCCGGCGCCCTCCGTCCAGGACGCCGGTACCGCGAGTCCGGCCACATGGCCCGCGATGACCATGAAGGCACCCAGGTGGAACAGCGGGCTGCCCCAGCGCAGCCAGCGGTGTTCGAGGAGCTGACTGGTGTGGGTGGTCCAGCCGAACTGGTCGTGCCGGTACCGCCAGACATGACCGAGGGCGAACACCGCGAGGCAGATATAGGGGACAGCCACCCAGAGGAGCAGGTCGGCGCCGCTCGCTGGGGCGGCTGCGGTGTCCGGGGCGTTCATCGGTGGCCTTCCTGGGGCGAGGGAGCAGGCATGAGGGTGGGGGATGTCCGCGCGGGCGGTACGAAGGTGCCGGGTGGCGCGAACTCACCGGCCCCGTACGTCCCGTAGGGGTCGAGGCCGACGTCCTCGTCGGGCGGTCCCTGTGCGGCCAGTTCGGCCACAGCCTTCAGGTCGGCCTCCGTTGGCGGCGGCAGGAGGGTGAGCAGAGCGGCGAGAACATGGCGGTAGGGGGAGCCGGCGTCGGTCAGGGCGAGGTGGATCAGCTCCAGGCCCCGCCGGTGCCGGCGTAGCGGTGCCTCGCCCGTCCGGGTTCCGGCGAGGGCGGCGAACTCCAGGACCACGGGGAGGTGGTCGGGGAGCTCGCCGGTTGCGGCCTCCCAGCCGGACGCCCGGTACCGCTGGTTCAGGGTGAGCAGGGCCATGCCCCGGCGGCGGGTGTCGCCGTGCAGGTAGTAGGTGAGGTGGAGGCCGCTCTTGCGGCGCAGGTCGAACATCTCCACGTAGTGGCGTTGCAGCCCGTCCGGTTCCCGGTCGGTGAACCACGTGGTGAAAGCGGTCAGGTGGTCGGCGGCGGGGGAGGGCGGCAGGTCCACGACGGCCGCCGTCAACTCGGCCCGGGCGCTCGTGAGTTCGCAGTCCGGGTACTGCAGCAGCAGGGAGCACAGCCGCAGCACCAGGGCACGGGCCTCGGCCTCCTCGCGGGTGCGGCGGGACGGGCGGCGCACGGCGGCCCGGACGCGGGTGCGGACGATGGCGGGGATCGTCGCCGGCAGCGGGCTCACGGGCGGCCTCCGGTGGTGTCTCGGCGCGGGGTGAGCAGGCCGAGCAGCACACGGCGGCCGGACCGCTCCTCTCCCGAGGACTCGACCGGACAGCGGTTCTCCATCGCGCTCAGCGCGGCGGCGTCCTCCTTGTGGGCGGCGGGGACGACATACCGGTCGGTGTACTTGGCCACGGCGAGCAGCCGGTGCAGGTTCTCCGCCTCCCGAGGGGTGAGGCCGACGGCCTTGAGCACCGCCTCGTCTCCCGTCTCGCCGAGCGTGCGTTCGCGCATGTACGAGCGCAGTGCCGTGAGTTTCATCAGCACTCCGGCGACGACCTCCGCGTCCCCGGCGGTGAACAGCTCCGCCAGGTACTCCAGCGGAATGCGCAACCGGGTCACGGCGGCGAAGACATGGTCGGGGTCGTCCTGGTCGCCGCCGGCCGCGTCGACGGCGTCGAGGACCGGGGAGAGCGGGGGGACGTACCAGACCATGGGCAGGGTGCGGTACTCCGGGTGCAGGGGCAATGCGACCTTGTAGCGGGACACCAGGTCGTACACGGGGGACCGGCTGGCAGCCTCCAGCCAGTCGTCGGGGATGCCGGATTCCCTAGCGGCCGCCCGGACTTCGGGGTCGTGCGGGTCGAGGAACACCCCGCGCTGGGCGTCCAGCAGGTCCTTCTCGTCGGGGGTGGCGGCGGCCTCGCCGACACGGTCGGCGTCGTAGAGGAGCAGGCCGAGGTAGCGCAGACGGCCGACGCAGGTCTCGGAGCAGACGGTGGGCCGGCCGGCCTCGACGCGAGGGAAGCAGAAGGTGCACTTCTCGGCCTTGCCGGTGGCGTGGTTGACGTACACCTTCTTGTACGGGCACGCCGTCACGCACATCCGCCAGCCCCGGCAGCGGTCCTGGTCGACGAGGACGATGCCGTCCTCGACCCGCTTGTACAGGGCGCCGGACGGACAGGCCGACACACAGGCCGGGTTGAGGCAGTGCTCGCACAGCCGGGGCAGGTGGAAGAGGAAGGTCTGCTCGAACTCGAACTTGACCTTCCGCGCCCACTCACCGGTCAGGTTCGGGTCGGCGCCCGCGTGCTCGGGGGCGCCGCCGAGGCCGTCCTCCCAGTTGGCGCCCCAGGTGATGGCGGTGGGCTTGCCGGTGAGGACCGAGCGGGGGCGGGCGACCGGCAGGTCCGGGCCGGCCGGGGCGCTGACGAGGTTGTCGTAGTCGTAGGTGACGGGCTCGTAGTAGTCCTCGATGGTGGGCAGGTCGGGGTTGGAGAACAGGGAGAGGAGTCGCCTGACGCGTCCGCCGGAGCGCAGGACCAGCCGCCCGCGCCGGTCGAGCGTCCAGCCGCCCTTCCACTGTTCCTGGTCCTCGTAGCGGCGCGGGTAGCCGACGCCGGGCTTGGTCTCGACGTTGTTGAACCAGGCGTACTCGACACCCGGCCGGTTGCTCCAGGTCTGCTTGCAGGTGACCGAGCAGGTGTGGCAGCCGATGCACTTGTCGAGGTTCATCACCATCGCGATCTGGGCCATCACCCTTCCAACAGCGGCTTCGCCACGGGTCATGTCAGTACTCCACATCCTGCGAGCGACGGCGGATGACCGTGACCTCGTCGCGCTGGTTGCCGGTCGGGCCGTAGTAGTTGAAGGCATAGGTGAACTGGGCGTAGCCGCCCGCGAGATGGGTGGGCTTGACCAGGAGCCGGGTCAGGGAGTTGTGGATGCCGCCGCGCCTGCCGCTGACCTCGGTCCTGGGGACGTTCACCGTGCGGTCCTTGGCGTGGTACATGTACACCGTGCCCTCCGGCATACGGTGGGTGACCACGGCCCGGGCGGCTACGACACCGTTGCGGTTGTACGCCTCGATCCACTCGTTGTCCTTGACGCCGATCTTCTCGGCGTCGGCGGTGGACATCCAGATCACCGGGCCGCCCCGGGACAGGGCGAGCATATGGGCGTTGTCCTGGTACGCGGAGTGGATGGACCACTTGGAGTGCGGGGTGAGGTAGCGGACCGTCACCTCGGCGCGCTCGCCGCCCAGTTCCTCGTCGCCGTAGTGCCTGCGGGTGTTCAACGGGGGCCGGTACACGGGCAGTTGCTCGCCCATCTCCGCGATCCAGTCGTGCTGGACGAAGAAGTGCTGGCGTCCGGTGAGGGTGTGCCAGGGCTTGAAGTGCTCGACGTTGATGACGAACGGGGAGTAACGGCGCCCGCCGGTCTCGCTGCCCGACCACTCGTACGACGTCAGCACCGCGCGGGGCTGGACGCGGGTGTCGGCGAACGTGATCCGCTCGGCCTCGCGCTCGGCCGCCAGCTCCACCAGGCCCTCGCCGCCGGTGCGTTCCTCAAGCCGCCGGAACCCCTCGGTGGCCAGACGGCCGTTGGTGGTGCCGGACAGGGCGAGGATCGCCTCGCACATGTCGGAGGCGGTGGCGAGGGAGGGGCGTCCGGCGGCGATGCCGTCCGTGACGGTGCCGTTGCGGTGCCGCAGGTCCGCCACCTCCTGGTCCGGGCGGACGGTGACGCCCTTGGTCGTGGTGCCCAGGGTGTCCAGCAGCGGGCCGACGGCACGCATCTTCTGGGCCACGGCGGTGTAGTCCCGCTCGATGGTGACCAGCCTCGGCATGGTCCGCCCGGGGATCGGCTCGCACTCACCGGTCTTCCAGTCCCGTACGGCCCCGCCGGGCTGGGCGAGTTCGTCGGGGGTGTCGTGCAGCAGCGGCACCGCGAGGACGTCGATACGGGTGCCCAGGTGCTCGGCGGCCAGCTCGCTGAAGCGGTCGGCGATCGTCAGGAACGTGTCGTAGTCGGTGCGGGCCTGCCAGGGCGGGGCGATGGCCGGGGTGAAGGCGTGCACGAAGGGGTGCATGTCGGTCGACGACAGATCGTCCTTCTCGTACCAGGTGGCCGCGGGCAGGACCACATCGGCGAGCAGCCCGGTGGACGTCATCCGGAAGTCCATCGTCACCAGCAGGTCGAGCTTGCCCTCGGGGGCCTCCTCCCGCCACACCACGTCCTTGGGGCGCCCCTCGGGCGGGGTCTGCTCGGAGCGGACCGCCGCGTCCGTGCCCAGCAGATGGCGCAGGAAGTACTCGTTGCCCTTGCCGGAGGAACCGAGCAGATTGGCCCGCCAGACCGTCAGGACGCGGGGGAAGCTGGCGGGGTCGTCGGGGTCCTCGGCGGCGAACTTCAGCCGCCCGGACCTGAGTTCGCCGACGATGTGCTCGGCGGGTGTACGGCCCTCAGCCGCGGCCTCGTCGGTCAGGTCGAGCGGATTGCGGTTGAAGCCGGGGTGTCCCGGCGTCCATCCCATCCGGATCGCCTGGGCCAGACAGTCGGCGGTGGCACGGCCCGCGAACCGGCCCTCGCCCAGCGGGGACGCCAACTCGTCCGGCCCGAAGGCCTCGTAGCGCCACTGGTCGGTGTTGAGATACCAGTACGAGGTGCCCGCCATATGCCGGGTGGGCCGCTGCCAGTCGAAGGCGAAGGCCAGGTGCTGCAGTCCCGTGATCGGGCGGATCTTCTCCTGCCCCACATAGTGCGCCCAGCCGCCGCCGTTGACGCCCTGGCAGCCGGTCATCATGACCAGGGCGAGGAAGGCCCGGTAGATGGTGTCGGAGTGGAACCAGTGGTTGGTGCCGGCGCCGAGGGCGATCATCGAACGGCCCTGTGTCCGCTCGGCGTTGCGGGCGAACTCCCTGGCGATCCGGGCCGCCTGCTCGGCGGGCACGGAGGTGACGGTCTCCTGCCAGGCGGGCGTGCACGGCTGCGCCGCGTCCTCGTACGACGACGGCCAGCTCCCCGGGAGCCCCGGCCGCTCCACCCCGTACTGCGCCAGCAGCAGATCGAAGACCGTGGTGACCAGCCGCCCGCCGATCCGGCGCACCGGGACCCCGCGCACCATGGTCGAGCCGCCCTCCGTCGGGCCCTCGTCGAAGCGGGGCAGGGTGATTTCGGCCATCCGCTCGGCCCGTTCGAGCAGGCTCAGCTCGGGGACCGCGTCGCCCAGGTCGAGGTTCCAGCGGCCTCGCCCGGCCTCTCCCCACCGAAAGCCGAGCGAGCCGCCGGGGACCACCGGTTCACCGGTGGCCCGGTCCAGGAGTACGGTCTTGAAGTCGGCATGCTCCTCGTCACGGCCGAGGTCGGCGGCGGTCAGGAACCCGTCCGGGACAAGACCGTGCCGCTCGTGCTCGCGCAGGGTCACCAGGAACGGGGCGTCCGTGTAAGTCGTCAAGTAGTCCCGGAAATAGGGAACTTCACGGTCCACGAGGAACTCGCGCAGGATCACATGGCCCATGGCCATCGCCAGCGCGCCGTCCGTGCCCGGGTGCGGGGCCAGCCACTCGTCGGCGTGCTTGACGTTGTCGGCGTAGTCCGGGCTGACCGCGACGATCTTGGTGCCGTTGTAGCGGGTCTCGGTGAGGAAGTGCGCGTCCGGGGTGCGGGTGACGGGGATGTTCGACCCCCACATGATCAGATAGCCGGCGTTCCACCAGTCGGCGGCCTCCGGGACGTCCGTCTGGTCGCCGAAGACCTGCGGTGAGGCGATCGGCAGGTCCGCGTACCAGTCGTAGAAGGACAGGAGAATGCCGCCGATGAGCGACATGAAGCGGGCGCCGGCGGCGAAGGAGGCCATGGACATCGCGGGGATGGGGGAGAAGCCGGCGACACGGTCGGGGCCGTACGTCCTGATGGTGTGGACGTGGGCGGCGGCGATCAGCTCGCTCACCTCGTCCCAGTCGGCCCGCACCAGGCCGCCCTTGCCACGAGCCCGTTTGTAGGCGCGTGCCTTGGCCGGGTCGCCGGTGATCTCGGCCCAGGCCGCCACCGGGTCGCCGAGCCGCCGCCGGGCCTCCCGCCACAGCTTCAGCAACTCCCCGCGCACATACGGGTACCGGACGCGGCTGGGCGAGTACGTGTACCAGGAGAACGAGGCCCCACGGGGGCAGCCGCGCGGCTCGTACTCGGGGCAGTCCGCGCCGATCGACGGGTAGTCGGTGGCCTGGTGCTCCCAGGTGATGATGCCGTCCTTGACGTACACCATCCACGAGCAGGAGCCGGTGCAGTTCACCCCGTGCGTCGAGCGCACCACCCTGTCGTGGGCCCAGCGGTCCCGGTAGAAGCCCTCCCAGCGGGGGTCGGCCCCGCCGAACACGGCACGCCCGTCGACCGACACCTCACGGCGGGTCAGCAGCCTCCGGGCGGCCAGCGGCCAGCCCTCACCGGTGCCGGACGCTCGGCGCCGCCCTGCGTTCTGCTCGTTGTCCATGGCCAGGGACGCTAGGCGCGGCGGACCCCGGCGCGCCTTGGGTCGCCGGTCCCCGGCGGATGCCCTTTCGGCCCCAACATGCCGTCCGGAACAGGGCCGAACGGCCCCGTGACACACCGGACATCACCGTGCCGGCCGCCCGGACACGGGACCCGGGGGCCGTCCGGCCGTCGGCAGGGACCGATGGCCCATGTCCACGAGGTGTGCCCGTACGGACAGTTGACGCGGGCTCTCCGCTCCGCGGGCACGCCGTCCACGGTTCCGGTGCGAGCCCGGTATCCCGCACACGTGTGAAGGGGAAGGGACGGACGACATGGTCCAGACGCGGACGACAGAGAACGAGGGGCCGACGGGGCCTGCCGTACCCGGCCGTGCGTGGCTGATGCTGGCCCTCGCCACCGCCGGCTTCGCCGTGAACTTCTGGGCCTGGGCCCTGCTGAGCCCGCTCGGCCCCCGGTTCAAGGACAGCCTGGGGCTCAGCTCCTTCCAGCAGTCGCTGCTCGTGGCCGTACCCGTCGTGGTCGGCTCGCTGGGGCGCGTCCCGGTGGGTGCCCTGACCGACCGGTTCGGGGGACGCGTGATGTTCCCGCTCGTCTCGGCGGCCACCGTCCTTCCGGTGCTCCACCTGGGCCTGGTGGGCCACTCGTCGCTCGGCGCACTGCTGGTCGGCGGATTCTTCCTCGGTGTCGGCGGCACCGCGTTCGCCGTGGGAGTGCCCTTCGTCGGCGCCTGGTTCCCGCCCGAGCGGCGAGGGCTCGCCATCGGGGTCTTCGGCATGGGCATGGGCGGCACCGCGATCAGCGCCCTGACCACGGTGAAGCTGGTCGACGCCTATGGGATGGCCGACCCGTTCCTGCTCACCGCCGCCGTACTGGTGGCCTACGCGGTCCTGGCCGCGCTGCTCCTGCGCGACGCCCCCGGACGCACCGTGCCCACCGAGCCGCTCGCCCGACGGCTGGCCGACACCCTTCGCCTCGGCATCACCTGGCAGGCGTCCGCCCTGTACGCCGTGGCCTTCGGCGGCTATGTCGCCTTCTCCGTCTACCTGCCCACCTACCTCAAGACCGGCTACGGCCTCACCCAGGCCGACGCCGCCAACCGGATGGCCGGCTTCGTGCTCCTCGCGGTGGCGATGCGGCCCATCGGCGGATGGCTGTCGGACTGCCTCGGACCGGTACGGGTCCTGGCCGTGGCGCTCGGCGCGGTCCTCGCCGGAGCCACCGTCCAGGCGCTCACCCCGGCCCTCGCGCCCGTGGGCACGATCGCCTTCCTGACCATGGCCGCCGCGCTGGGCGCGGGCAGCGGAGCGGTGTTCGCCCTGGTGGCCCTCATGGCACCCGCGAACAAGGTCGGCTCGGTCACCGGGGTCGTCGGCGCCGCGGGCGGCCTCGGCGGATTCGTACCGCCGCTGGTGATGGGCTCGCTGTACGGCGCCTACGGCTCGTACGCCGCCGGTCTCGTCCTGCTGGGGCTCGTCGCCGCGGCGGCCCTGACCTTCACCGAGACCGGCGTCCGGCACGCCCTGACCCGCGGCACGGCCACGGCCCGGTCCCACTGACCGGCGCGCGACCGATCGCACCCGCCCCCGTCGTCCCGCACGACTGACGCCCTACCCGGGGTCGCCGTGCCCTGGCTGGGTTGGGCCCGCGGGCCGTGCGAGCATGACCTGCTGCTCAGAGACTCGCCGCGTGATCCGGGACGTAGGTCCGCAGATCGCGCGGCGGGCGCTCGTAGCCGGTCGACGGCGGGCGCTCCGGCAGTTCGAGCACCGGGGGCGGGACCTCGTGGTAGCGCACGGAGTCCAGCAGATGGGCGATCATGTTCAGCCGGGCCCGGCGCTTGTCGTCGCTCTCCACGACGTACCACGGCGCCTCGGAGATGTCGGTGTGCACCATCATCTCGTCCTTGGCGCGCGAGTACGCCTCCCAGCGGGCCAGCGACTCCAGGTCCATCGGCGACAGCTTCCAGCGCCGCAGCGGGTCCTCCAGACGGCGCCGGAAGCGTTCCTGCTGTTCGGTGTCGCTCACCGAGAACCAGTACTTGCGCAGCAGGACCCCGTCCTCGATCAGCATCCGCTCGAAAAGGGGGCACTGACGGAGGAAGAGCTGGTACTCCTCCTCGGTGCAGAAGCCCATGACGTGCTCGACACCGGCCCGGTTGTACCAGGACCGGTCGAACAGCACGATCTCGCCGGCGGCCGGCAGCTGCTCCACGTACCGCTGGAAGTACCACTGGGTGCGTTCGCGCTCCGTCGGCTTGGGGAGCGCCGCGATCCGGGCGACGCGGGGGTTCAGGTGCTCGGCGACGCGCTTGATGGTGCCGCCCTTGCCCGCCGCGTCCCGCCCTTCGAAGATCACGACCAGCCGGGCGCCCTCGGCCCGCACCCACTCCTGGAGTTTCACCAACTCCGTCTGCAGACGCAGCAGTTCCTTCTCGTACGCCGCGCGCGGCACCTTCGTCGCCTTCTTGCCGGCCATGCCGCCTCCACCACCCGACAACCTCCGTCGATGGGTTCCGGAGGCACCCATGACCAAGGTCGAACACCAGAACGTCACCGTACTTTCCGACGAGGAACCACGCACCCTGGATGTACCGCTCGGTCCCGTGCGGCGCGGCAGTCGCCGGAACGCGCTGTCGTCCACGCCGGATCGTGAAGCGGGTCGTCCCGTCGTGAAGGAGGGCACATGGCCATCGGGTCCCTGGAACCGCTCGCTCCCGTTCTGCGGGAGATCCGGGCGGTCGTGTTCGACACCGACGGAGTGATCACCGACTCGGCGCGGGTGCACGCCGCGGCCTGGAAGACCGCCTTCGACGCCTTCCTGCGCGACCACCCGCCCGATGATCCCCGGCAGGGGCGTCCCTTCGACGCCCGAGACGACTATCTGCGTTTCGTGGACGGCAGGTCGCGCCTCGACGGTGCCGCCGCCTTCCTCGCGTCGCGTGGCATCGAGCCGGCGGCCCGGACGGTACGCGCCGTGGCGGCGGACAAGGAAAGGCTGTTCACCCGACGGCTCGGCGAAGAGGGCGTCGACGCCTACCCGGGGACGGTACGGCTGGTCCGTGCCGTGCGGGCGGCGCGCGTCCCCGTCGCGGCCGTGTCCGCCTCCCGGCACGCCCGTGAGCTGCTGACCGGTGCCGGGGTCGTGGATCTCTTCGACGTCCTGGTCGACGGGGGAGAGGCGGCCCGGCTGGGCCTGGCCGGCAAGCCGTGTCCCGACCTGTTCCTGGAGGCGGCTCGCCGTCTCGGCGTTCCCCCGGACCGTGCGGCGGTCGTCGAGGACGCCGTGCCGGGAGTCGAGGCGGGCCGGCGCGGCGGCTTCCTCCTGGTCGTCGGAGTGGACCGCGCCCAGGGGCCGTCCACCGGTGAGCGACTGCTCCGGCACGGCGCCGACATCGTGGTCGGCGACCTCGGGGAACTCCTCGACGACGGGCGTCGGCGCTGAGAAGGGCAGTCGGGGAACGGCGGTCACATGGGCCGGGCAGGTGCTGTCCCCGGGCCGACCTGGACCACCTCGGGGGCGGAGGGGCCGTTCCGGTAGGGGCCGCCACGAGCGGGCCGTGGGGGCGTGCCGCCGGGTGGGCCGTGAGGGGGCGCGAGCTGCTGAGCGGGCCATGGGGGGCGAGCCGCCGGGTGAGCCCCCTTGCCCCCTCCGGCACCGGGCCGGGGCCGAGTGGCCCATGCGCGGTGCGGTGGGGAGAGCCAAGCTGGAGCTGCGGGGCCATCCCGGCACCGCACCCGCCTCCGGGCGTACCGGCCCGTATGTGAGCCACCGGTCCACGGACCCGGCGGAGACGAAGAAAGGCAGGGATCGTCATGAAGGGCTTGGTCTTCCACGGCCCCGGACAGTCGTCCTGGCAGGAGGTGCCCGACCCGGGGATCAAGGACCCCACCGACGCGATCGTCCGCGTCGTCACGGTCACGATCTGCGGGACGGACCTGCACATCCTCGAGGGCGACGTGCCCGAGGTACGCCCGGGCACGGTCCTCGGGCACGAGGCCGTCGGCGAGGTCGTCGAGGTCGGCAGCGACGTACGGACCGTACGCCCGGGCGACCGGGTGCTCGTCTCCTGCATCACCGCCTGCGGCCGCTGCCGCTACTGCCGGGAGGGGGCCTACGGCCAGTGCCGGGGCGGCGGAGGCTGGATTCTCGGCCATCTGATCGACGGAACCCAGGCCGAGTACGTCCGCGTCCCGTACGCCGATCTCTCCGTCCACCCGCTGCCGAGCGGCCTGGACGCCGAGGACGCGGTGCTGCTCGCGGACATCTTCCCCACCTCCTACGAGGTGGGCGTGGTCAACGGGCGCGTCCGCCCCGGCGACACCGTCGCCATCGTCGGCGCCGGCCCCATCGGCCTCGCGGCCGTCGCCACCGCCAGGCTGTTCTCGCCCGAGCGGATCGTCGCCGTGGACCTGGCCCCGTCCCGGCTGGAGGCCGCCCGGCACCTCGGGGCGGACGCCGTGGCCGATGCCCGGGAGACTCCGGAGCAACTGGTCGCCGACCTCACCGACGGGCTCGGCGCGGACGTCGTGATCGAGGCCGTCGGCGTACCGGAGAGCTTCGAACTCTGCACCCGCATGGTGCGCCCCGGCGGACACGTGGCCAACGTCGGCGTGCACGGCAAACCGGCGACGCTGCACCTCGAAGACCTGTGGATCAAGAACGTGACCATCACCACGGGCCTGGTGGACACCCACTCCACACCCACCCTGCTGCGCATGGCGGCCGCCGGAAGGCTGCCCACCTCGTCCCTGGTCACGCACACCTTCCCGCTGGACGAGATGGAGGAGGCGTACGACGTCTTCTCCCGCGCGGCCGACACCGGCGCGCTCAAGGTCGTGCTCGGCGGGCCCCGGCACGATGTCGTCGCCGTTCCGGCGGCCTGACGCGATAGGCGGCGAAGTGATCGTTTCGCTGGCCCGGGTGCGGCGAGGCCCCGGGTGCGGCGGGGCCTCGGGTCCGACGACGGGTGTCGGCCGACGCGGTCCGCGTCGGATGCCGGTCCCGCGTTGTTCCTTGCGTCCTGCGCGTCCTGCGCGTCCTGCGCGTCCCGAGTGTCCCGTGCGTCCCGAATGTCCCGGCCGTCGTCAGGCGTCCGCGTCGACGGCCGTGAGGCGGATGCCCGTGACCAGGTCCGGGCGGATACGGACCGCGTGGTCCATGGTCCCGCTCACCCAGGGACGCAGCATCGCCCGATAGCGGGCCAGCTCCTCGGGGTCGGTGACCGGGCGGGCGTAGCCGGTGACGACCACACTCCAGCCGAGGTGGGTGTCGGGGTCGATGGAGTCGGCCTCGTAGGCCACCACGACGCCCTGGTCGTCCGCCTCCTGGGCATGTGCGGTCAGCGCGGTGGCCTCATGGGTGCGGATGACGATGTGGCCGGCGTCCAGCACATGGTTGACGGGGCGGACGGTCGGCAGCGCGTGCCGGGTGAAGACGATCCGCCCGAGGGACACACTGCCGAGCAGCCGCAGGGCCTCGTCGGTGTCGAGGTCGACCGACCGCCGGGGCTCGGCGGGTCCGTTGGGGTTGCTGATCGGCATCGTGATCTTTCGGGCGGGTAGGGGTGCCGGGTGCTGGCGGGTGCTGCCGGGTGCTTGCCGGGGGCTGGCTCGGGCGCCTCCATGGAACGGTGGCCGTCCCGGGCCGCGGTAGGGCCGTTCGGCCCCGGTCGTCCATGAGAGCGGCCCTGGGTGCGCCGGCACGGCGTCATGACCACCATGCACGGCCGCACCGACGACCGGGCCCTCCCGGGGAGCGTGTCCCCCGTCTGCCGCCATGCCCGTGTGGAACGCGACTCGGTGGCTCTAGGCTCGACAGAACGATGGGACGCCCACGGGGCTTAGCGCGGCCCCGCCGCCGAGGCGGGCCCCCGGTGGAGCCCGACGTGCCGGAGGACCGGATGCGCGACTGGATCTGGGAGTACCAGGGCTACGACCCGGAGCGGGAGGGGCTTCGGGAAGCGCTGTGCACCCTCGGCAACGGATACTTCGCGACCCGTGGCGCGCTGCCCGAGTGCGGCGCCGACTCCGTGCACTACCCGGGCACCTACGCGGCCGGCTGCTACAACCGGCTCGCCTCCGAGGTGGCGGGCCACCGGGTCGAGAACGAGGACATGGTCAACCTGCCCAACTGGCTGCCGCTGCGCTTCCGCCCCACCGGCGGGGAGTGGCTGTCCCCGGACCGCCACCGGCTTCTCGACCACCGTCTGGGCCTGGACCCGTGGACCGGCCTCCTGGAGCGCCGCTCCACGTATGCCGACGGCACCGGCCGCCGGCTGAGGGTGCGGCAGCTGCGGCTGGTGCACATGGCGGAGCCCCATCTCGCCGCGCTGCGCACGGAGTTCACCGCCGAGGACTTCTCGGGCGAACTGGAGGTGGAGGCCGCGCTGGACGGCCGGGTGCGCAACACCGGAGTGGCGCGCTACCGGGATCTGGAAGCCAGGCACCTCGTACACGTCCACACCGGCTCGACGGACGCCGACACGGTGTGGCTGCGCTGCCGCACCAGCGCCTCGGACATCCGCATCGGCATGGCGTCACGGACCGTCGGCGCCACCGGGGAGAAACCCGAGGCCCACCACGAGGGGCGGCGCGCGGTCCAGAGGCTCCGCCTCGCGCTCGTGCCCGGCCGTACCGTCACCGTGGACAAGACAGTCGCCCTGTTCACCTCCCGCGACCCGGCGATCGACGATCCGCTGCGGGCCGCCGTGGACCGGGTCGGCCACGCCCCCGGCTTCGAGGCGCTGCGGGAGTCCCACCTCACCGCGTGGGACCTGCTGTGGCGCCGGGCCGACCTGGAGGTGCCCGGCGAGGCCGGCCGCGTCCTGCGGCTGCATCTGTTCCATGTCCTGCAGACGCTCTCCCCGCACACCGCCGACCTGGATGTCGGCGTCCCCGCGCGCGGGCTGCACGGCGAGGCCTACCGCGGACACGTCTTCTGGGACGAACTGTTCGTCCTGCCCTATCTGAACCTGCACTTCCCCGAGGTCTCCCGGGCGCTGCTGACCTACCGTCACCGCCGTTTGGACAGGGCCCGGGCCGCCGCCCGGGATGTCGGGCGGACCGGGGCCATGTACCCCTGGCAGAGCGCGAGCGACGGGCGTGAGGAGACCCAGCGGCTGCACCTCAACCCGCGCTCCGGGCGCTGGCTGCCCGACCACTCGCACCTCCAGCACCACGTGGGATCGGCCATCGCCTGCAACGTGTGGCGGTACTACGAGGCCAGTGGCGACGCCGAGTTCCTGCACACCAAGGGCGCCGAGATGCTGCTGCAGATCGCCCGTTTCTGGGCGGATTCGGCGACCTGGGACGAGAGCCTCGGCCACTACCGCATCCGTGGTGTGGTCGGACCCGACGAGTACCACGACGCCTATCCCGGGGCCGACCGGCCGGGACTCGACGACAACGCCTACACCAACGTCACCGCCGCCTGGGTTCTCACCCGCGCGTGTGAACTGCTTCGGACGCTCCCGTGGCCGCGCCGCCGCGAACTCGCCGACCGCACCGGCTTCGACGGCGGCGAACTCGAACTCTGGGAGGACGTCTCCCGCTCCCTCCACGTGCCGTTCCACGACGGCGTCATCAGCCAGTTCGAGGGGTACGGCGAACTCGCCGAACTCGACTGGGCGGCGTACACGGCGAAGTACGGCGACATCCGGCGGCTGGACCGGCTCCTGGAGGCCGAGGGCGACACCGTCAACCGGTACAAGGCGTCCAAACAGGCCGACGCGCTGATGCTCGGCCATCTCTTCTCCCCCACCGAACTGCGCGCGCTCTTCGACCGGCTGGGATACCGGCTGGACGACGAAATCTGGCATCGCACCGTGGACTACTACCTGGCCCGTACGTCCCACGGCTCCACGCTCAGCGCCCTCGTACACGGCTGGGTACTCGCCAGGGCGCGGCGTGCCGAGGCGTGGACCTTCGTCCAGGAGGCGCTGGCCGGGGACATCGCCGACCTGCAGGGCGGCACCACCGCCGAGGGCATCCACCTGGGCGCCATGGCGGGCACCCTCGACCTCGTGCAGCGCGGTCTGACAGGACTGGAGACACGCGGCGACACCCTCAGACTCGACCCCGTGCCGATCCCCGAGCTGTCCGAGTACGGGTTCTCCATCCGCTACCGGGGCCACTGGGGCGTACGCCTGCGGCTCCGGTCCGGTCAGCTGCACATCACCGTGCCCGACTCCGACCGAGCCCCGATCGTGGTGGCCCTCGCCGACCGCGCCGTCTCCGTGGCACCGGGGGAGTCCCGCACGCTCGCCCTCTCGGACTGAACCGGGGCCATCGCGCGCCCGGCCCACTCGGGCCGGGCGCGAGGTCGTCGCGGTGGACGACTCCTTCGAGGCGGCGGAGAAGGCGGGACTCAGGTCCGGACCTCCTGACGGTCTGAACCTCCTCAGAGTTCGACCAGTACCTTGCCCCGGGTGCCCTCCCGGTTCAGATAGAGGCTTCGGTAGGCGTGCGGGATCGTGTCGAAGCCCTGGTGGACCGTCTGGTGGTAGTGGATCTCGCCGTCGCGGACCAGGCCGCCCAGCTCCCGGTGCATCTGCGCCAGCAGCGGTTCGGTGAACCATTCCTGGGCGAAGATCCCGCGGATCGTGGTGCGCGGAAACATGATGTACGGCAGCAGCCGGGGTCCGGTGAGTTCACCGTTCACCGTGGTCGCCCACTGCCAGCAGACCGCCACCCGGCTGTCCACGTTGAGCATGGTGAACACCGCGTCGGTGACGGTCCCGCCCAGGTTGTCGAAGTAGCGGTCGATGCCGTCGGGGGCGGCGAGCAGCAGTGCCTGGCGGACCTTCCCGGCGTCGTCGGCCCGGTCGTAGAGCACTACCTCGTCGAAGCCCAGCTCGCGCAGATACTCGGCCTTGCCCGGCGAACCCGTGGTGCCGATCACCCGCCCCGCGCCCGCGCGCCTGGCCAGCTGGCCCACCAGCGTGCCGATCGAGCCCGACGCGCCGCTGATCACCACGGTGTCCCCGGGCCGCACGCTCAGGAACCGGGTGAGGGTGCCCCAGGCGGTCATCCCGGGTGCTCCCATGATGCCCAGCGCGGTGGTGAGCGGCAGCCGCTCGTCGTACCAGGACGGGTCGAGCCTGCGGTAGGCGGGGAAGACCATCGGGAACGTGCCGGTCCGCCACGCCTCCTCGGCTCCGTTGTGGACGACATGGCTGCGCCAGCCGCCGAAGCCCTGCACCAGATCGCCGACCCGGAACGCGGCCTCCGGGCCCGCCTCCAGCACCTCCATGATCGAGTCGGCGCCCATGTGGTGGCCGATCGGCGTCTCCAGCGCCATCCCGTTCTGGTACGGGTCGACCGAGACATAGCGGGTGCGGAACAGCATCTCGTCGGGGCGGAGGTCGATCTCGACGTCCTCCTCCACCTTCCGGTAGATCCGGTCGACGTCCGGTACTCCGCCCAGGTGCTCGGCGACGACCCACTTCTCGATCCTCATGTCAGGGCTCCCGTCTCCATGTCCGCCGCGGTGTTGTCCTCGTCCAGGGGCCGGGTCCGCCCCCGTGGCCCGCCGACCGGGATGACCACATGGGTCGGCGGGGGCGCGCTGTGATCGATCTCGGCGGTGAACTCCACGCCGTCGTCCCGGCAGATGAACTGCATGACATGACGGCCGGCGGCGGCCGCGCGGATCAGGCCGCCGATGGTCGCCCAGACCCCGGAGAGATAGAAGTCCGACAGCCCGGGCAGCACCGGGCCGCTGCGCTTGATCTCCTCCTCCACCGTCTCCGCGCCCTCCACGAACGGGTTCCAGCCGGGGAAGGTGCCGTCGTAGACGCCGGTGTAGCGGACCTGGGTGAGCGGGGTCGACACATCGGCGATGGCCACCGCGTCCTTGAAGCCCGGGAACCGCTCGTCCAGGAAGGAGACGATGCCGTGGCGGACCCGCCGCTTGGCGGCCTGGTACTCCTTGCCGTGCTTGACCGGCAGGGTGTGCAGCTCCTGGCCGCGCCGCATCCGCGAGGACTGCTCCGGACCCTGGTGCAGCTCCCGCCAGGGGGCGATGTCCGAGAAGTACGTCGCGAACACCACGGTGGACTCGCGCGGCGCCAGCTCCGGGTAGTGGCGGGTGCGGAACTGCACGTTCATGGACGGGCAGCGAATCCCGGTCAGCTCGCTCGCCTGCCGTTCCGTCAGCAGATACGTGGTACAGGGGTCGCCCTCCGGGAAGGGCTTGCGCAGACCCAGGAAGAGGGAGACGTACCCGGGCGACAGCTGACCGGGCTCGTCGATCAGCGAGGTGTAGAGCCTGCGATAGGTGTCGTTGAGGTACTGGCCCTTGAGCAGCTTCATCACCGTGGTGTGGCCGTCGGCCGCCGAGACCACGATGTCGGCGCGGAACTCCCGGCCGTCGCTGAGCCGTACGCCCACCGCGCGGTCCCGCTCGACCAGGATCTCCTCGACCTTGGCGTTGTAGGTGATCTCACCGCCGAGCCGCCGGTAGCGCTCCTCCACCGAACGGGCCAGCCCCAGCGAACCGCCCTCGGGCACCCCGGCCGCCTGGTTGGCGTGCGAGGCCAGCTGGAAGTAGAACGGCAGCACCGGGAAGGCCGGATGCTTCTCGTAGAGGATGAAGTTGAACGCCTCGCGCAGCAGCGGATCGCGGAACCGCTGCGCGTAGTCGGTCATCAGTACGGTGATCGACTTGCGGATGGTGTTGAAGTACGGCGTGAAGGACGCCATCATCCGCCAGCGCTCCAGGCGGCCCATCAGCCCGACCGGTTTGAGGAACGGATAGACCGTCAGCGCCTTGCGGAAGGTGCGGATGCCGTCGCAGAACTCCCGGATCGGCGCGGCGTCGGCCGGGGAGAGCGAGAGCAGATGCGCCTGGAGCCGGTCCGGGTCGGAGTAGAAGTGGACCGCCCGGCCGTCCCGGGCCCGGACGATGTTGAAGACGTCGAAGTGCCGCATCTCCTTGCCCTGGAGCGCGCCCAGTTCGAGCCAGATCTGGTACATCTCGCTGCCGCCCGGACCGTTGCCGAGCAGCCAGCTGACGCACCAGTCGAAGGTGAAGTCGCTGCGGTCCCAGCCGGTGCATGAACCGCCGGGGATCTCGTGCATCTCGAAGATCCGCGTCCGATAGCCGTTCATCCGGGCGTAGCAGCCGGTGGAGAGACCGCCGAGACCGCCGCCGATGATGATCATCGACTCCCGTCGGCGGCCGTGGCCGGTTCCGGTAATCGGGGTCGGGTCTGTATGTCGTGCCAATGTCCTGGCCTTCCTCGTCGTCCTCGTTTGCGTCCTCGACTGCTTCACCAGGCGACCGGGAGCGCCTGGAGACCGTTGACCATCGCGTCCTGTTTCCAGCGCAGCTCGTGCTCGGGGACGGCCAGCCGCAGCCCGGGCAGCCGGCTCAGCGTCCGCTCGATCGCCACCTGGAGCTCCAGCCGGGCCAGATGGGCGCCCACGCAGTAGTGCACGCCGTGTCCGAAGCCGATGTGCGGGTTGACCGGGCGGTCCAGGACGAGACGCTCGGGCTCCTGGAAGACCTCCGGATCACGGTTGGCGGCGGCGGTGGCGATCATCACCGCCTCGCCGGCCCGGATGGTGACCCCGTTCAGATCGACGTCGGCGGTCGCGTACCGGGGCAGATTGAAGCCGGTGAGCAGCGGCACATAACGCATCAGCTCCTCGACGGCCTTGGGGATCAGCTCCGGCCGCTCCCGCAGCCGGACCAGCTCCTCGGGGTTCACGAGCAGCTGGTGGAAGAAGTTGCCGATCTGGTTGGTGGTGGAGACGAAACCGGCGATCAGCAGATCGCAGGCGATCGACAGCAGCTCCTCCTCGTCGATCAGGCCCTGCTCACGGCAGGCCCGCACCAGAGTGGTCAGCAGGTCGTCGCCCGGCTCGCGGCCCCGCAGCTCCAGCACGGCGACCATGTACTCCATGAACGCCCTGCCCTCGACGGCCAGCACCTCGGCGGGCGTGACCGCGGAGAGGACCGTCTCCGCCCAGTGCCACAGCATCCGGTGGTCCTTCGCCGGGATGCCGAGCACCTCGCAGATGATGGTGGTCGGCATCGGGATGGCGAAGTCCTCGACCAGGTCGGCCGGTTGGCCCGAGGCGACGAGCCCGTCGATCAGCTCGTCGGCAAGCTCCGCGGCCCGCGTCCGCAGCCTCTCGACCCGGCGGGCACTGAACTCCCGGGCCACCAGCTGACGCAGCCGGGTGTGCTCGGGCGGCTCGGTGGAGAACAGCCCGGCGCCGGTACGGGCCACCGGACGCATCCTCGGCTGGTCCCGGCCCATCGAGGCGGCCAGACTGAACCGGGGGTCGGCCAGCACCGCCCGGACGTCCTCGTACCGGGTGATCAGCCAGGCGCCGTCGCCGTACGGCATCCGGATGCGGGCCGGTGGCTGCTCGCGCAACTCGGCGTAGGCGGGCGGGAGTTCGAGGCCGCGTGGTTCGAAGGGATAGGATAGGGGCTGCTGCTGACCGAGCATGGGCGGATTCGTCTCTCCTACGGGGGCGGGGACGGCGGCGGGCCGCTGCCGTGTGTCCGGGCCGGGGCGGTCCGCCCCGGTGGCGGTGTCAGGTCGCATGGGTGTCGGCTCCGGTGAGGATCGAGCGGACGAGACGGGCGTTGTGGGCGATGGACGCGTGGTCGAGCATCTCGGCGTGGGAGCCGAAGCCCTTGAGGACGGTCGTACGGGTGGCCGAGCTGCCGTGCCAGGCGCCCTCGTAGCCGGGCTCGTGGAGCGCCACCTTCTCGGCGTCGGAGATCACGTCGATCGCCGCGGCGACCGTCCCGACGTTGGGTGTCCGGCTGCAGAACAGCAGGTAGTCGCGGGCCTGTTCGCGGGTCTCCTCGGCGACCACGGCCGAGCCGGTGTGCCGTCGCAGATGCTCGGCCAGCTCCTGCTCGAAGACCCGCACGTGTTCGTCGGCGAGGTCGTAGGACCGCGCGATCCGATGCGAGTCGACGATCACCACATGGGCGACCGAACGGCCGCGCCGCTCCAGCTCCTTGGCGACCTCGAAGGCGAGGTTGCCGCCGAGCGAGTAGCCGAGCAGGCTGCAGGGCCCTTCCGGCTGGAGCGACTCGACGAGGTCCGCGTACCGGTCGACCTTGTCGTCCCCGGACACGTAGTTGAAGGCCACCGACCGGTACTCCGGCAGATGGGCCGCGAACTGCCGGTAGACCAGGCCATGGCCACCGGCCGGCGGGAAGCAGAAGAGGGTCCGCTCCCGCTCCCGGTTGAACCAGAGGTACGGCTCGGCGCCCTCGATACGGCCCGTGATGATGTGCTCGACGGTACGGGCCATCCCGTGCAGGGTGGTGACCTCGAACAGCCGGCTGACCGGGATGCTGATGTTGAACTCGGCCCGCAGACCGTGGATCAGCTCGATCAGCCGGATCGAGGAGCCACCGCACTCGAAGAAGTCGTGCTGGAGCCCGGGCTCCCGGATGCCCAGCAGCTTCCGCCAGTGCTCGGCCATCCGGACCTCGTACAGCGTGACCGGTGGCTCGACGGACCGCTCCCCGGCGTCCGCCTCGGGGGCGGGCAGCGCGGCCACGTCCACCTTGCCGTTGACCGTGAGCGGCAGCGCGGGCACTTCCGTGAAGTGCGTCGGGACCATGAAGGTCGGCAGCCGGCCGGCCAGATGGCGGCGGAGCGCCCGCCGGTCGAGGGCCTGCCCGGGGGCCGGTACGCAGTAGGCGCACAGCACCTGCTCGCCGCCCCGGTCGGGCCGGACGGTGACCACCGCCCGCTCCAGCTCGGGCCACTCGGCGAGCCGGCTCTCGATCTCCCCCGGCTCGATCCGATGACCCCGCACCTTGATCTGCGAGTCGGCCCGGCCCAGCAGATGCACCCGGCCCTCCGCGTCCCAGCGGGCGAGATCGCCCGTCCTGTAGAGCCGGACCGGCTCGGTGCCGTCCGCGCCGCCCAGCGGCAGGGTGACGAACCGGCGAGCGGTCTCCTCCTCGTCGCCCGCGTAACCGAGGGCCACACCCGAGCCGCCGATCCACAGCTCACCGGTGACACCGGGCGGCACCGGACGGCCGTGCGGGTCGAGGAGATAGAAGGCGCTGTTCGGGAACGGCCGCCCGATCGGGACCATCCGGCTGGGCTCAAGACCGTCGACCGGCCCCTCGAAGCAGGAGCTGTCGATGGTCGCCTCGGTGAGGCCGTAGGAGTTGACCAGCCGGGTCGACGGACCGCACAGGGCGCGCAGCCGCTCGTACTCCTCCACCTTCCAGACGTCCGAGCCGACCACCAGCAGCCGCATGAAGTCCAGCCGCAGCCCGGAGCGTTCGCACGTCTCGACCAGGACGCGGACCACCGCCGGTACGAACTCGGCGGCGTCCACCCGCTCGGCGCGCATCACCTCGTGCAGCCGGGCGGTGTTGAACAGCAGTTCCCGGCCGACCAGCACCAGCGTCCCGCCCGAGCAGAGCGCGCGGACCACATCACCGGTGAAGACGTCGAAGGAGGGGCCGGCCATCTGGAGGTGGACCCTGGCGTCGGTGTCCAGCCGGTACTCCGTGCGCCAGGCCTGGTAGGCGGAGGCCAGATTGCCGTGACCGACCCGAACGGCCTTGGGGCGGCCGGTGGAGCCGGAGGTGCAGATGACATAGGCCGGGTCGTCCGGGTGTACGGGTACGTCGATGAACGCGTCCTTGTCCGTGAGGCCGAACCCGCCGTCCTCCGCGCCGAGTTCACCAGGCGTGACCACCTGGGCGGACAGTCGCCCGAGCCGGTCCCGGTCGGCGGCGACCGCCAGTCCTGCCCCCGTCCGCTCCACCATGTACGCCAGCCGGTCGGCCGGGTCGCCGGGGTCGAGGGGCAGATAGGCGGCGCCGGTGCGGAGTACCGCGAGCAGGGTGACGATCAGCTCCGGTGACTTCTCCAGGCAGAGGGCCACCACCGTGCCGGGCCCGGCGCCCAGCGCCCGCAGCCGGGCCGCGACCCGCGCCGAGCGCTCGGCCAGCTCGCCGTAACCGATCCGGACGGTGGGGCCGGACTCGGCGGGCATCACCACCGCGACGGCCTCCGGGTCGGTCGCCGCCGCACGCAGGATCAGCTCGTGCACCGGCTCCTCGTGCGCCACCCGGCGGTCCGCGCCGCTCCACTCGCCGAGCACCAGGGCCCGTTCCGCACGGCCGAGCAGCTCCAGCCCGGTCGCCGGCCGCTCGGGTCCGACCGTGGTCAGACCCTCCAGCAGGTTGACGTAGTGCCCGGCCAGCCGGGCCATGGTCTCAGGGTGGAAGAGGTCCGTGTTGTACTTCAGGACGCAGTGGAACCGGTGCTCCGACTCGTCCTCGTACGCGGACAGGGTCAGGTCGAACTGGCCCTCTTCCTCGGGGAGTTCGATGTACTCCAGGCGGTAGCCGTACTTCTCGGTGGCCACCTTGTGGTGGAGCAGGATGAACATCGCCTGGAAGACCGCCGAGCGGCTCGGGTCGTGCCGCAGCCCGAGCTTCTCCACCAGCAGCACGAACGGGTACTCCTGGTGGTCCAGCCCGCCCAGCACCGTGGTGCGCACCCGGTCCAGCAGCTCGGCCACGCTCGGCTCACCGGCCAACGACACATGCAGCGGCAGCGGATTGACGAAGTAGCCGTAGACACCGGCGAACTCCTCGTCCGTACGGCCGGTCACCGGGCTGCCGACGATGATGTCGTCCTGGCCCGCGTAGGCGTGCAGCAGCAGGTAGTAGGCGCTCAGCAGCACCATGAACACGGTGACGTTGTGCTCGCGGGCCAGTGCGTGCACCCGGGCGCTCAGCTCCTCGTTCAGGACGAAGAACTCGGAGGCGCCGTTGTGGGTCTGCACCGAGGGGCGCGGCTTGTCGGTGGGCAGACCGAGGACCGGTACGTCGGCGGGCAGATGCGAACGCCAGTAGTCGAGCATCCTCGGCGCCTCACGCCCGGCGAGGAACTCGTTCTGCCGGTTGAGGAAGTCGAGGTAGCGCGCCCCGACCGGGGGCAGCTCGGGTGCCCGGCCCCGCCGCAGCCCCTCGTAGACCGCGAGCAGTTCCTCGATGAAGGTGAACGTGGAGATCGCGTCCGAGACGATGTGGTGGACGGCCTTCATGATCACCCAGCGGGCCGGGCCGCGCCGGAACAGCCGGAACCGCACCAGCGGGTCGCGCTCCAGGTCGTACGGCCTGCGGTACTCCCGGACGATCATCGTGTGGATCTCGTCCCAGTCCAGGTGCTCGACGTCGACGACCCCGAAGTCCGGCTCCACCTCGGCGGAGATCCGCTGCACCGGCTGCCCGCCGTCGAGTACGAAGTTGGCCCGCAGACCGGGATGCCTCTCGACCATGGTCCGGAAGGCGACGGCCATCAGCTCCGGCTCCAGCTCCACCCGGACCTCGACCGCGCCACCGATGTTGTAGGCGAAGCCGTCCGGGTTGAGCTGCTTGAGGAACCACAGCGCCTTCTGATTCTGCGTCAGCGGGTACGACGACTCGTCCTCGTACCGCTCGACCTCGGCCCCGCCGGTCGGGCCGCCCCGCTCCTCGTCGATCAACTCGGTCAGGGAGTCGTGCAGTTGGGCGACCAGCTCGGCCACCGGTGCGTCGCTGAGGAGGGCCACCACCGGGAGGGTGGTGCCGAGTTCGGTGGTGAGGCGGGCCCGCAGCTCCATCGCGAGCAGCGAGTCCAGACCGAGGCCGCCGAGCCCGCTGTCCGTCTCGATCTGCTCGACCGGCACCTGGAGCACACCGGCGACCACCGAGGTGAACCACTCGCCGAGCAGCGCGGCCCGCTCCTCCTCCCCGGCGGCCCGCAGCATCTCCAGCGGCCCGGTCCGCTCGGCGTCGGGTCCGGCCTCCGGGGCGGTGGCGGCCAGCTCGGCGACCAGCGGCGGCGGAGCCGGATACCAGGACAGGAAGACCGGCCAGTCCACCACCGTGGCGATCAGCAACTGCGCCCGGTCCTGGCCGAGCACCCGCTCCAGTACGGCCATACCGGTCTCCGGGGCCAGTGAACTCATGCCCCGGCTGTTGCGGTAGTGGTCGATCAGGCCCAGCTCCTCGATCATGCCGGTGGCCCAGGGACCCCAGTCGAGGCTCAGCGCGGGCAGACCGAGCGCCCGGCGGTGGTGCGCGAGTGCGTCCAGGAAGGCGTTCCCGGCGGCGTAGTTGGTCTGTCCGGCGGTGGTCAGCAGGGAGGCGATCGAGGCGAACAGCACGAAGTGGTCGAGTGGTTCGCCGGCCAGCTGCCGGTGCAGGGCGAGAGCGCCGAGCACCTTCGGGCCGTACACCGCGTCGAACGTCTCCCGGTCCAACTCGCCCACCAGGGTGTCCCTGACCTGCCCGGCGAGGTGGAAGACGCCACGGATCGGCGGCCGGTCCAGCAGTCGGTACCCGGCCAGCCAGGCCGCCAGCGCGGACTCGTCGGTGATGTCCAGCGACACGGGGACGGGCTCGGCGCCGAGCGCCTCCAACTCACGGAGGAAGGTCACGCGTTGGGCTTCGGGGCTCGTCGGGTCGAGCTCGCGCCAGTGCTCGCGCGGCGGGAGGGGCCCCCGGCCGATGAGGATCAACCGGCGGGCGCCGCGCCGGACCAGGGTGCGGCAGAGCAGCCGGCCGAGCGCGCCGAAGGCACCGGTCACCAGATACGCGGCGTCCGGGCGGAGGCTGGGCGGCAGCGGCCGGCTCAGCCCCTCGGGGCGGCGCAGCCGGCAGGTGAGCCTACGGCCTCCGCGCAGCGCGACCTCGTTCTCGTCGGCGAGCGCGAACTCACGCAGCAGGGCGCTCGCCTCGTCCCCGGTGTCCCCGGCCGGGCCGAGGTCCACCAGCTTGCCGGGGTGACCGGGCAGCTCCTGGTGGCGCAGCACCCGGCCGATGCCCCAGGCGGGGGCACCGAACGGTTCGACCCGCTCGCCGGGGGCGGTGGCCTGCGAGGATCGGGTGACGATGTGCAGCCGGCAGTCCGGCAGTTCGGCCGACAGCAGGCAGGCGAGGGCTACGAGGCTGTAGGCGGCGGTGGGGTCGGCCGTGGCGGCGTGGGTGTGGGCCTGGGCCTGGGCGTCGGTGTCGCGGGGGCCCGCGGCCGTCGGTTCCGGGTGGTCGAGGTTCCAGAGGTGGACGACGGTGGTCGGGTCGGGTGTGCCGGAGGTCCGGCGGGCGGCCAGGAGCCGGGTGAGGTCGGTGGCGGAGGCGGGGTCGACGGTGGCGGGGCGGCCGTCCCCGGCGGCGCGGTACCCGGTGCCCGGCCGGACCAGCTCGCAACTGCCGCCGCGTGCGGTGATCCGCTCGGCCAGTGCCTCGGCGACGCCCTGCCGGTCGGCGAACAGCAGCCAGTGGTCCGGCTGCCCGGCCGACAGCGCGGAGGCACCCGGGGTGTCCGTCGTGTCGTGGGCGTCCGGCAGCTCCGTCCAGACCGGTTCGGCGAGCCAGCCGTCGATGGTGGCCGTGCCCACCGCAGTGGCGGCACGCTCGACATCGGCGGCCCGGAACCCGGTGATCACGCCGAGCGCCACGCCCCGCTCGTCGTACACCGCGAGGTCGCCGACCAGTTCGGTGCCGGTGTCCCGGGTGACCGTGGCGTGCACCCACAGCGGTCGGTCGCCGACCGGGTCCAGCCGGACCTCCTCGATGGCGACCGGCAGCCGGATGCCGGAGCCCTGGGCGAGCGGCGCCGCCAGCTGCGGCGTCAACAGGGTCTGGAAGAAGGCGTCCATCACCACCGGGTGCACCTGGTGGTCCGCGCCCTGCCCGGCGACCTCCGTCGTCGGCCGCACCCTGGCGAGCGCTTCGCCGGGGCCGATCCAGACCTCCTCGATGCCCCGGAACGCAGGGCCGTAGTGGTAGCCGAGCGCGGCCAGCTCCGCGTAGCAGTCGGGCCCGGGGAGCTGCCGGACGGCCCGCCCCAGGACCGCCGCGACATCCAACGGCCGGGCGGGACGGCGGCGTTGACCGGGCCGGACGGTGCCGACGGTGTGCACGGTCCGTTCCGTGCCCTCCCCGGCGGGCGTGGCGATGGTGAAGGCGCCGTGCTCGGCGGAGAGGGTGAGGTGGACGGCGCGGCTCTCCTCGTCGGACAGGAAGAGCGCCTTGCGCAGCTCGACATCGGCGAGCGCGGCGTCGGTGCCACCGGTCAGCGCGCGCACCGCCTGGACGGCCATCTCCAGGTAACCGGCGGCGGGGAAGAGCACATTGCCCTGGATGCGGTGGTCCTCCAGATACGGCAGCGCCTCGGCGTCCAGCCGGGCCTCCCAGGCCGGTTCGGCGCCGGGCAGCCGGCGGCCGAGCAGCGGGTGGTCCACCCGGCCCTGCCGGACCTGTGCGACCGGGCGGGGCTCGACCCAGTGCCGGTCCCTGCGGAACGGGTAACGCGGCAGCGGGACCGTGCGCCCGGCGGGCTGCAGCACCGACCAGTCGACCTCGACACCGAGGGTGTGCAGGGCGGCCAACGAGGTGGTGAATGTGGCCCGTTCGTCCTCCTGGCGGCGGATCGAGGGCAGCGTACGGACCTCGGGGAGCCCGGCGGCGCCGCCGACCCCGCGGATGCCGCCGGCGCGGGCGTCACCGGTTCGGGCGGTGGCGCGGTCGGGCGTGGGGGCGGTGGCGCGGGCGGCTGCGCGGGCCTCGACCGTCTCGACGATGGAGCGGCCGAGCACCGGGTGCGGGCCGATCTCCAGGAACAGCCCGTATCCGTCGTCGGCCATGCGCTCGACCGCCTGCCGGAAGCGGACGCTGTCCCGGACGTTGTGCCACCAGTAGTCGGCGTCCAGCTCGGTGCCGTGCGCGGTGCCCTCGCGCCCGGTGAGATAGAGCGGCACCTGGGCCGGACGGGCCTTGAGATCGGCCAGCGACTCCAGCAGCTCGTCCTTGATCAGCTCCATCCTGCTGCTGTGGTACGGCACTTCGACGGTCAGCGGGCGGGCGAAGACCTGCTCGGCGGTGAGCGCGGCGGCCAGCTCGGCCAGTACGGTCGTGTCCCCGGCGAGGGTGAGCGAGGTGGGGCTGTTGACGGCGGCCACCGACACCGCGTCGCCGTACGGGCGGAGCCGGCGGACCGCCTCGGCCTCGCCGAGCGCGACGGCGAGCATGCCGCCGCTGCCGGCCAGCCGCTGCTGGAGCCGGCTGCGGTGGACGACGACCTTGACGGCGTCGGCCAGGTCGTAGACGCCCGCTTCGTGGAAGGCGGCCACCTCGCCGGTGGAGTGGCCCACGACGGCGTCAGGGTGGACCCCGCGGCTGCGCCAGAGCGCGGCCAGTCCGACCTGGACGGCGAAGTTGGCGGGCTGGGCGAGCCAGGTCTCGGCCATCCTGGAGTGCGCCTCGTCGGCGGCGAGTTCATCGAGGAGGGACCAGCCGGTCAGCTCGGCCAGATGCTCGGCACAGCGCTCTACGGCGTCCCGGTAGACGGGCTCGGTGGCGAAGAGCTGCCGCCCCATCGCCCACCACTGCGGGCCCATCCCGGTGAACACCCAGGCCGATCGCCGCTGTTGGGGCGCGAGGCGGTGGCCCGTGACCACACGGGGGTGCGCGTCGCCGCGCAGATAGGCGCCGAGCGCCTCGTCCAGCGAGGTACGGGCGGCGGTGTCACGGGAGTCGTAGACCACCGCGAGCCGGGCATCGTGGTGCTGACGCCGATGGGCCAGGGTGTGACCGAGATCGGCGGGACGGGCCGGAACACCACCGCGCACCCCGGCCAGCTCGTCCCGGACACCGGCGGCCAACTCGGGCAGGGCGACGGCTTCCCGGGCGGAGATCGGCAGCACCGTCCAACAGGGCTGACCATCCCCCGCCCCCACCTGACCGCCTTCGTCGACGTCAAGCACTTCCTCGGGGACAGCGGCCTCCTCGTCCTCGACTGCCTCCGGCGCGGCCTCCAGCAGGACATGGGCGTTGGTGCCGCCGAAGCCGAAGGAGTTGACCCCGGCCCGGGCTGGCCCCTCGTGGGCGGGCCAGGGGGTGGGCTCGGTGGGGATCTCGTACGGCAAAGTGGTGGCGTCGATCGCGGGGTTGAGCCGCTCCAGGTTGATGTGCGGCGGGATCAGCCGGTGTTTCAGCGCCAGCGCGGACTTGATCAGCCCGGCCATGCCCGCCGCCGACTCGGTGTGCCCGATATTGGTCTTGACCGACCCGACGTAGCACCTGTCGCCCGGCCGCCGGCCGACCGCGAGGGCCCGGGCCAGCGCGTTCGCCTCGATGGGGTCGCCGACCGGTGTGGACGTGCCGTGCGCCTCGACGTACTGCAGGCTGCCGGGGACGATCCCGGCCTCGGCGCAGACACGCTCGATCAGGGCGACCTGGGCGTCGGGGTTGGGCACGGTGATGCCGTTGGTGCGGCCGTCCTGGTTGACCCCGCTGCCGATGACGACGGCGTGGATCGGGTCGCCGTCGCGTACGGCGTCGGAGAGCCGTTTCAGCGCGACCACCGCGACGCCCTCGGCCCGGACATAGCCGTCGGCGGACGCGTCGAAGGTGCGGGAACGGCCCTGGGGGGAGAGGAAACCGCCCTTGGTCTCGGCGATGGTGTACTGCGGGGTGAGGTGCAGCAGGGTGCCGCCGGCCAGCGCGAGATCGGTCTCGCCGCGCAGCAGGCTCTGTGCCGCGAGGTGGACGGCGACCAGGGAGGAGGAGCAGGCGGTGTCGAGGGAGACGCTGGGGCCGCGGAAGTCGAAGCAGTGCGAGATGCGGTTCGACACCATCGTCATCATCGTGCCGGTGGCGGTGTGCGCGGCGAGCGTCTCGAAGGAGAGGTCGGAGAACTGGACGATCTTGTAGTCCAGGGTGAACGCGCCGATGTAGACGCCGACTTGACGGCCCGCCAGCTCGGCCGGTTTCTGTCCGCCGTCCTCCAGCGCCTCCCAGGCCACCTCCAGCAGTTTCCGCTGCTGCGGGTCCATGTGGTCGGCCTCGCGTCCGCTGATGCCGAAGAAGGCCGGGTCGAACTCGTCGAACCCGTCGATGTAGCCGCCGCGTCCGCCGACCAGCCGCCCCGGCTTGGCCTTGTCCCGGCTGCCCAGGGTGGCCACGTCGTACCGGCTGCGCGGGGTGGGGGTGATGCAGTCCTTGCCCTCGACCAGGTTCTGCCAGAACGTCCGATGGTCACAGGCCCCGCCAGGCAGCCGGCACCCGATCCCGATGATCGCGATCTTCTCCGTGCCCTGGCCGGGGACGCCGACGGGGGGCGGGCCGGTGGGGGAGGGGGCGAGAGAGGGGGCGGGCCCGGCAGTGGTGTCCCGGGCGGCGGGGACCGCGGACGCCGTGGAGAAGGCGGCGGTGGGGACGTCCAACGAGGTGGAGAGTTCCAGGGCGTTGGCGGCCGTGGTGTCGGAGCGGGGACGGGCGGTGGTGGTATCGGCGGGGTCGGGGGAGGGGACGAGGCATGAATCCGTCATGGTCGAGTCCTTGAGACGCTGCGTTCGCACGCGCGGCCCGGTGTGGGGGCCGTACGGGCGTGGGGACGTCGGCGCGCGCCCCGGTCCGTGCGGGCCGGGAGCCGGGTCGGCCGCGGGGGCGCGCCGCGGAGGTCGGGATGGAGCGGGACGGTTTGACGATGGGGTGGCGACGGGGCGGTGGCGGGCCACGGTCGGCCGGCACGCCGGGCCGAGCGGGTCTAGCCGGTGGAGCGGCGCACCCCGGGTTGGCCTGGTGGGGAGTCGTCGGCGCGGGTGGGCCGGCGCCAGGCATGGAGACGACTGGCGAGCACCGCGCCGGTCCGGGGAGAGTCGGCCTGGTCGGGCAGCCCCGACGTGACCGTGCGCCGGCCGGGCCGCCGGGTGAAGCCGCCGAACGCGTGGTGGAGCGCCGGGTACGCGACATGGCGCAGCGGGATGCTCAACTGCCCGCGCATGACGCCCCCTTGTTCCCGTCACCGTCTGGTCACCGACAGTGTTCGCTTCGATACTAAGGGTGTTGGGCGGCTCAATGCGAGGGGGTCTCGGAAGGAATCGGAAGGAAAAGAATTGTTCGGATAATCAGTTGGAAAAACACCCGCCAGAAAGTGAGGTGATTCGGCCATTCGGGGGGTGTCACAGCGTGCTGCTCCGTCCGGTCTCACTGGTGAAAGACCTGCCCGGTCTCTCTGGTGACGGACGAGGAGCAGAGGTAGCCCATGCTTGAGATCCTGATCGTCGGTGGTGGTTACGCGGGCTTCTACACCGCGTGGGGCCTGGAGAAGTCGTTGCGGGCGGGTGAGGCGCGGGTGACCGTCGTCGACCCCCGGCCGTACATGACGTACCAGCCCTTCCTGCCGGAGGTGACGGCCGGTTCGGTGGAGGCGCGTCACGCCGCGGTGTCGCTGCGGAGGCATCTGCGCAGAACCCGGCTGATCGCGGGCAGCGTGACCCAGATCCGGCACGCGGACCGGACGGTCACCGTCCGTCCCGTGGACGGGAAGGACGACGGGAAGGGCAACGGGAAGGACGACGGGAAGGGCAACGGGAAAGACTACGAACTGCGCTATGACACGCTCGTCGTCACCGCCGGTGCCGTGACCCGCACCTTCCCGATACCCGGACTGGACCGGCAGGCCATCGGGTTGAAGCACGTGGAGGAGGCGGTGGCCATCCGGGACCGGCTGCTCACCGCGTTCGACCGGGCGGCCTCGCTGCCACCCGGCGCCGCACGGCGCAGGCTGCTCACCGTCGTGTTCGTCGGCGGCGGCTTCACCGGCGTCGAGGGCTTCGGCGAACTGCTGTCCCTGGCGACCGGGATACTCAAGCACTACCCCGAACTCGGCCCGCGGGACCTGTCGTTCCATCTGGTCGAGGCCCGGGACCGCATCCTGCCCGAGGTGACCGACGGGCCGGGCGCCTGGGTGGTGCGCTCCCTGGAACGCCGTGGCGCGCATGTCCATCTCGACACGCGACTCGTCTCCGCCGTGGACGGGCACGTCGTGCTCTCGGACGGGGAGGAGTTCGACGCGGAGTTGATCGTCTGGACCGCCGGCAACGCCTCAAACCCCGTCGTGCACAATCACACGGATCTGCCGGTCGACGAGCGGGGTCTGCTCGTGGTCCGCCCCGATCTGCGCGTCGGCACGGACGAGGCGCCCGTACCCGACGCGTGGGCCGCCGGAGACGACGCCGCCGTCCCCGACCTGGCCTCACCGGTCCCGGGCACCCGCACGGTGCCGAACGCCCAGCACGCCGTACGGCAGGGCAGGCGCCTGGCGAAGAACATCGCGGCGAGCCTGCGCGGACGCCGCGTCCGGGACTACCGCCACAGCGGCCTGGGCGTGGTGGCGACCCTGGGGCTGGGGCGCGGCATCTTCCAGTACAGGTGCATCGTCATCAAGGGACCGCTCGCCTGGCTGATGCACCGGGGTTACCACGTCCTGGCCGTGCCCACCTGGGAGCGCAAGGTCCGCGTGCTCGCCGTCTGGCTCACCGCGGCCCTGTTCGGCCGGGACCTCGTCTCCCTCGCCTCCGTCCAGCACCCTCGCGACGCGTTCGTCACCGGCGGCGAGGTGCCCCGCTCCGACGCCACGCGGACCGGCGACGCCACGGCCGTATGAGCACGGCCGACGCGGTCACCAGACACACGGCCCACTGGGGTGCGGTCAGCGGTACGGTCCCGAAGACCCCGCCTGCCCAGGGCAGTTGGACGACGGCGACCTGCACGGCGAGGACACCGGCCAGACACAGCCACAGCGCACGGTTGCGGAGCTGATGGCGGCCCAGCAGGGGGCCGTCGTCCGCCCGGGCGCTCAGGGCGTTGAACGGCTGGCACAGCACGAACGTGGTGAACGCCATGGTCAGGGCGGTGTCCGGACCGATGGACGAGCGGGCGACGGCGAACAGCGTCACGGTCGCCAGGGCCATGACCGCACCGGCCCAGCCGATGGCGAGGAGCCGGCGGAGGTCCAGGATGCGCTCACGGGGGTCGCGCGGCGGCCTGCGCATCACATCGTCGGGGGCGGGATCGACGGCCAGGGCCATCGCGGGCGGACCGTCCATGATGATGTTGACCCACAGCAGTTGGGCCGCCGTGAGCGGGGAGGGCAGTCCGGCGAGGGAGGCGCCGAGCAGGGTCAGGATCGCGCCGACGTTGGTGGCCAGCTGGAAGCGGACGAACTTGACGATGTTGGCGTAGATGGCCCGCCCCTCGCGGACGGCCCGCACGATCGTGGAGAAGTCGTCGTCGGTGAGGACCACATCGGCGGCCTCCTTGGCCACGTCCGTGCCGGTGATGCCCATGGCCACGCCGATATGGGCGGCCCGCAGCGCCGCCGCGTCGTTGACCCCGTCACCGGTCATGGCGACGATGTGCCCCCGGTCCGTCAGCGTCCGCACGATCACCACCTTGTGCTCCGGGGCGACACGGGCGAACACACCGATCTCGTCGACGCGTTCGGCGAGTTCCTCCTCCGTCATCCGGTCCAGTTCGGCGCCCGTCACGACATCACCGGCGATACCCAGCTCGCGGGCGATGGCCGTCGCCGTGTCGGCGTGATCACCGGTGATCATCTTGACGGCCACTCCCGCCGTGCGGCACAGCGCCATCGCCTCGCGTGCCTGCGGGCGGGGCGGATCGGCGATCCCGGCGATCGACACCAGGGTCAGACCGGGCAGCGCGGCCGGGGTGAACTCGCCCGGTTCGCCGTCCGGTTCGTCGCCCGGCTCACCGTCCAGCAGGGCGGTGGCCGCGCCCAGGACGCGTAGCCCGGCGCCGCCGAACCGCCCGGTCACGGCGAGGATCTCGGCCCGGTGTTCTGCGTCGAGGGGGCGCACACCGTCCTCGGCGCGGACGTCGGCGCACAGGTCAAGCAGCACGTCGACCGCGCCCTTGACGTGGACGCGGGTGCGGCCGTCGGGTCCGGTGTGGAAGGTGGCCATGTACTTGGTGGCCCCGTCGAAGGGCAGCTCGCCCGCCCGGGGCAGCTCCGTACGCAGCCGGTCGGCGTCCACACCGGCCTTGGCCGCCAGGACGACCAGCGCGGCCTCCGTGGGGTCGCCGATGACCCGGCCGTCGGCCACATGGGCGTCGTTGCACAGGGCGAAGGGCAGCACCGCGTCGCGGAGACCGTCGGAGGAGGACCCGCCCTGCGGGCCGTGGACGCGGAGGGCGCCCGCCGTTCCGTAGCCGTCCCCGGTGACGTCGTACAGCCTGCCCTCGGCCCACAAGGTGCGCACGGTCATCTCGTTGAGGGTCAGCGTGCCCGTCTTGTCGCTGCACACGACCGTGGCCGCACCGAGCGACTCCACCGACGCCAGCCGTTTGACGACGGCACCGCTTCGGGCCATACGGTGCACACCGAGTGCCAACGTCAGGGACAGCACGGCGGGCAGGCCCTCGGGGATCGCGGCGACGGCCAGGGCCACCGCCTGCAGCCCGACATCCGAGAGCGACGCGCCCCGGATGAGCGCGCTCAGGGCGTAGACGACGACCGCGGCCCCGCTCAGCAGGGCCAACCGTCGGCCCAGGCTGTCCAGTTGGATCTGGAGCGGGCTTGGCGGCTCCTTGCCCGCGCGCAACGCCTCGGCGACGGCGCCGAGTTCGGTGCGCATCCCGGTGGCCGTGACGATCATCTCCGCACGGCCCCGGGCCAGCGCGGTGTTCATGAACAGCATGCTGGTGCGCTCGGCGAGCGCCACCGGGGCGGCCGAGCCGGGCTCCACGGCCGTCACACTCTTGGCGACCGGCTGGGACTCACCGGTCAGCGCGGCCTCGGCGACCTCGACGCTCTCCGCGACCGTCAGCCGACCATCGGCCGGTACCCGGTCGCCCGCCTCCATCAGCACCACGTCCCCGGGCACCAGGGACCGCGCCTCCACCACCAGCTCGCCACCGTCGCGGCGCACCCTCGCCGTGGGCACCAACATGCCGCGCAGCGCCTCCAGACTGCGCTCGGCCCGCCGCTCCTGCCCATAGCCGAGCACGGCGTTGATCAGCAGTACCACGGTGATCACCAGCGCGTCCCGGAGATCACCGATGACTCCGGCCACCACGGCGGCGATCAGCAGGATGACGATCAGCCAGTTGCGGAACTGGTCCAGGAACTTCAGCCACTCGGGGCGCCGGGCCGGTTCCGACAACTGATTGGGGCCGTGGACCGCCGCCCGCTCGGAGACCTGGCGCGGGCTCAGCCCCACTCCCGGGTCGACCCCGAGCCGTTCCGCGACCTCGGCGGGGGTCTGCCGATAGGCGTCCGGTTCACCGGAGGGCGTCCGCGCCGCGATGTCCGCGCGTGCGACCTCCCTCGGTGGTTGCCCGTCCAGCGTCGTCATCGCTCGATTCCTCTCCGGCGGCGGTCATCACGAAGGGACACGGTTCCCCTCGTATGACCCGGCAGACGGTGTGGATGTGACACATGGCGTCGGCGACCACCCAAACGGTGTGTGTCACAGCCGGGCGGGCTGTCCGGTCCATTCCGTGTGAGGAAGGGAGCACGTCATGGACGCGAGCCAAGAGGTCAGGCGCGGCCTGATCGACATCGAGAACTTCCTGTACGAGAGGGCCCATCTGCAGGCGGCGCACGAGCGCGTGGCGGACTTCACCGCACGGGCGCCGGGGCTGACACCGGCACAACGGACGGACATCGAACGGTGGTATCTGCGGGAGCAGACCTATGTGGCCCACATGGTGACGGAACACATCGCCGACAGCATCAACGTCGTGGAGGAGCAGCACCGGGTCCGCATCCGGCGCTGGCTGAGGGGCACGCTGACCGCGATGACCCTGATCACCGTCACGATGATCGGTGTGTGCGTGGTGGTCGTGGAGACGGTGCGCTGAACGCCGGTGCGGACGGCCGCCGTCGGGACGGGGTGTGCCTAGGAGCGCCTGGCCCGGTACAGGCCCCGCCCGGCTCGCTCCACACGCGACGCGCCGACCAGACGGTCGAGGGTGCTGCGCACACCGTTGATGCTGCCGCTGTCGGTGTCACGGCCGAGCGCCGCGGCGACATCGCGGGCCCGTACGTCCACATCGCCGAGGCCGGCGAAGTACTCCATGATCTGCTCGGTGAGCCTGCCGTACGACTTCCGCCCGTCCGTGTCCACGGGTTCGGCCGAGACGGTCTCGACTCGCGGTGCGGACGAGGCGTGTTCACCCTTCGGCTCGCCCGCAGCGGACTTGACCCGCGGGTCGCCCGAGGCGGGCCCGACCTGCGGTTCGGACGCCGTCGCGGTCTGGGCGCGCATCAGCGGTTCAAGGGCGCCGAGGGCCCGCCGCACCGAACCGAGATGGGCCGACACCGCGGCCAACTCCCTTTCCAGCGCCTCCTTCTGGACCTTCAGACGGGCCAGGTCCGCCTGAAGGCTCTCGGCGGTGGCCTCGATGTCGTGCGCCGTTGCGGAGACCATGTGCACCCCTCGTCCTCGACCCGACGTCATCATAGGCAACGACCCGTGCCGCTGTGCCACCGTCTGACATCACCTCTTCTATGCACGCCATGTATACACCGCATGTATAGTCCCGCCCATGCCAATGAGTGACACCTTCTTCAAAGCGGGCGCGTGGCTCCGTGAACTTCGTCTCGGTTTACGCTTCGCCGTGGCCGGCGGCCGCGGCGGCTGGACGAGAACCGCGCTCACCGCGGTCGGGGTGGGGCTCGGCGTGGCCCTGCTGCTGCTCGCCGCGTCCACACCGAACATCCTGTCCGCCCGTGCGGAGCGCGGCGACGCCCGGCAGCCGTCGAACGTCATGTCCGAGACCTCGGTGGCGCGCTCGGACTCCTCCTTCCTGTGGCTCTCCGGCGACACCGACTTCCGGTCCGACCGTGTGGGCGGGCTGCTGCTGCGCGCCGACGGCCCCGGTGCGCCCACCCCGCCCGGAGTCGCGACGTTCCCCTCCCCCGGCGAGATGGTCGTCTCCCCGGCCCTGAGAGAGCTGCTCGACACGTCCGGGGGCGCTTTGCTGAAGGAGCGTCTGGACCATCGGATCGTGGGCACCATCGCGCCCTCGGGTCTGCTCGACGCCGGCGAGCTCCGCTACTACGCGGGCAGCGACCGCATCACCCCCGAGGGCGGGGCCGTACGCGCCGCGCGCTTCGGATACGTCTCCGACGACGACCCCCTCGACGCGTCCCTGTATCTGCTGGTGGTGATGGTCTGCGTCGTGCTGCTGGTGCCGGTCGGCATCTTCATCGCCACGGCGGTGCGGTTCGGCGGCGACGCCAGGGACCGCAGGCTCGCGGGGCTGCGGCTGGTCGGCGCGGACCGTCGTACGGTCGCCCGGATCGCCGCCGGGGAGGCGCTCTTCGGCTCGGTCCTCGGCGTCGCCGTCGGCGCGACGCTGTTCCTGGTGGGGCGTCAGACGGCCGGCCTCGTACGTCTGTGGGGCGTCGGCGCCCACCCGGGTGACATCGTCCCGCGCCCCGGCCCGGCAGTACTCGTCGCCGTCGCGGTGCCCCTCGCCTCGGTGGTGGTGACCCTGTCCGCGATGCGCTCGGTGGCGGTGGAACCCCTCGGTGTGGTCCGCCGGGCCCGACTGCGGCGCGGGCGGCTGTGGTGGCGGCTGGTTCCGCCGAGCGCGGGCATGGCGATCCTGCTGCTCTCCGACCGGGTCACCGCCCCCTCCCAGGAGGTCGCCGCGTTCCCCGTCGCCGTGGGGGCGGCGCTGGTGCTGGTGGGCCTCGCCGGTCTGCTGCCCTGGCTGGTCGAGTGGACCGTGGCACGGCTGCGGGGCGGCCCCGTGCCGTGGCAGCTCGCCATCCGCCGACTCCAGCTGTCCAGCGGCTCGGCGGCACGTGCCGTCAGCGGCGTCATGGTGGCCACGGCCGGGGCGATCGTGCTGCAGCTGATGTTCGGCGCCATGCAACAGGGCTTCATGAACCCTTCCGGAAGCGCGGACGGCGGAGGAAGCGGCGCGAGCGCCGGCCGGGCTCGGACACCGGACCTCACCCTGATGTCGACGCACGGAGACCCCGCCGCCACCACGCGGTTGGAGGACGGACTGCGCCGTACACACGGTGTGACAGCGTCGTTCGCCCTCACCTGGGCGTATGTGCACGGCGCCGAGCGGTCGTCGGTGACCTCCCTGACCGTCGGTGACTGCGCCCGACTGCGGAAAGTGGCCCGCCTCCCCTCCTGCCGGGACGGCGACACCTTCGTCGCGCACAACCCCGGTGACACGGCGGGCAGCCGGTATGTGGACGAGACGGCCAGGCCCGGCAAGGCCGTCACCCTCCAGGACTACGGCCTGGGCGGCGAGCGCCGCACACTGCGGTGGACGCTGCCGAAGGACAGCCCGGTGGTGACGACCGTGCCCGACCCGATGGGGGAGCGGCACGACGGAATCCTCGCCACCCCCGGTGCCCTGCCGCGCGGCGCCCTGCCGGGAGCCCAGACGCAGGCGGGCGTTCACACAGATCCCCGCGTGGCCGACGTGGCGGACCTCGTCCGCAACACGGCCGCCCGGGTGGACCCGGCCATCGATGTGACGGAACGGCAGAACCGGCAGCGGGACAAGGAGTACGAGTCGGTCCAGACGGGCCTGCTGGTCGGCGGCACGCTGATGATGGCGCTGATCGCGGCGAGCATGCTGGTGACCCAGATCGAGCAACTGCGGGAGCGCCGACGTCAGTTGTCGGTCCTGGTGGTGTTCGGTACGCGGCGCTCCACACTGGCCTGGTCGGTGCTGTGGCAGACGGCCGTCCCGGTCTTCGTCGGTACGGCACTGGCCTCCGCCGGAGGTCTGGCGCTCGGCCGGGTGATGCTGGACATGGTGCGGAAGCCCGCCGAGGACTGGTGGGTCTTCCTGCCGTACACAGCGGTGGCCGCGGGGCTGGTGCTGCTGGTGACCTTGGTGAGTCTGCCGCCGCTGTGGAGGCTGATGCGGCCGGAAGGGCTGCGTTCGGAGTGACCCTGTCACAAAACCGGGCCGAGCCCTGTCTTAAGAGGGAGATACGAGGGAACCGGTCGTGATCTTCCGCGACGGCGGGCCCCGAGGACCTCAGCCGTACGGCACGTCACGCGGTCGACGCGTGGTCACGCTCCTGGACGATCGCGACCGGAGGAACGGAGACAGCAGGACCATGGATCATGAGCCGGCCCCCATGACGAGTGACCTGGAAGAGGCCGTTTCCGTTTTCCTCCAGCACCGCAACAGGCTCTTCGGCATCGCCTACCGTGTGCTCGGCAGCGCGGTCGAGGCCGAGGACGTGGTCCAGGACGTGTGGCTGCGCTGGCAGAACACCGACCGCACCGTGGTGACCAGCCCGGTCGCCTTCCTCTCGACCGCGACGACCCGACTGGCCATCAACGTCGCGCAGTCCGCGCGGGTGCGCCGGGAGACCTACATCGGACCGTGGCTGCCCGAACCCGTGGACACCAGCGCGGACCCGGAGGTGGGCGCACAGCGCGCGGAGGCCATCGAACTGGCGCTGCTGCTGGTGCTGCAGAAGCTGAGCCCCGCCGAACGCGCCGCGTACGTCCTGCGCGAGGCGTTCGACTACGCCTATCCCGAGATCGCCGAGATCCTCCAGCTCAGCCTGGTCAACGTACGGAAGATCGTGAGCCGTGCGCGGAAGCATCTGTCGGCGGAGCAGCGGGAGAGCGTGGACACGGCGGAACACAGACGTCTGCTCGGCGTCTTCGTCTCGGCGGCCCGGACGGGGGACGTGGCCTCGCTGGAGGCCCTGCTCACCCCCGACACCGTCAGTCTGTCCGACGGCAACGGAATGCGCGGGTGCGCCCGAATCCCCGTGACGGGCCGGGCGCGGGTGGCCAAGCTGGTCACCTATCGGGTTCTCTGGCGGGAAGCGGAGACCAGACTGGTCGACGCCAACGGCTCCACGGGCGTGATGGTCTACCGGGCGGGCGAACCCATCGCGTTCATGACGATGGCCGCCTCGAACGAGGGCATCCACAGGCTGATGTGGCTGTTCACCCCGAGCAAGATCGCCGCATTCCTCGATTCGCGTTCCCGCTTCGCTCCCTCAACCATCGCCCCCCGGTGAGGGGTTCCGGCGCGAGCCGGGCGCACCGTGGGGTGGTGGCTGGTTCCAGGGGCGGAGTTTGTCGGGGTTGAGGACGGCCCAGACCTGTGCGACGCGATGGTCGGCGATGTCGAGGCTGACGACGGCGACGACCTCGTGGTCGTACCGGGCGACGAGCCCGGTGGCGCCGTTGACCGAGTGAGCCGCCAGGGTGGTGTGCGAGCGGGTGGTGCGCGAGCGGCCGGCCAGCAGGGTGAGCAGGCCGCGGGCGACCCGCTCGCTGCCGTGGACGGGGCGGGCCGGTACCCGGACCTTGCCGCCGCCGTCGAAGAACGCGGTGACGTCCCCGCACAGCAGCGACGCCAGCAGCTCGGCGTCCCCGCCCGCACACGCCCGGCACACGGCACGGGCCAGCGCGTCGTGCTCGGCCGCCGACGTGGGCCGCGCACGCCGTAGCCGAAGACTGCGCCGGGCCCGGTCGGCGAGTTCGGCGCACTCCCGCTCCCCGCGCCCAGCGATGTCCGCGTCCGCGCCCGGAGCCGTCCCGAAGGCGTTGTCGACGCTGTCGACGCCGTCGAGGCCCGGGAAGGCCGGCCGGCCCAGGCAGAGCCGCGCCACCGTCCTCGTCAGCCACCGCCGGGGCACCGGGATCTCCGCGCGCGCGGCGTCGGACAGCCCGTACCACCGCCGGTAGGCCGCGCCCACCACGGCCTCCGCCTCACCGGTGCCGCCCAGCATCCAGGAGGCGACATCCAGCAGTTGGCGGCGCTCCTCGACCAGCTCCCCGATCGACACCGCCCCGGTGTCGTCCATACGCCAACCTCCTCGCGCCCGGCTCAATCCGTTAGACCGGGAAGCCACGGATCTTGTGACACCGGCCGACGGGGCGCCGTCCGGTGTCACACATGGGCCGGTCGCGTGGTCTGAAGGGAAAGCCCCGGCCCCTTCACGGAAGACATGCCCTCTCCCGGAGACAAGGCTTCTCCCGAGAAACGTGATCGCATTCCGGAGCCTCTCGCCGAACGACGAACCCCGGAGGTTTGTTTGCCATGGCAGTTGAACGAGGAGACTACGCGACGTACTGGCGTGAACGGGCGGCCTGTCTGCGCGAAGACCCCGACCTTTTCTTCCCCATAGGAGCCGGCGGTCTGACCCTCGAACAGATCGACGCGGCCAAGGCCGTCTGCGCCCGTTGTTCCGTCCTGGAGCAATGCCTCGAATGGGCCGTGGAGACGGGGAACGTGGAAGGCGTCTGGGGCGGTACGACGGAGAGCGAACGCCGGGCGATGAGGCGGTACGGGACCCGCCGGGCCAAAGGCACGATCACCACCGCGGCATGACGTCACATCCACACCGTGTGCCCGGTCATATGAGACAACCCCAACGGTTCATGAATGGTGGTCGAGTCATGGGTGACGGGAGCCGGGACAGTGGAGCGCGGCCACGGAGGAAAGGGGAAAGGCTCGCCGATTGGGCCGATGGCCGCCTGGGCGTCCACGGCCTGATCAGGACCGGGGCGCGAAAAGCCTTTCCGGACCACTGGTCTTTCCTGCTGGGCGAGATATGCCTCTACAGCTTCGTCATCGTCGTCGTCACCGGTGTGTATCTGACGCTGTTCTTCCATCCGTCGATGAACGAAGTGGTGTATCAGGGCGGTTACGCGCCGCTGCGGGGTCAGAGAGTGTCGGAGGCATTCGACTCGACCATGCGCATCTCCTTCGACGTCCGTGGCGGACTGCTGATACGGCAGGCCCACCACTGGGGGGCACTCGTCTTCGTCGCCGCCATGCTCGTCCACATGATGCGGGTGTTCTTCACCGGCGCCTTTCGAAAGCCCCGCGAAATCACCTGGGTTCTCGGTTTCCTGCTGCTGATCCTCGGGATGTTCGGAGGCCTGACGGGATACGACCTTCCGGACGATCTGCTGTCCGGGACCGGGCTCATGGTCGTGAACGGCACTTTGCTGTCCATCCCGGTCGTCGGAACCTATCTGTCGATGTTCCTCTTCGGCGGTGAGTTCCCCGGGGAGGATCTGGTGGCGCGTTTCCACACCATCCATGTGCTGATCATCCCCGCCCTGATGGTGGCACTGCTCGTCGCCCATCTGTTTCTGGTGCTCCGCCACCGGCACACGCAGTACCCGGGGCCGGGGCGGAGCAACACCACTGTCGTGGGCCTGCCGCCGAAGGTGCGGGCCGTGAAGTCCGCCGGGTTCTTCTTCCTGGTCGCCGGCGTCATCTTCGTCATGGCGGCGGTCGCGCAGATCAACCCGGTCTGGCTGTACGGCCCTTACCGTCCCGACCAGGTGTCCGCCGGATCGCAGCCCGACTGGTACATGGGCGTGGCCGACGGGCTGCTGCGGGTCATGCCCGGCTGGGAGATCACCTTCTGGGGCCACACCCTCGCCCTGGACAATCTGATCCCGCTGCTGGTCGGCGTGGGGCTCTTCCTCGCCCTGGGCGCCTATCCGTTCATCGAGGCGTGGGTGACCGACGACGACGGCGAGCAGCACCTCCTCGACCGACCGCGCAACCGCCCGGTACGAACGGCACTCGGCGTCGCCTGGCTCACCTTCTATCTGGTGGCCCTGATCGGCGCCGCCAACGACATCATCGCCCTCCGCCTCCATGTCTCGGTCAACGCGGTGACCTGGGCCGTGCGCATCGGCCTCCTCGTGGCCCCCGTCCTCGCCTACGCCATCACCAAGCGATGGGCCCTCGACCTCCAGTACCGGGACCGTGACCTGGTGCTGCACGGCCGTGAGACCGGTGTCGTCAAACGGCTGCCGCACGGCGAGTTCGTCGAGGTGCACGAGCCGCTCGGCCAGGAGCGACTCCACGCCCTCACCCAGCACACGCAGTACGAGCCGATCGGGGCCGGCGCCCCGAACGAGGGGGACGGCCCCGCCGCCGCACCCCGCCTCGCCCGGCGGCTACGTGCCGGACTCAGCCGGCGCCTCTACGGCGAGGGAACCCAGATCGCCAAGCCGACCGCGCGGGAGTACAAGGAGATCACCGGCCAACACCGCCACTGACCACCCCTCACCGCCCCGGTATCGGCCCGCACGCGTGCGGGCCGTCGGCGTCCGCGACGAGCACCTCCTCCAGCCGGGCGAGGTCACCGGCCCGCGCCGCCGCGAGGAACGCCTGTACGAGACGGCGGTACGCGACGGAGTCCACCGGCTGCACGTGATCGTGCGCGGCGATGCGCTGCTGGGCGCGAGTGACCTGCTGCCTCGTATTGGCCACGCTCAGGCACAGGATCTCGGAGATCCGGCGGTACGGGTAGCCGAAGCCCTGCCGCAGGACGAACGCGGCACGCTGCCTCGGCGTCAACGTCTCCATCAGCAGGAGCACCACTCGCTCCACGGTGTCCTGCCGTTCGGCCGTCGCCTCCGGGGTCGCCCGGGTGTCCACCAGCTCGGGGAGCCAGGGGGTGGCACAGGATTCCCGGCGTCTCCAGGCGGACTGGACGACATTGATGGCCAGCCGGACGGTCGTCGTCCGCAACAGCGCCCGGGGGTTCGCGACGGCCCTGCGCTGTGCGCCGTGCCAGCGCACCCAAGTCTCTTGCAGTACGTCCTCGGCGTCGTTCGCGTTCCCGACGATCCCCCCGGCGATCCTGAGCAGTCCGGGCCGGGCACGGACGAACACCGAGGTCGCCTGATCCAGACCGTCGATCGCGGGGGCGGGCGCCGAAGCCGTCCCATGCGTGGCATCCGCCGTGCCTGCCGTACCCTCCGTACCTCCCGTGCCCGCGGTACCCCCCGTACCCGTCGCGTCCGTCGCGTCCGCCGTGTCCGCCGTGTCTGTTGTGTATGCCGTGTCCACTGTGTACGTCGTCCTCCGGCCTTCGCCGGCTTCGGCCAGGTAGGTGTCCATGACCGGTTCCTCCGCTCTGTGGGGCAGCGGCTCCAGGGCCGCCGGGACCAACGTGGAGCAGGGAGGGAGCCGATCGCGCCCTTGAATGCCGTAGGGCGCTTCGTGGTCGTTCCGTGGTGATCCGTGGCCGGGCTCGGCGACCTGGCCCTGCGGCGGTGCCGACTCACGCGGGTCGGACCACGGGCGTGGCGATCCGGAGTCGGATTACCATACCGATCGCGAAGATTGCTGACAGGGGAGTTGCCATGGCGAGGAGCCGTTCAGGGGCCGGACTCCTCGGCAGACGGAACGAGTGCCAGGCTCTCGACGATCTCGTGGCGGGCGCCAGGGCCGGGCGCAGCGGGGTCCTGGTCCTGCGCGGTGAGGCGGGGATCGGGAAGACGGAGCTGCTGAGACACCTCCTCGACCGCGCCACCGGATGCCGCACCATCAGGGCGGCCGGCGTCCAGTCCGAGATGGAACTCTCCTACGCCGGTCTGCACCAGCTCTGCGCCCCTCTGCTCACCGGACTCGACCATCTCCCCGAGCCCCAACGGGACGCGCTCGGCACGGCGTTCGGGCTGCGCGCGGGCGCGGCGCCCGACCGGTTCCTGGTGGGGCTCGCCACGCTGAGTCTCCTCGCGGACTCGGGAGGAGACCAGCCGCTGGTCTGTCTCGTCGACGACGCGCAGTGGCTCGACGAGGCGTCGGCGCTGACCTTGGAGTTCGTCGCCCGCCGGCTGCTCGCTGAATCGGTTGTGCTGGCCTTCGCCGTCCGGGAGCCCAGCGACGGCAGGGCTCTGTCCGGCCTCCCCGAGCTGCCCGTCCCGGGGCTGACCGAGCGCGACTCCCGCACCCTCCTCGACTCGGTCGTCACGGGGCCTCTCGACGAGCGGGTGCGCGACCGTATCGTCGCCGAGTCGCGCGGCAACCCGCTGGCCCTGCTCGAACTGCCGCGCGGACTGAACGCGGCGGAGAGCGCCGGCGGCTACGAGCGCCCCGACGCACGGCCGCTGTCGAGCCAGATCGAACAGGGGTTCCTCCGTCGTGTCCGGTCCCTCCCGGGTGAGACACAACGCCTGCTGGTCACCGCCGCCGCCGAACCACTGGGCGATGTGACGCTGCTGCGGCGTGCCGCCGAACGGCTGGGGGTCGATGTGGACGCCGCCCTGTGGCACCCGGACGCGGCGGAACTGATCACCGTCGGCACCCGGGTGCGGTTCCGGCACCCGCTGGTGCGCTCGGCGGCCTATCGCGCGGCGAGCCCGAGCGAGCGTCGCGAGGTGCACCGGGCGCTGGCCGACGTGACCGACGCCGGGACCGATCCCGATCGCCGGGCCTGGCATCTGGCCGACGCCGCCTCGGGACCCGACGAGACGGTCGCCGCCGAACTGGAGCGTTGCGCGGGCCGGGCGCAGGCGCGCGGCGGTATCGCGGCCACGGCCGCATTCCTCCAGCGCGCGACCGCGCTGACGCAGGACCCCGCCCCACGCGCGCGGCGCGCCATGGCGGCCGCGCGGGCGAAGCTGCAGGCCGGGGCGTTCGAGGCGGCGACCACCCTCCTCGCCACGGCGGAGGCCGGCCCCCTCGACGAGCCGGAACGCGCCGGGATCGATGTGCTGCACGCCGAGATCGCGTTCGCCCAGAACCGTGGCAACGACGCCCCTCCGCTGCTGCTGGCCGCCGCCCGCCGGTTCGGACGGCTCGATGCCTCGCTCGCCAGTGAGATGTACCTGGGCGCCGTCGCGGCGGCGATCTTCGCCGGACATCTTGCGCGGGGCACAGGACTGAGGGAGGTGGGCGAGGCCGCCCGGCAGGCGCCACGGGCGGCGACGCCGAGGGTGCCCGACATCCTGCTGGACGCCATGGCCGTACGCCTCACCGACGGCTACACGGCCTCGGCGGACAGGATGGAGCGCGCCCTCGAAACGCTCTGCGACGAGGAGATCCCCGTCCAGGAGCGGGTGCGCTGGCTCTGGCTCGGCTCCCTCATCGCCTCCGACCGCTGGGACGACGAGCGCTGGCACACGGTCGCGGACCGCCATGTGGAACTCACCCGCGAGGCCGGAGTGCTCAGCGCGCTCCCCGACGCCCTCGACTCCCGCGCCCATGTGCACCTCATCGCCGGGGAACTGGCCGCCGCCGCCGTGCTGTACGAGGAGGTGGAGACGGTGTGCGCCGCGACCGGCAACAGCAACCCGGCGCGCGTCGGACCCCTGGGCCTCGCCGTCTGGCGCGGCCGCGAGAGTGAGGCCCGTACGTTGATGGACACGATCCTGGCCGAGGCCGTACCGCGCGGCCAGGGAGCCAGCGTCACCGTCGTCCGCTGGTACGAGGCTGTGCTCTGCAACGGGCTCGGCCAGTACGCGCGGGCGCTGGCCGCGGCCCGGGAGGTGGCCGCCGACCGGCAACAGCTCTCCTCGCCGCAATGGGGCCTGGTCGAGATGATCGAGGCCGCCGTACGCAGCGGTGCGCCCGGGGAGGCGGCCGACGCTCTCGACCGGCTCTCGGAGATGACGCGGGCCAGCGGCACGGACTGGGCGCTGGGCCTGGAAGCGCGCTCGCGGGCGCTGCTCAGCGAGGGCGACACCGCCGAACGGCACTACCGCGAGGCCGTCGAACGCCTCGAACGGACCCGGGTACGCATGGACCTCGCGCGGGCTCATCTGCTGTACGGCGAATGGCTGCGCCGGGAGAACCGCCGGGTCGACGCCCGCGCCCAACTGGACGCCGCCCACGAGATGTTCAGCCGGTTCGGGGCCGGGGCGTTCGCCGAACGCGCGCGGGGCGAGCTGCAGGCCACGGGGGCGAAGGTGCGCAGCCACACCGTCGCGGCGCCCACCGCCCTCACGCCCCAGGAGGCGCAGATCGCCCGGCTCGCCGGTGAGGGGCTCACCAATCCCGAGATCGGCGCCCAGCTGTTCATCAGCCGCCATACCGTCGAGTGGCATCTGCGCAAGGTGTTCTCCAAGCTCGGCATCTCCTCCCGCAAGGAGATCCGCACGCTTCGGCTGGAGGGCGAGGCGACCTCGGCCTGAACCGCCGGCCACCCCGCGCGGGCGGTCGCCCGGGACGACGGGGCGCGTGCGGTTGCGAACGAGAACGTATCGAACGGATCGATGGCGGTACTGTGCCCCCATGGCAGCCGATGTCCCTTCCGACGGTCTTTCGTCGCGCAGTCCTACGTCGCGCAGTGATCCCTCGCGCGGTGTTCCCTCGCGTCTGACCGACCGCCCCGGTGACGCCTCGCCCTTCGCTCTCGGCCTGCTGCTGCGCCGGGCGCACTGGCGTGCCGCCGCCGTGATGGAGGAGGCACTCCGGCCGCTGGGCATCGAGCTGCGCCACTTCGGCGTGCTCATCGTGCTCGTCGACCGGGGGCCCACCGTGCAGCGGGACCTGGTGGCGGCGACGGGGTCGGACAAGGCCGGCATCATGCGGGTCGTGGACGACCTGGAGCGCAAGGGGCTGGCCGTACGCAAGGCCGTGCCGGGCGACCGACGGGTACGGGCGGTGGAGATCACCCCCGAGGGCGTCGAACTCTTCGACGCCGCCCATGTGGCGGCCGAACCCCTGGCCGAGCGCCTCGTCGCGGACCTGGAGCCGGGCGAACCCGAGCAACTGAGGGATCTGCTGACCCGGTTCGCCCATCCCGCGCCCTGAAAGGGACGCGGGGCGGTGCCGATATGCGGCTCCGCCGCGCGGCCGGGATGTTGCCTCGTTCGTCCGCGGCGCCGTCGTGGCTGGTCGCGCAGTTCCCCGCGCCCCTTACGGGGCGCTGCCGAACCGCAGCGGACTTCGCCTGCCCCGCTTGGGCGCATCGCCACCCCCGCACCCACGTCCACCTTGCCGTCGGCTACGCCGCCAGGCGTTCCGCGAGCTCCTTGGCCTTGGCCGTCGCCTCCTCGAAGGCCCGCTTGCGGGAGATCTCGTAGAGGGGGATCAGCTCGCTCATGGCCGGGTTCTTCGGCGCCATCGTGAGTTCCGGGACGATGAAGTCGAGGTCCAGGCCGAGGCTGTCCCTGAGGACGGCCTCCAGATAGTTCCGTACGTATTCGAAGCCCTCGCGCGGGGTGCCCGGCTCGTACGATCCGCCGCGGCTGGCGACGACGATGACGGGGGTGCCCTGGGCGGAGGGGTTCGCGCCCGCGGTGCGGCCCATCAGGAACACGTTGTCGATCCACGCCTTGAGGGTCGAGGGGATCGAGTAGTTGTGCATGGGGGCGCCGATCAGGACGGCGTCCGCCCGCTCCAGTTCCTCGATGAGCGGCAGCCGCGCGGCGAACGCGGCGGACTGCTCCGGCGTGCGCTGGTCCGCCGGGGTGAAGCCGGCGGTCCAGCCGGGGGCGGTGAGGTGGGGGACAGGGGCGGCGGCGAGATCGCGATGGATCACCGTGCCCTCGGGGTGCTGCTCCTCCCAGGCCTTGCGGAAGGCGGCCGCGACCGAGCGGGACGAGGACGCCTCGCCGGGCAGCACGGACGAGTCGATGTGCAACAGCGTGACCATGGACCTTCTCCAAGAAACGACGGTGCCCGAGGGGGGACCCAGGGGCCGGGGAACTTGCTCCCCACGATAGTTTAACGCGAGAAGGTATTGAATGATACCGTCGCAAGTGCAACGGATGGTGGGTGTGCCGAGCACGCGAACGCGGCCGGGCACACGAACACGAGGGAGGCAGGAGACCGTGGACGTCTATGAGGCCGTCAGGAGTCGGCGGGCGGTGCGCGCGTTCAGCGACCGGCAGGTCCCGAGACGGACCCTGGAGCGCGTGCTGTCCGCCGCGGCCTGGACGCCGTCCGCCTCCAACATCCAGCCGTGGCACGCCTATGTGCTGACCGGCGGCCCCCTGGCCGACCTCAAACGACGCACCGGCGAACGCCTGGCCTCGGGCGCCCCCTGGGACGAGCCGGAGTACCAGCAGTACCCGCCCGCGCTCAAGTCCCCCTACCGCGAACGCCGATCCGCCTTCGGCGAGCAGCGCTACGGGGCACTGGGCATCCCGCGCGAGGACATCGAGGCCCGGCAGCGGGCCGCCTCCGCCAACTGGCAGTGCTTCGGCGCACCCGCCGCCCTGTTCTGCTACATCGACCGCGACATGGGCCCGGCCCAATGGTCCGACGTCGGCATGTACGTGCAGACCGTCATGCTGCTGCTCCGCGCCGAAGGGCTGCACAGCTGCCCGCAGATGGCGTGGGCGAAGTACCACCGCAGCGTCGCGGAGGCGGTGTTACCGCCGGACGAACTCGTCCTCTTCTGCGGAATGTCGATCGGCTACCAGGACGACACCACACCGGACAGCCGTACGGCCCGCGCGCCGCTGGAGGAGACCGTCACCTTCGTCGACGATCACTGACAGCGTCCGGTCACACCTTTGGTTCTCGTGTCACACCTTCGGTGAGTGTCCTGTCATAAGGGGTGAGAGCAGGCGTGAACTCTGCCGACCCGAGGAGCGCAGTGATGACCGAGCCCGTTCTTGAGACCACGGCACAGGAGTTCGCCGACCTGGCGGCGAATCCGCCGTTCCTCCACGAGCTGGGGCCGGACGGCGCCCGCAAGGTCCTGGACGGTCTGCAGTCGGAGCCCGTGGAGAAGCCGGAGGTGGAGGAGAAGTGGATCACGGTGCCCGCCGAGGCGGGCACCGTACCGGTACGCGTCGTCAGGCCCCTCGGCGCTCACGGCACTGTGCCCGTGGTCCTCTATCTGCACGGCGGGGGCTGGGTCATGGGCGACGCCGGCACCCATGACCGGCTGGTGCGCGAACTGGCCGTCCGGGCGGACACCGCCGTCGCGTTCGTGGAGTACGACCGCTCACCGGAGGCCAAGTACCCGGTGGCCGTCGAGCAGGCGTACGCGACGGCCCGGTGGATCACCGCGCGGGGCGGCGACGAGGGGCTGGACGCCTCCCGGCTGGCCGTGGCCGGTGACTCGGCCGGAGGCAACATGGCCGCCGCGCTGACCCTCATGGCCAAGCGGCGCGGTGATGTGACCTTCGTGCACCAGTCGCTGTACTACCCCGTGACGGACGCGGCCCAGGACACCGCCAGCTACCGGCAGTTCGCGGACGGCCCCTACCTCACGGCCAGGGACATGGCCTGGTTCTGGGACTGCTACACCACCGATCCCGCGCAGCGGGCGGAGATCACCGTCTCGCCGCTGCGGGCGAGCCTGACGGATCTCCAGGGGCTGCCGCCCGCGCTCGTCATCGTCGACGACAGCGATGTGCTGCGCGACGAGGGCGAGGCGTACGCCCGCAGGCTGACCCAGGCCGATGTCCCCACCACGAGCATCCGCGTCAACGGCACCCTGCACGACTTCATGATGCTCAACACCCTCCGGGCCACCCCGGCGGCGACCGTCGCGGTGGAACAGGCCGTCCACGCCCTGCGCACCGCCCTGCACGGCGGCTGACCGATCCATGCCGGCGCCCCGGTGAGAAGAGGTGATCACTATGCGGTTCCGTGACCATGACAGGCGTCACGGCGTCACAGACGACAAGGGGACGCGTCCCCCGCCGATGAACCGGCCGGCCGGGACGCCGCCGAACCGATCGGCCGGGACGCCGCCGAACAGGACTGCCGGAACGCCGACTTCGGTGGGCGGCCTGCACGCCCTTCCCCGCCCCGTGGCCGCGGTGGTGGGCGCCGGTGGCGTGCTCGGCGCGGCCCATGTGGGGCTCGGATACGCGCTGGAGAAGCGCGGATTCGTCCCCGACATGATCGTCGGCACCTCGGTGGGCGCCCTCAACGGGGCCATCGCGGCCGCCCACCCCGACCGGGCCGCGCCCTGGCTGGACCAGGTGTGGACCCGGTTGAGCCGCCGTGAGGTGTATCCGCTCGGCCATCTCTCCTCGCGGGCCGGTGTGTTCACCGACCGAGGTCTGCGACGGCTGATCGCCCGGGCCGGACTGCCGTCACGGATCGAGGAGTTGGCGGTCCCGTTCACCGCCGTGGCCATGGACCTCGCCACCGGCGCCCCGGTCCCCCTTGACCACGGGGACCTCGAATCCGCGCTGCTGGCCAGCGCCGCCATCCCCGGCGCGCTGCCCCCGGTGGACCGCGACGGCCGCACGCTCGTCGACGGGGGAGTGGTCGCCTACGTCCCCGTACTGGCCGCCCTCCAGGCCGGGGCCGCAAGCGTCGTCGTGGTCGCGGCGGGGCCCGAGAGTTCACCGGTGCGCCCCGTCAGTCCGCGCCGCCGCGCCGGTGCCGTCGCCGCCCGGGCCGGGCTGCTGCTGTTGCACCACCAGATAGAGCGCGATCTGCGCGAGGTGTCCCGGCACATCCCCACCGTCGTCCTCCCGACCGGCATCGAGACCTGGCCCGCCCCCTGGGACTTCGGCCACTCCCCACGTCTGATCAGCACCGCCGCCCGCACGGCCGGCCGCTTCCTCGACGGGCTGTGCGTCTGCGGGCCCGGGCTGTACCGGGTCGACGACCCTTCCCCGACCTCCGCCGACCAGGGCGGCTCGTCGACTTCTTCCCCAGTGGAGGCAGGCCCGTGAGCACCATCGCGTTCCTCAACATCGGCATGCACGGACACATCAACCCCACGCTGCCGGTCGTCGCCGAACTCGTACGGCGCGGCCACACCGTCACCTACCACACCTCGCCCGCGTTCCGGGCGGAGATCGAGGCCACCGGCGCGACCGTCCGCCTCTACCCCGGAGGCGACCAGCCCTTCCCCGAGCAGCCGACCCCGGTCACCTGGATGGAAGCCCTCGCGACCACCAGCCTCCACTGGCTGCCCGCCGTGCTCGCCGACCTCCGCCGCGACCGGCCCGACCTGATCGTCCACGACAGCGCCTGCCTCTGGGGCGCGGTCGCCGCCCGCGAACTCGGCGTCCCGGCGGCCTCGTCGTTCACCACCTTCGCCTTCAACCGGCGTGTCCCGAGCCCCACCCGGGGCTCCTGGCAGCTGCTCGCCGACGCGCGCACCCGGCCCCGCAGCGTCCGCGGCTATCTGCGCTCCCGCCGGGAACTGCGCCGACGCCACGACACCCACGGGCTGCCCCTGATCGACGTGGCGAACATCCGCCAACCGCTCAACCTCGTCTACACCTCACGCGAGTTCCAGCCCGCCGTGCGGGACTTCGACCCGTCCTACCGCTTCGTCGGCCCCAGCATCGGCGCCCGCCCCGCCGACCCGTCGTTCCCCGTCGACCGGCTCCGGGACCCGGTGCTGTACGCCTCGCTGGGCACCGTGTTCAACGCCGACCCACACCTGCTGCGCACCTTCGCCACCGCCCTCGCCCCCCTGGGCGGCACCGTCGTCGTCTCCACCGGGCAGACCGACCCCGACGCGCTCGGGGCGCTGCCGGCGAACGTGCTCGCCCGCCGCTTCGTACCGCAACCGGAGGTACTGGCCCGCGCCGCGCTCTTCATCACCCACGGCGGTATGAACAGCGTCAACGAGGCCATGTACGCCGGGGTTCCGCTGCTGCTGGTCCCGCAGGGCGCCGACCAGCCGATGGTGGCCCGCCGCGTCGTCGAACTCGGCGCAGGCCTGTCGATGCGCACCCAGGACGTCGCCAAGGGTTCCGTGCGCGGCCTCGCCCGACGGCTGCTCCACGAACCCGGCTTCCGCAGGGCGGCGACGACCCTGAGGACCGCCCAGCACCGGGCGGGCGGATACGGAAGGGCCGCCGACGAACTCGAACGGTACGCGCACACCGCCCGCCCGGCCCCCGAGTCCGTTCCCGCCGACCCCTCACGGCGAGGCTGAGCGATGTCGTTCGTCGCCGTCATGCTGCTGCTCGCCGGGGTGTCGGAGGCCGTCGGGCGCATCCTGCCCCTGCTGGCCCGCAGACCCGGAATGCCGCGGACCCTCGTGGCCGGGCTGGTGTTCGCCGCGGGCCTCGTCGAGGGCGCCGTGTTCGCGCTGTGGCCGCTGACCGCGTGGAACCTGGCCGAACTGGTGATGTCCTCACCACCGCCCGGCACCGCCCTCGGCTGGACACCCGCCCTGGTCGCGCCGCTGCTGCTCTCCGCCGTCCTCGCGTTCCCGCTGCTCGGGCCCTTCCTCCATCTGCTGCTCTTCATCGGAGTCGGGGCCGCCCTCGCCGACCACCTCGCTACGGCGACCGGGCTCGGCTGGTGGAGCGCCGCCGGTTGCGTGGCCCTCGCCGGGGTCGGACTCGGAGTCACCGTGGAGATCGTCCGGCGGCTGGTCGTGAGGATCAGCGCGCCCCGGGCAACGGAGTCGCTCACATGAACTCGTTCCTGCTCTGGGCCCTCGCCCTCGGACCCGCCCTGCTCGCCGAGGCCCTGCTCGCCCGCCACGAGGTCCTGGTCTACGGCGCCGGACTGCGCACCCCGGCCAGTGTGCTGCCCGACGGGGTCCCCTACGCCCGGGGCGCGGACCCCGACCGGCCCCCCGCCGCCTATCTGGTCTACCTCGACGGCATCGGCAAACGCCGCGTCCGCGACACCCGGGACGGTGGCCAGCTCGTCAGGGCGGTGCTCGCTGGGGCACCCGAACTACGGGTACTGGGGCAGGTCCAGCCCTACTCGCCGCTCGCCGACCCGCTCGCCGACCGGCCGGTGTGGGCGTGGCTGCGCCGCCACATCGGGCTGCTGCTCTTCCTGCACAACGTCATGCAGGTCTTCGTCGCCGCCGACCACCGCTACCGCCCCCTGTACAACCGGGCCGTCGGCTCCCAGATCGCCACCCAGCTCCGGCTCGCCGGCTACCGGCCCGACAGCGGCATCCCCGTGGTGCTGCTCAGCTACAGCGGCGGCGCCCAGGTCGCCACCGGCGCCGTCGAGGAACTGCACTCCCGGCTGCGCGCCCCGGTCGTGGTGATCATGCTCGGCGGGTTCCACAACGGCGCCAACGACCTCACCCATGCCGAGCACGTCCACCAACTCACCAGCGCGTACGACCGGATCGAGCGGGTCGGCACCTGGCTCTTCCCCCAGCGCCGGCGTCTGTTCCGCCGCAGCGGATGGAACCGCGCCCTGCGGGCCGGGAAGATCACCGTGCACCGGCTCGACCCCGCCACCCACCTCGGGCCGAACGGCTACATCAGTCCGGAGGGCAGGCTGCCCGACGGCCGCAGCCACCTCGACCACACCACCGAGACCGTGATCGCCCTCGTCCGCTCCCACTACGGCGCGACCACGGTGACGGACGAACAGCCGGGATGAGGGCCTCGCCCCACAGCACAGAGCGCCGGCCAACAGCGCTGGTCAGCCGTTGTGTTCCGCCGGGCTGGCGCCGCCGAGGCCGTTGACCAGGCCGCGCAGCAGTGGCCCGTACTCCGGATGGGAGAGGGCGAACGCCATCTGGGCGACCAGATAGTCGGCCGGATTGCCGGTGTCGTACCAGCGGCCCTTGATGACCTGCCCGTACACCGCGCGGGTGGCCGCGTAGGCGTTGATGGCGTCGGTCAGATAGACCTCACCGGTGCGGTGCTCGTACCAGCGGCGGGTCTGCTCGCGCAGCTCGTCGATGATGCCGGGGGTGACGACATAGCCGCCGATGGCCGCGTACGCCGACGGGGCGGCGGAGGGCTCGGGCTTCTCGACCAGGCCGGTGATGCGCAGCTGGCCGTCGCCGAGGTCCTCCTTGACGATGGGCACGCCGTAGCGCTGGGACTCGGTGGGGTCCATCGGCAGCAGGGCCAGCACCGGGCAGCCGGTCTGCTCATAGGCCCGGATCAGCTGCTGGGCGCGGGGGACCTCGGCCACGAACACGTCGTCCGGCCACAGCACCAGCACCGGCTCGTCGCCGAAGGAGCGGGCGGCGTTCAGCACCGGGGTGCCGTTGCCGTACGGGCCGTACTGGTCGAGGTAGGTGATGTGGCCCCGGCGGGCCAGCTCGGCGACCTCCTCGACCGCGTCCGCGTACGCCGTCTTGCCGTCCGCGCGGAGTTGTTCGACGAGGGCGGGGTTGGGGCGGAAGTGGTCCTGGATGAGGCTCTTGCCACCGGAGACGACGATGGTGATGTCGGTGATGCCGGAGTCCACCAGCTCACGCACGGTGTGTTCGATGACCGGCTTGTCGCCGACCGGGAGCATCTCCTTCGGGGTCGCCTTCGTCAGGGGCAGCAGTCGGGAGCCGAGTCCGGCGGCCGGGATCACAGCCCGGCGGATCGTCGGGGACATCACGTTTCTCTCGGTCGAGCGGCACACCGCACCGGCCGGCACGGCATGGCACCGACCGTATCAACGCCGCCGATCACCGGTTTCGCCGGTCGCCCGGTGCAGGGCTTCGGTGACCGCCTCGATCCGCCCGTCGAGGTCCAGCAGCTCCCGGCGGATCTCGTCGGCGCGGGTCTCCAGCGCGGTGGCCTCGGCGGCCAGCGACACCACGGTGGCCGCCATGTCGCTCCGGTTCTCGGTGACTTGGTTCATCGCCGTCCTTCGTCTGCGCTTGATACGGCGGTGGCCCCCGCCTCGTCGGCAGGGGCCACCGGGCCGGGACCTACCGCTGCCGCGCGAGCCAGTCGGCGAGCTGGGTCTCGGCGAGGTGCGCCCCCGGACCCGGCAGAAGGGTGTTCTCCACCACATGGGCGCCGGAGTACGGGGCGTCCGGGTCCGTGACGACCGTACGGGGGTCGTCGTGGGCGGCGAGCGCCTTGCGGATGAGCGCGTCCATCTGGAAGACCTCGGGGCCGGCGACCTCCACCAGACCGTTGACGGGAGCACCGACCGCGGCGCGGCCGACGGCCGCGGCCACATCCCCGGAGAAAATGGGCTGGATCTTGACGGGTGCCAGCCGCACGGTGTCGCCGTCCGTCGACAGGTCCGCGATCCCCTTGATGAACTCGAAGAACTGGGTGGCGTGGACGATCGAATAGGGAATCCCGGACGCCTTGATCAGTTCTTCCTGGGTCTGCTTGGCACGGAAGTAGCCGCTCTCCTGGAGCCGGTCGGTGCCGACCACGGACAGCGCCACATGGTGGGTCACACCGGCTTCCGTCTCCGCCTTCAGCAGATTGGTCGTGGAGGTGCGGAAGAACTCCATGACGGCGTCGTCCGCGAAGGAGGGGGAGTTGGACACATCGACCACGACCGCCGCGTCCTTAAGGACCTCGGCCAGCCCCTCGCCGGTCAGGGTGTTGACGCCGGTGTTGGGCGAGGCGGCGACCGCCTCGTGCCCGTGCTCGGTGAGCTTGGCGACCAGCTGCGAGCCGATGAGTCCCGTTCCACCGATCACTACGACCTTCATTGCGGTTTCCTTTCCGAGAGGAATTCGGTCTGCATGAGAAGAGACAGGGCAGCGGCTCCATCTGTGACAGGGGTGGTCATTCGACGAGCTTTCCATCGGTCGAGACGTCCTGCATCAGCGAGGAAATCTCGTCCGGAATCGGCGGAATGCTTTCGTGGGTCACACCGGTCGTCGGAGACCACACGAGATTGACCTGGAGAGCCGGGTTCAGCTCCGGATGGTCGCTTCGGTTGTGGCAGCCACGGGTCTCCCGGCGCTCCAGCGCCGCTTCGAGGGTGGCCCGCGCCGCCAGCGCGGCCGACTTCAGGTCGAAGGCGTGTGCGAGGTCCTGATAGCCGGCGATGTCCGGGTGCACCCCGATGTCCTCCATCCGCTTCTCGATCACCGAGAGCTCCGCCAGCCCCGCGCGCAGCCCCTCCTCGTCGCGTACGACGCCGGCGTGCTCGGTCATGGTGTCGCGGATGGCGCGCTGCAGGGCCCGGACGTTCTCCGGTCCGTCGGCCGCGAGGAGTCCGTCGACCTCCGCGCGGGCCTCGGCGACGGCCGCCGCCGACCTCGGCTGTGCGGTCAGGGACTCCGAGTGGGCGGCGGCCGCCCGTCCTGCGATGCGGCCGAAGACCAGCAACTCGATGAGGCTGTTCCCCCCGAGCCGATTGGCGCCGTGCAGCCCGCTCGACGCCTCCCCGATGGCGTACAGGCCCCGTACGTCGGTGCTGTGGTCCTCGGGGCGCACCCACACCCCGCCCATCGAGTAGTGCGCGGTGGGCGCGATCTCGATCGGCTCGCGGGTGATGTCCAGCATCTGCAGGTCCAGCAGCGTCTGATAGACCCGGGGCAGCCGGCTCATGACCGTCTGCCGGGGCAGATGGGAGACATCCAGCCACACCCCTCCCTTGGGGGTGCCGCGCCCTTCCTTGATCTCCGTGTACGAGGCCAGGGCCACCCGGTCCCGCGTGGACAGCTCCATTCGGTCGGGGTCGTAGCGGGCCATGAACCGCTCCCCGAGCGCGTTGCGCAGCACCCCGCCCTCGCCCCGCGCTGCCTCGCTGACCAGGGTTCCGGCCGCGCTCTCCGGCTCGATGATCCCGGAGGGGTGGAACTGCACCAGCTCCGGGTCCCGCAGCCGGGCCCCGGCCTCCACGGCCAGCCGGAAGGAGTCCCCGGTGTTCTCGTCGCGCCGTGAGGACGTACGCCGCCAGATCCGGGTGTGACCGCCGGCGGCGAGGATCACCGCGTCGGCGTGGATCAGATACCGCCGGCCGCTGGTCAGGTCGAAGCCGTAGGCGCCGAAGACCGCGCCGTCGTGCGTCAGGAGCCGGGTGATGTAGACGCCGTCGAGTACGGGGATGTCCAGCTGTTCCGCGCGCCTGACGAGGGTGCGCTGGATCTCCAGGCCCGTGTAGTCGCCCGCGAAGGCGGTGCGGCGGAACGTGTGGGCGCCGAAGAAGCGCTGGGAGATCCGGCCGTCCTCCTCCCGGGCGAAGGCCATGCCGTAGCGCTCCAGGTCGTCGATGCCCCGGGCGGCCCCCTGCGTGACGATCTCGACCGTGCGGGGGTCGGCCAGCAGATAGCTCTCCTTGAGGGTGTCGGCCGCGTGCTGCTGCCAGCTGTCCTCCGGGTCCATGGTGGCCAGGGCCGCGTTGATGCCCCCGGCGGCGAGTGCCGTATGGGCGTCCTCCTTGGGGCGTTTGCCGACCGCCAGGACGTCGGCGCCGGCCTCGGCCAGTTCGATGGCGGCACGCAGCCCCGCACCTCCGGTGCCGATCACCAGCACCATCGTGGAAAGACGTTGTTCGTTGACAGCCACGGTTCACTCCGATCGCCGGCGTTGTCACTCAGTACGACAAGGTCGCGCCGGGATCTGTGACACCTTTCGTTCGCGAACCACCGGGTCGGTCACCGCCGCACGAGCCGCACCGCGAGCATGTGCCGAGGTGCTCAGCCCCGCCAGTCGTAGCGTTCCCGCGCCCGGACGACCGTCTCGGGGGCGACGGCGCCGGTCCGCGCCAACCGGTCCAGGGCGGCGACGACGATCGACTCGGCGTCCACCCGGAAATAGCGGCGCACGGCGTCACGCGTGTCCGACAGCCCGAAGCCGTCCGTGCCCAGCGACGAGTAGTCCTGCTCCACCCACTGACTGATCTGGTCCGGCACCTGCCGCATCCAGTCGCTGACCGCCAGCACGGGCCCCGGCGCCCCCGACAGCGCCTGGGTCACATACGGGACGCGCTCCTCACCCCGCAGCCGCGCCCGGTCGGCGCACAGGGCGTCGCGGCGCAGCTCCGTCCACGACGTCACCGACCAGACGTCGGCGTGCACTCCCCACTGGGACAGCAGCAGGTCCTGGGCGTCGAGCGCCCAGTGGATGGCCGTGCCCGAGGCCAGCAACTGGACGCGCGGCCCCGCGTCATGGGGCTCCGCCCGCCGGAAGGGGTGGATACCGCGCAGGATGCCCTCCTCGACCGAGGGGCCGGGAGGCATGGGCGGCTGGAGCTTGGGCTCGTTGTAGACGGTCAGGTAGTAGAAGACGTCCTCGGGCCGGTCGCCGTACATCCGCCGCAGCCCCTCCCGCACGATCACCGCGATCTCGTACGCGAACGCCGGGTCGTAGATCACGGCGGCGGGATTGGTGGACGCCAGCAGATGCGAGTGCCCGTCGGCGTGCTGCAGCCCCTCCCCGGTCATCGTCGTCCGCCCGGCCGTCGCCCCGACGACGAAACCCCTCCCCAACTGGTCGGCCAGCGCCCAGAACTGATCGCCCGTCCGCTGGAAACCGAACATGGCGTAGAAGATGTAGAACGGGATCATGGGCTCGCCATGGGTGGCGTACGACGTCGCCGCGGCGGTGAACTCGGCCACCGACCCGGCCTCGGTGATGCCCTCGTCGATGAGCTGGCCGTCCGTGGCCTCCCGGTAGCGCAGCAGCTGACCGGCGTCGACCGGCTCATAGGTCTGGCCCTTCGGGGAGTAGATCCCGGCCGTCGGGAACAGGGCCTCCATGCCGAACGTCCGTGCCTCGTCGGGGATGATGGGCACCCAGCGGCGTCCGGTCTCCTCGACCCGCATCAGATCCTTGACCAGCCGGACCAGCGCCATGGTGGTGGCCACCTCCTGCTTGCCGAAGCCCCGCTGGAGCGAGTCGAAGGGATCGGACGGCGGCCGCTCGATCGCCTTGGCCACCACCCTGCGCACCGGCAGGGGACCGCCCAGCGCGGCACGCCGTTCCCGCAGGTACCGCACCTCGGGCGAGCCCTCGCCGGGATGCCAGTACGGCACCACGTCCCCGCTCAACGCGCCGTCTGGGATGGGCAGTTCGAGGGCGTCGCGCATCTGCCGGAACTGGGCCATGGTCAGCTTCTTCATCTGGTGGTTGGCGTTGCGGGACTCGAAGTCCGGGCCCAGGGTGTGGCCCTTCACCGTCTGGGCGAGGACGACGGCGGGCTGCCCTCTGTGGTCGACGGCGGCCCGGTAGGCGGCGTGGACCTTCAGGGGCTCGTGCCCGCCCCGGGAACTCTGGAACAGTTCGGTGAGCCGCGCATCACTCAGACTCGACACAAGGTGTGACAACGTCCGGCCGGTGAAGAAGTGCTCGCGGACATAGGCCGCGTCCCGGGCCGCGTACGTCTGGAACTGACCGTCGGGCACCTCACCGAGGCGGCGGACGAGGGAGCCGTCCGTGTCCCGCCGCAGTACGGGGTCCCAGGCCTCGCCCCAGAGGGTCTTCAGCACATACCAGCCCGCGCCGCGGAACCGTGCCTCCAGCTCCTGCACGATCTTGGAGTTCGACCGCACCGGTCCGTCCAGCCGCTGCAAGTTGCAGTTGATGACGAAGGTGAGGTTGTCCAGGCCCTCGCGGGCGGCCAGTTCCAGCGCGGCCGTCGCCTCGGGCTCGTCGACCTCGCCGTCCCCGAGGAACGCCCACACCCGCGACCCGGACGTGTCCTTGATCCCCCTGTTGTACAGATAGCGGTTGAACCGGGCCTGGTAGACGGCGGCGAGCGGCCCGAGCCCCATCGACACGGTCGGGAACTCCCACAGCCACGGCAGCCGCCGGGGGTGCGGATAGGACGGCAGACCGTGCCCGTCGGCCTCCCGCCGGAAGCCGTCCAACCGCTCCTCGCCGATCCGCCCTTCGAGGAACACCCGCGCGTAGATGCCGGGCGAGGCATGACCCTGCAGATACAGCTGGTCCCCGGAACCCCCGTCGTCCTTGCCCCGGAAGAAGTGGTGGAACCCGACCTCGTACAGCCAGGCCGCCGACGCGTAGGTCGAGATGTGGCCGCCGAGCCCCCACCGGGAACCACGGGTCACCATGGCCGCCGCGTTCCACCGGTTCAGCGCGGTGATACGGGACTCCATGGCGAGGTCGCCCGGGTACGCCGGCTGGGACGACGCCGGGATCGTGTTGACGTAGTCCGTGGACAGCAGCCCGGGCAGGGACACCCCGGACCGGGCCGCGTACTCGTGCACCCGCCGCAGCAGTTGGGCGGCGCGTTCGGGCCCGGCATGCCGGATGACTTCGTCGAGCGACGCCTGCCATTCCCTCGTCTCCTCGGCATCACGGTCGGGCAACTGGTCGAGTTCACTCATCGCTGCATCCTCGGGTGCGGTGGAGTCGGAAACGCCACTGACTACGACAGCGGTCCCACCGTTGTTGTGACACGCACGGCGAACGGTGTGGGCAGGGCGACACCGCTGTCACAGAAGCTCCGTGTGCTCGGTCATCACTGCGAGACGACCCATGGAGGTGCAGCACGATGTCGGACAAGGAATCGAGCGGCGGGACCGATGAGCGGACGCGGTCCGGGGCCTGGCAGACGGCGGCGACGATGGTGCAGGACGTCGTACCGCCGTTCATCCCCGAGGGCGCCTCGGCGATGACCATCTTCGTCGAGTGGCCGCCCGGTGACCCCGGGACCCCGCCGCACCGCCATTCGGGGCCCGCCTTCGGGTACGTGATCGAGGGCGCCGTCCGCTTCGAACTCGAAGGCGAGCCGGAACGCGTGGTCAAGGCCGGGGAGACGTTCTGGGAACCCGGCGGCGACCTGATCCACTACCAGGACGGCAACGCCCTCACGGACGCGTGCACCCGGTTCACCGTGACCATGCTGTGCGCGCCCGGCCAACCGATGCTCACCCTGGTCGACGAGCGGGAACTGGCCGAGCGGGCCCATCGGCGCGCACCGCGCCCCACGGACTGACCCGCGCCGACCAGGCACAGGCACTGACAAGCGCTGACAGGCACTGACAAGGAGGCCACGGTGTTCGAACAGCGGACGGAGGCCGAGATGAGACTGCACTCCGAGAAGACGGCCAGGGAACTCGCCCTGAAACGACGGCAACAGGAGACCGGCGACACCCACGACACCGAAGACACCGACGGCGGCGGCGAGCCGGACGAGGTCACCGATACGTCGCCCGAGTCGTCCCCGGCCGGCGAGGCGCACACGACCGTGGAAGGCGGGTGACCGACCCGGCTCGCGTCGTCGACGGCGTCATCGCCGGACGGTGACCGGGGCGGCGCCGCGAACCACGGCCTCCCGCGCGATCAGACAGTCCTCCAGGAACGCCAGGGCACGCAGATGGTACGAGCGGGCCGACCGGCCGAGGCTGATGTTGTGTCCGGCGTCCGGCTGGCGGTCGACGGTCACCCGGGGCGCGGCCGTGAAGTGTGCGACCAGATCGGCGAGGGTCGCCTCATCGTGGCGCCACCAGGCCTCGTGCTCGGCGAAGGTGAACCGTACGGGCACCCGGACGTCGGGTGCGAGGGTCCGGAAGACCAGGGGCCAGCGGGCGAGTTCCGCCCGTTCCCGGGAGGGCATGGCCTCGACGACCGAGGCGCAGGCGCCGAAGGTGCCCGGCGGATAGAGACCCAGCGGTCCCCAGCTCCTGCGCCGCCCGTCACCGCCGTCGAGGGCGACCGGCAGATCCTGGGGCTCGACGGCGCAGACATGACCGCAGCCGGAGATGTCCAGCCCCAGCAGCGGCAGCCCCTCGGGGTCCGAGGCCAGGGTCAGGGCGACCTTGCCGCCGTAGGAGTGGGCGAGCGGGAACAGGCCCGCGCCCGTGGAGTACCGGGAGGCGAAGTCGCTCAGGGCCGCGCGCAGGGCGGTGGCCTGGTCCGCCAGGCCCTGTCCTTCGGGCAGCCGGGCGGCGGAGTGGCCGTAGCCCGGACGGTCCACGGCGAGGACGGTGTGGCCGAGGCTCGCCCCCAGGGTCAGCAGCGACAGGTGGGGGTGGGCCCGGCCGTCGAAGTAGCCCGCGTTCATCCCGCCGCCGTGCACGGCGACCACGACCGCACGCGGGGTGCCCTCGGGCTCGCTGAGCAGCGCGGACAGGGTCACCCCCGCCGCGTCCAGGGTGATCCGGCGCACCCCGCGCGAGGACTCGTCGGCCGGTCGGTTCATGGTCGTCCTCCGGGGCTGGGGCTGCGGGCGCCGTCCGCGGCCGGACGCGTCGTGAACGCCGGGCGGTGTCATACGTACCACCGTAGGCATGATCGACGCCCGTCAGCAGGTCGGCGGGCGCCAGGCGGACCCCTGTGCCGGTCAGAGGCCGCCCATGGCGTCGATGCCCGCCATCAGGGCCCGGCGGCTGGCGCGGACGTGGTCGCGCATGACGCGTTCGGCGCTGTCGCCGTCCTTGGCGATGATCAGGTCGATGACGTTGTGGTGCCCGCGGTCGGACTGGAGGGGGCGGCCGGGCTGGCTGAGGGAGGTCATCACCAGGCGGGAGTAGGCCAGTTGGTTCATGAGGATGCGGTAGTGCGCCTCCAGCTTGGCGTTGTCGGCGCCGGTGATCAGCAGTTCGTGGAACTCCTCGACGAGTGCGGCGTACCGCTCCTTGTCGTCGGCGGCCACCGCCGCGTCCGCCTCGACGCAGCCGCTACACGATCCAGAATCTGGAGACCGCCCGATGAACGTCCGCAAGATCGTCACCTTTGTCGACGAAGTCCTCACCGAGGGCGGGCGCCCCGTCGACCCGCCGGCCAGGACCGCCGTGGTCGTCGCCGTCGTCGACAACCCCTGGGCCGGCCGGGGCTTTGTCGAGGACCTCGCCCCCGGTATCGACGCCACCGCCTCCGACCTGGGCAAACTGCTCGCCCCCGGGTCGTCGAAGCCCTCGGGGTGCCCGTGGAGGCCTACGGCAAGGCGGCCGTCGTGGGCCTCGACGGGGAGATCGAGCACGGCTCGGGGCTCATCCACACGCTGAAGTTCGGCGACCACTTCCGCAAGGCCGCCGAGGCGACCACCCTGCTCCCGGCCGTCGAGAAGCGCGCCGGAGCCGGCACCGTCTTCGACATCCCGCTCAAGCACATCACCGACGCCACGATCCGCTCGCACCACCAGAGCATCGAGGTCCGGGTGGCGGACGCCCCCCACGCCCACGAGATCCTCATCGGCCTCGCGGCGGCCGGACAGGGACGCCCCCAGTCCCGGCTGGCACCGCTCTCCACCGAACAGTGACGACGTGATCCGCCACTCGGCCACCGGAACCGGCCCCGATGTCGTGCTGCTGCACGGCGTCGGGCTGGACATGAGGATGTGGCAGCGCTGTGTACCGGATCTCGTCGCCGCAGGTCACCGGGTGACCACCGTCGACCTCAGGGGGCACGGGTCCTCACCCCCGGCCCGCCCCGGGACCACCCTCGCCGACCTCGCGGGTGATGTCGTGGAGGTCCTGGACCACCTCGGCAGCGGGCGGGGCACTGCCAACGGCGGCCTGGCTTCCGTCCGCACCGGCCGGGTCCACCTCGCCGGCTTCTCGCTCGGCTCCCTGGTCGCCGCCCACCTCGCGGCCCACCACCCCTCCCGGATCGCCACCCTGTCCCTGGTCAGCAGCGACGCCGACATCGCCTCCGCCTCGATGGGCATCGTCGCCGGGATCTTCGCCGCCGCCGGACAGACCTGTGTCGCCGGGAGCCGGGTCTTCGTCCACCGCGACGTCTACGACGAGACCGTGGAGCGGGTCGCCGAGCGGGCCCGCACCATCCGCATCGGCGACCCGCTCGCCCCCGAGACCGAACTCGGCCCCCTGGCGATGGCGTCCCAGCTCGCCAAGGTCGAGGAGTACGTGGCCGTCGGCCGCAGGAGGGCGGCCGGGTCGTCACCAGCGGCACCCGCGCGGACATCGGCCTGGACGGCTACTTCTACGCACCGACCGTCTTCGTCGGCACCGACAACGGCATGCGGGTCAGCCGGGAGGAGATCTTCGGCCCGGTCGCCTCGATCATGCCGTTCGAGAGCGAGGAGGAGGCGATCGGGCTCGCCAACGACACCGGCTACGGCCTCGCCGCCGGGGTGTGGACCAGGGACCTGGCCCGCGCCCACCGTATGGCGGCGGCGCTGGAAGCGGGCACGGTCTGGGTCAACACCTACCGGGCCATGTCCCCCATGTCCCCGCGCTCCGGCTTCAAGGACAGCGGCATGGGCATCGAACACGGCACCGAGGCCATCAGGGAGTACACCCGCCTGAAGTCGGTGTGGGTCAACACGAGCGATGAACCGCAGGGCGACCCGTTCGTGCTGCGGTCGTAGCGGCGCCGAAGGGCGAGATCGGGGGCGGAGCCGGTCCGGCACCGCCCCTCGGCTGTGGTCAGTTCGGGTAGTCGGTGGTCAGATGCTGCTTCACCCGGGGCCATTCCGCGCGCAGGACGCTGTAGAAGACGGCGTCCCGGCGGCGGCCTCCGGGCATGTAGTTGAAGCTGCGGAGGGTGCCCTCCTCGGTGGCGCCGATGTTGCGCAGACCCTGGCGGGCCTGTTCGTTGAGGATGTCGGTCTTGAACTCGACGCGTTCGGCGCCCAGTCGCTCGAAGGCGTGCTCCAGCAGCAGGTACTTGGCCCAGCGGTTGACGCCCTTGCCTCGGAAGTCACGGCCCAGCCAGGACCAGCCGATCTCCAGCCGGGCGTCCGCCTCGGCCAGATTGCCGTAACTCATGCTCCCCGCGATCCGGCCGGACTGCTTGTCGGTGACGACGAACACGACACGGCGGCCGGCGGCCTGGTCGGCGAGACAGGTGTCGAAGAAGACCTTGAAGTCCGCCTCGTTCTCCACGGCCGCCACGAAGTACCGCCAGATGTGCGCGTCCATGGCGACGGCACGGATGCCCTCGCGATCCGCCTCGGTGACCGGATGGAGCTCAACGTGCTTGTTTTCCAGGACTGTTGATGCTTTCTCTGCCCAGGTCATGGCGATCAGTTTTCCATGGGGCCCGCGTGTCGGGCGAGGGCTTCGGTGACGTCGCGCAGCGTCCGCATCCGGGCCAGGTCGTCCTCAGTGAAGTGGGCGAGGTCGACCTTGGTGGTCTCGCACAGCTCGGTGAGGAACAGCACCTTGTTGAGGGACGTCAGCGCGTAGTGGCCGACCATGTCGGCGTCGAGGTCCAGGGCCGCCGGGTCGACCTCATGGGTCAGCACGGCGGAGAACTGTTCACGGGCCGCGGTTTCCAGCTCAGCGGGCATGGATTCCTTCCTCGGGGTCGTGGACGGCGCTGTGGTGGGCGGCGAGGATCTGCCGCCGCTTCGGCTTGTACTGCGAGGTGAGCAGACCGTTGTCGATGGTGAAGGGCTCGTCGGCGACGACGACCCGGGCGATCCGCTCGTCCGCCGTGAGCGAGGCGTTGGTGAGGGCCAGCCGGGCGGTGATCGCCTCCCGGTCGGCGGGCACCGAGGCGGGGGACACCACCGCCACCAACTCGGTCTGGCCGGGGCAGAACAGCACGCACTCGGCGATCGCCGGGTCCGCCCTCAAATGCTCCTCGATCGGCCGGACCACCACCTTCTTGCCGTTGTCGAGGACGATCACGTCATCCGCCCGGCCCCGGATGAACAGAAAGCCGTCCTCGTCCAGGTAGCCCAGGTCACCGGTGCGGACCGTGCCGTCCGGCTCGAAGATCCGCTCGGAGTCACCGGGTTTGGCGTACGCGTAACGGACATTGACGGGGTGGTCGCTGCGGACGCGGACCACGCCGTCCTCGCCGATCAGCACCTCCTTGCCGCGCAGCACCTGGCCGACGCTGCCCTCGCGATGGGCCTTGGGGTGGTTCTTGGTGACGATGCAGGTCTCGTTCAGGCCGTAGCCCTCGAAGATCGGCAGTCCGGCGTCGGTGAAGAAGCGCAGCACGGCGGGGCTCGCGGGCGCCGACCCCGTCCAGAGGTAGCGGACGCGGTCGCCGAACACCGCCTGCGCCGCCCGCTCCAAGGACACGCCCCCGCCACGGCGCAGCCTCGCCTCGATCTGCCGCTTGGCCGTCTCGTAGAACGCCGGGACCCCCATCACCACGGTCGGCCGCGCCCGGCGCAGTGCCGCGAAGGCCGCCTCATAGGTGCTGACGGTGACGTCATGGCCGTGCAGCAGCGCCGAGTAGATCCAGTAGCGCTGCTGGAGGAGGGAGAGGGGGAGGAAGACGAACAGGTCGTCGCCGGGGCCGTGTTCGAAGATCTCCTGGACGGCCTTCAGCGAGCTGTCGATACTGCCCGCCGTCGCGCCCAGGCCCTTCGGCTCGCCGGTGCTTCCGGACGTGAACTTGACGGTCGTGACGTCCTTCGGGCCCCACCTCACCGGCGGCAGCGGCGGACCGTCCACGTCCTCCCGCTCGGCCGCCTCCGTCACCTCGGCCATCGGTACGGCGCCGGGGGCGTCGGCGGGGCGGTCCGTGAACAGCAGCTTCAGGTCGTAGCGGCGCATCAGTTCGACAGTGGGGTCGAACTTGCCCGGCTCAAGACCGGCCGTCTCCGCCTTCAGCCGCAGGGCCGCAAGATCGAGCAGCACCCACTCCAGGCCGTTGGCCGCGAGGACACCGATACGGTCGCCGGGACCCACCCCGCGGCCGCGCAGCCAGCGGGCCACCCGGCCCGAGCGCAGGAACAGGTCGGCCAGCGGCAGCGTGCGCGTGCCGAGGAGGCTGGCGAAGGAGATGGTCCCGGCCGCCGGTTCGGCGGAGACGAGACGGCCGAGGGTGTCGTCGGTCATCGGGCCGACCCCTGCCGCGCACGCGCCTCCGACTCGGCGCTCGGCCTGAAGAACACCGCGTCGGCGAGGCGGATCTCGCTGCCGGGGGCGAGCAGTTCCACCGTCCGCGGCCAGTCGGTGGGCTCCGGCAGGCCCAGGGCCGTCGCCAGTCGATCGGAGAAGCGGGGCATCACGGGCCGGGCGGCGTACGCGAGGAGGCGCGCGGCCGCCAGCTCCAGGGCGATCGCGGTGCGGGCCTCGTCCTGCCAGCCGGCGGACTGCGCCGTACGGGACTCCTGGCGGGAGAAGCGGACGGCGTCCTCGATCAGGCCGTCCAGTTCCGCCGCGGCCTGGTTCAGGGAGAAGCCGTCCGCGCGCAGCGCGCCGGTGACCGCCGTGAGCCGGGCGCCCAGTCGGGCCAGGAACGCCGAGTGCTCCGGCGTCCAGATCCCCGCGTCCGGCGCCTTGCCGTCGTACTGCTTGGTGATCCGGGCGCCCAGGTCGTTCAGCCACTGCTGCCAGGTGCCGATGAGCCGTTCGTCCAACGCCGTCTCATAGTCGGCGCGGCGGAAGTTGGTGCGCTCGCCCTCCGGCCGGGTGCGGGAGAGGAAGTAGCGGACGGCGTCCACGGAGTCCTCGCTGAGGATCTCCTTGCCCCAGACGGCGTGGCGGCGGCTGGTGGAGAACTTCTCGCCCTCCAGCAGATAGAACTCGTTGACGTGGTAGTCGATGTCCGGCGCCCAGCCGGGGTGGGCCAGCCGGTACAGCACCGGGTAGAGCACGGAGTGGTAGAAGCTGTTGTCGTAGCCGAAGAAGTGGACGATCTTCCAGTCCCGCTCCGGTGTCCCCGCCCGCCAGCCCTTGCCGAGCCGCCGGCCCAACTCCTGGATGCCGTGCAGAAAGCCGTACGACATCTCCGGCCAGACCCAGATGACCTGGCCGTCGACGTCCGTCTCGTGCGGGGCGACACCCCAGTCGGACGGGTGGCTGATGGGGATGTCCAGGTCGGGGCGGGCGAAGAGGCGGTCGCCGAGTTCGCGCAGGCGGGCCGGGACGCGGCCGAGGCTGTGATGGGTGGCGACCTCCTCGCGGAACATGTGCAGCGGCAGCGACCAGCGGGCCAGCGGAGCGCGCCGGGGCTCGGCGTCCGAGGCGGTGGACCGCGGCTCGGCCAGGTCCACCACGGTGTTGGGCTCGCCGCACTCCTCGCAGATGTTGCCGCTGGTGCCCGCACCACAGCCCGGGCAGCCGCCCTTGACATCCACCTCGTACAGGTACTGTCCGCTCTCGCTGTCGAACAGCGCGTCCCGCTCGGCGACCGTGACCCAGCCGGAGGCGACGATCCGGGAGAAGAAGTCCCGCAGACCGTCGGGGTAGCCGGGGTCCGCGTCGGTGACCGTGTACTGGTCCGGGACGATGTCCATCAGCGCGAGCGTCCGCGCGATCTCGGCGCTGTAGTGGGCGGCCGTCTCGGCGGGGGCTCGGCCCTCGCCGCGCGCACGGCCCACCACATAGCTCTGGTAGTCGTCGCTGCCCGTCAGATGCCAGGCGTCGGCGCCGTTCATGCGCTGGAATCGGACGAAAGCGTCGGCGCCGAGGTACGGGCCGGAGAGATGCCCGAGGTGCAGATCGCCGTTGGGGGTCGGCGGGGTCGAGAACACGAAGACCGGGCGGTCGCCGAACGACAGCCGGTCCTCGTCGCCCGCCGACCTCTGGGCCCGGACGGGGTCGCGCCAGTACTGGGTGAGGAAGACCAGGTCGGCGTCGCCGGTGTTCTCCAGTACATGCGACTCGAACGGCTCGAAGAGCGCGAGGGTGCCCGGCCGGGCCGGGTGACGGCGGCCGTCCACCACGAACTCGCCCTCGCCCGCGACGATCACGAAGAACTCGGTCTCGTCGTGCTGATGGCTGGTCGACGCCCCGCCCGGGACGACCCGCCCCCAGCCGGCGCCCACCCCCAGCCCCTCCACACTGCTCATTCCGATACCGAAGGCCTGCTGGAGGGCGCGCGGATCGTAGGTGCTGATGATCATGTCATGACCTTTCCGGACAGGGGCTGGGCGGACAGCAGACGTACGGCCTCCCGCGCGACCGCCGGTGCCAGGCGGTACCCGGAGCCGCTCGCCGCCCCCGCGAACAGCAGTCGCCCGTCGCCGGTGAGCGGGCGCACGATCGGCGCACCGCCGGGGGCGTACGCGTCGCAGAAGACCCGGCCGGAGACACAGTGGTCGACCAGACCGGGGGCGTAACGGGCCAGCAGCTCGCGGGCCTCCTCGCAGTGCGCGGGGGTGAGGCCCGGCTCGACGGCGTCGGGGTCGACGTCCCACTCCGCGCACGTGTAGCTGAACAGCCAGTGGCCCCGGTGCGCGTACGGCAGCAGGAAGGCGTCCTCCTCCTGGAAGACGATCGCGCCGTCACCGGGGGCCGGGGGCCGCTCGATGTGCAGGGCCACGATCTTCTTGACCCGCGCGCCGAGGGGTTCGACCAGATGCCGCCACGCCTTGTCGGCGAGCCAGGGGCCCGGCGCCAGCACCGCCCGCTCGGCGGTGAGGGTGACACCGGTGGCGAGGGCGATCCGTACGCCGTCCGCGTCGGAGGAGATGTCGGTGACGGTGACGCCCTCCAGGAACTCCACCCGCTGCTTCGGCCGCAGTTCGGCGGCCAGGGCCTGGGTGAGGGCCAGGACGTCCGCGTACTGGCAGCCGTCGCCGGTCCAGGCGGCCGTGCCCTCCGGGAGCGTCACGCCGTCCGGTACGTCGGTGACGCGCCGCAGGCCGGACTCCGGCAGATAGGTCTCGCGGAGCCCGGGCTCGGTCCGCTCGGGGGCGACCACCGTCATACCGAGCCGATGGATCGGCAACTCCGGTCGTACGGCGGTGAGTTCGGCGTAGTAGCGCTGGCTCTCGGTGGCCATGGCACGCAGGGTGGGGTTGGCGCCGCGTGGGAAGTGCAGGCCCGCCGAGCGGCGGGTGGCGCCGGAGGCCACCAGATCGCGGTCGAGGACGGTGACCGAGGCGGTGGGGTCGGCGGCCGCCAGCTCACGGGCGATGAGGCAGCCGAGGATGCCGGCGCCGACCACCACCGTCTCGCGGTCCCGGTCGGCGACGCTCATGTGGCTCATGTGGTCCTCCCCGCGCGGGGCTTGGAGGACCACTCGATGAACGACGGCAACTGCTCGTTGCTGGACACCTTGCCGAGGCGGTCGGCGATGCGCTGGCTGCGCCAGGCGTTGAGGCTGAGGTTGGGGTCGGCGAGACCGCGCTGTCCCCGGGCGGCGTTCTGCACGAAGACCCGGCGGTCGTCCGGGCCGTCCCAGTGCACGGCGTAGTCCTCGTCGATCCGGAACTCCTCGCCGTCCCGCTCCAGCCGGTCGGCGATCGGCGCGAGGAAGTCCATGTCGGTCGGGCGGAACCCCGTCGCCCAGATCACCACGTCCGCCTCGAACAGCTCGGTGGCCTCCGGGTGGTCGTTGTGCCGCGCCGACACCTGCCAGCCGCCGTACACCCCGGTGCTGACCCCGGTCACCTCACGGTTGGGGTAGAGGCCGACCAGGTCGACATTGCCGTCCACGAAGCGGTGGAGGTAGGCGCGCTGGTAGATGTCGCGCAGGGTGCTCTCCGAGATGCCGTCGCTGGAGAGGACGTTCTGCCGGTTGAAGGCCTGCCGGGCCTCGCGGTCCAGGTCGAAGAAGTAGTCCGCGTAGCAGGGCATGTAGTAGTCGTTGGTGAACGGCGAGTCGTCGATGGGGAAGTAGTTGCCCCGACGGGAGATCCAGGAGACCCGGCGCGGCAGCGCGTCGTCCGGCTGGGAGATCAGATCGAGGAACGCCTCGGCGCCGGACTGGCCGCCGCCGATCACCACCACCCGCTTGCCGCCCAGATCGTCGGCCGCGCTCAGATAGTCGCTGACGTGGAACTGGGTGGGCCCCAGCCGGTCGCGGACCTCGGACGGCACCCAAGGGCGGCTGCCCACCCCGACGACCACGTTGTCCGCGGTGACCGTCCGCCGGTCGGTGCGCACCGTGAACACCGTGTCGAAGGAGACCTCCCGCACGGTCTCCCCGAAGACGATGTTCTTGTTGCGACTGCTGGCCCACGCCAGATAGTTGCGGAACTCCACCCTCGGCACGGCGTCGAACTGGGCGTTGAGGAAGTGGTACAGCCTGCCGTTGTCATGCAGATACGACAGGAACGAGAACGGGTTCCTGGGGTCGGCCAGTGTCACCAGGTCCTTGAACAGGGAGACCTGCAAGGTGTTCCCCGGCAGCTGCTGACCGTCGTGCCAGCTGAAGGAGTCCTTCCGGTCGAGGAAGAGACTGGTGATGTCCGGCCGGGTGTGCAGCAGGGACGCCAGGCTCAGATTGGCCGGTCCTACGCCGACTCCCAGGCAGCGGTAGTGCTCCGCGCCGGAGCGAGTTGGCTCTTGCACCATGTCGGGCTTCTCCTTTGGGCGGGTCGCCGCGCTCGATGAGGGTGATGCGGGTGGGGCGGGTGTCCGGTGGGTCGGCCTCCGGCCGGCCTGGGGTCGTCATGGCGTCATGGCGGGGGTCCGGGCGAGCGGGACGGGCTCTCGTCGACCACCGCCACCACCGCCGCCGCGAAGGCCCGACGGCAGCGGACCCAGGCCCCGGCACCGTCGTTCAGACGGAGCAACTGCGGCCACAGCTCGGCGGAGAAGGCGCGACTGGACTCGACCGGGACGAGGGCGGGGAGATTGTCCACGGCGATGACGTCCAGCGGGCGGTCGCCGTCCCGCAGCCGCCGGGCGGGCTCCGCCCAGTCGGTGACCGCGTCGTACACCGGCAGCACATTGCACTCCGAGTGCACGTCACAGGTGACGTCCGCGACGACGGACAGCCGGCGGCCGGGGGAATCCAGATCGGCCGGAGTGAGGAACGGCGGCACCGGCCGGGTCACCAGCACGGCGTTGACGAGGAGGTCGTACGAGAGGAGCGCCGCCCGGTCCAGTACGCGGGTCTGCGTCACGCCCCAGCGGACCGGGGTGACACCGGCGGCCTCCAGGGCGTCGCAGGCCCCTCGCCCGCCGCGACCGCGCGCGCCGATCACCAGCGCGGGGCCCCCACCACCGTCCGGCCGTGGTCCGTCGCCGTCGACCCCCGCCCGGAGCAGCGCCTCCCACCCCGGTCGGTCCAGGGGGCGCAGCGGAGTGGCGAGGGTGCCGCGTCGGTGGAGTACGGCGAGGGCGGCGCCGATGTAGCCCGCCCAGTAGCCGAAGGCGACCAGCCGGCGGCCGTCGTCGTCCACCAGATACTCCAGGTCCAGCAGCGTGCCGCCGCCCGCCGTGAACCGGGCGAGCAGGTCCCCGGCGCCCGTCTGCCCCTTGTAGGCGTGCCCGAAGTAGATGTGCCGGTGCCGCAGTTCGCGCGGCTCGGCCGGCAACTCCTTGACCCCCAGCACGTAGTGGTCCTCCGGCGCCTCGACCCAGCTGCCCGCCGGTGCCGTGGCGCAGCCCGCGCGCACGTACGCGGCGATCGGGAACACCCGCTGCGGCGACTCCTCCACGGTGATCTCGACGCCCTCGCCGACCAGCCGAGCGGCGTCCTCGGGCACCAGCGGCGCCCGGCGTTCGGTGGCCCGGGACTCGTGCCGCAGCCACAGGCGCAGCGGGGCCGGCATCAGCGAAGCTCCTGTGCGGCGGATCGATCCCCGGCGATGTCGGCGGCGGCACGACCGGCCCGCCGTACGTCCAGGGCGTCGGCGACGGCGAGCCGCAACACATCCGTGCTGCCCTCGTAGATCCGCAGGGAGCGGATCTGCCGGTACAGGCGCTCGGTGAGGGAGCCCTGGATCACCCCCGCGGCACCGAACAGCTGGACCGAGGTGTCGACGATCCGCTGGGCGGCCTCCGTGGCATGGACCTTGGCGATGTTGGAGTGCTTGGCGAAGCCCCGGCCGCCCCGGTCGCACTCCCAGGCGGCCCGTGCCGTCAGCAGCGCGGCGGCGCCCAGCTGGACCTCCATGTCGGCCAGCGAGGCCTTGACCAGCTGGAGGTCGAAGAGGGTGCCGCCGTAGGCGTTCCGCGTCCTGGTGTGGGCCAGTGCCGCGTCGGCGGCCCGGCGGCCGAAGCCGAGCGCGGCGGCGGCGACCGTCATCCGGAACCGTTCGAGAAGGTCGACGGCGACCACGAAACCCTTGCCGGGGCCGCCGAGTACCGTTTCGGCGGGCACCCGGCAGTTCTCGAACAGCAGATGACCGAAGGAGCGCGGGGCGATGGCGTCGAGAGGTTCGACCCGAATTCCCGGGGTGTCGGCGGGCACCAGGAACGCGGTGAGCCCGAGCGGGCCCGGTCCCTCGCCGGTACGGGCGATGACGACGTACAGGTCGGCGATGGTGGCATGGGCGATCCACGCCTTGGCGCCGTCGAGGACGAAACCGCCGTCTCCGCTCCTGCGGGCGCTCAGCCCGACCGCCGCGACCTCCGACCCCGCCGCCTTCTCGGAGACCGCGAACGCGCCGACCACCAACCCCTTGGCCATGCCCGGCAGATAACGCCGCCGCTGCTCCTCGTCGCCGAAGCGGATGATCGGGGTGGCCGACAGCGACTGGATGGAGTACGCGAAGTCCGCCAGGTCCTCGGTGTAGGCCAGCGCCTCCCGCGCGAGACAGAGGGCACGGAAGTCGGTGGGCAGATCGTACGGCCCGGCCCCCGGGTCCAGCCCGGCGAGCCACCCGTCCTCCCCGAGCAGCTCAACCAGCCGCCGCCCGGCCTCATCCGGCGCCAACCGACGCACGGTGTCCCAGACCTCGCCATAGCTGTCACACCAGATACCGATCTGATGCGCGAACTGACGGTGCCCGTCGTCATAGAGGGGGAGACGGAGCATCTCGGGGTCGAAGATCGACGTCATGTCCACTGGGCGACTCCGTGCAGGGTTCGGGGGATGGAAAGGGGGTGCTGCGAGCCGTGGGGCCGGGGGACGCGCCCCGTCTTTAGGGGCGCGGGGCGTTGTCGATTTGCGGCTCCGCCGCGGGGCGCGACCAGCCCCCACCGGCCCGCAGATACATCACGGCGGCGCAGCCAACGCATCAAACACCGCCCGAGCGATCCCATCGGCGTCCTCCAAAATCACAGACCCGACCCCCGGTCGAATTCCGGCAGCCGTAGCCCAGTGGACGCCCTCCGTGGGCACCCCGTAGGCGAACCGGCGCGGGTGGGGCACGCCCGAGGCGTTCACCACGCGATACGGGCGCGGGGTGACATCAAGGCCCCCGCTCTCGTACGCGCAACCCTCCGCATCCGGGATGCGATACGGCCGGCACTGCCCCGTGGCGAGCAGCTGCCGCAGCAGCGGATTGCCGCTGCGCCGCAGACCCGGCTCCGAGATCCGCGCCTCGATCAGCGTGCCGGTGACGACCTCCGGTCCGGGGAGCACGGCGGAGCCCATGAGGAAACCCCGCCCGTGGGGGTCCCGGCGGACCCGGGTCCCCGGCCCCATGACCTGGAGTACGCCGGACTCGATGAGCGCGGCCATCTCCCTGATCCGGGACCGGGGCGGCCCGATGGACAGAAAGGCGTTGAGCGGCGTGAACCAGCCCACCACCTCGTCACGGTAGGACGCCCCGGTGATCCCGGCGTGGTCGATGGCGAGCCGGACCTCGTTGCGCAGATCCCGCAGCACATCCAGGGCCGCCTTGAGCGGGTTGTCCACATTGCCCCCTGCGGCCTGCCGGGCGTCCTCCCGCAGATGGCCGACCAGCCACCGCGAGAAGTCCGCGCGACCGGTGAACTCCCGCCGCCCCCAAGGACGTTCGATCCGCCCCCAGTCCCAGTCGTCCCGCTCGCGCACCCCGAAGCGGCGGGCCACGGCGGTGCGTTCGGCCTCGGGGGCGGCCACGTACTCGGCGAGGAAGCGGTCGGCGGTGGCCCGATCCGTGCGCTCGGCGACGAGGGCCCGGTGATGGACGGCACGCACCTCCGCGTCCAGCAGCGGCCACACGTCCCGCCGGAAGGTGGCGCCCGGGGTGGCCCGTATCCGGCGGACCGCGTCCAAGGTCAGGAACAGCGGCTCATGCCGACCGGACGGCCCCTTCTGGTTCTCCCCGCGCGCGTGGTACGGCACCCCGCGTCTGGACCCGGCGTACAGCACGGGCTCATGGCCGGAGGGGAGATACAGCAGGCCCCCGGGGGCGGACACGAACTTGCCGCCCCGGCCCTCGGTCAGCAGCGCCAGCACATCGAAGAACGCCAGCCCCAGCCCCCGTACGGCGACGCGCTCGCCGGGCTTGATGTCGTCGAGGTCGACATCGGCGGGGTTGCCCGGGGGGACGTACCGCAGATAGTGACGGTCGGCGTACTCGGTGAACTCCCGTTCCTCGTCCGTCGGTTCGGCGGTCCCGTGGCCGAGGGCGAGCACGACGGCGTCCAGGCCGGTCAGCCGGGTGCCGTTGTCGAGGGTGAGGCGCTGGCCGTTCGTGCCGTCGTCCAGAGCCGTCGCGGTCGCGCGGTGGACGAGGACGCGCAGGCCGGCCGGGGCGGTCTCGACCAGGTGCCGGAACACCCATTCCAGGTAGTGGCCGTACTGGGCGCGGGACGGGTAGTCGTCGGGCCCGAGCGGTTCGGGGTCGGCCCAGCGCCGCTCGGACTCGGACCGGCCCCGCTCGGACCCGGGCGCGGTCCGCACCAGCCATTCGTACAGGCTGGGCCCCGGCCGGACGGGACCGGCGCAGGGGACACTGTCGTCGGTGAACTGGCTGATCTGGGAGGTCACCGTGTTCATCAGCAGATGGGGGGACTGCCTGGTGCGCCAGGTGTGTCCGGGCCCCGGCGGGTAGGGGTCCACCATGTGGACCATGAGCCGGTGCCCGTCGGTGTGGTTGGCGCATAACCGTTCGAGGACGGCGAGGCCCCGTGGGCCGGCCCCCACGACGCATATCGTCCTGGTCGGCCGCGGCACGGGTTACTTCCCCGCGGCGCGGCGATTCGCCTCCTGGGCGAATTCGCCGAAGGTCATGCCGGTCAGCTGCTCCATCTCCTCGTCGGAGAATTCCACGCCGAAGGTGTCGAGCTGCATGACGAGTTCGGCGAGGGAGAGCGACTCCAATTCGAGCCCGCCGTCGCCGAGCGGCGTCTCGTCGGTCACCGAGTCCACCTCGAAGTTCATGTTGCGGAGCGTGTCGACCATGACTTCACGCAGGTCAGAGGACATCTGAAAACCTCCTGTGGGATTTATTTTCTGGGGGGCTAGAAGTCGCCGTCGGGCTGGAATTCCACCTCGATGTCGGTGAGCGGATACGCGACACAGGAATGCGCGTAACCGAATGTCACGTCCGACATCCGCAGTTTGGCCTCCTCGGCGTGGAAGACCTCGCCGGAGCGGATCTTGACCCGGCAGTCACCGCATTCGCCGGAGCGGCAGGAGGCGGCCGGGGGCATCCCGTTCTCCTCCAGGGCGTAGATCAGCTCCCGGCCGCGCGGCATCCGGAACGTCTCGCGGCCCCGCACACTGACGGTGACCTCTTCCTTGGTGTCGACGCCCACGGGCCAGCGGGGGTCCTCCGCAGGCGTCATGGCGACGTAGTTGGCCTCCTTGCGGATGCGCCGGCCGGGGTGGCCAAGGGACGCCAACTCGCCCGTCAGATACGGATACTTGTACGCCGGGCCGCACATGTACGCCATCCGCCCGGCCAGTGGTCCGGCGAGCTTGTCGATCAGCTCGGCGTCGAGAGGCTTCACCGCGCCGGTCCAGTCGGGGCCGGCCTCGGCGAGGACATGGTGCACCACGATGTTCGGGTGCCGCCGTGCGACGGTGTCGAGTTCGTCCTGGAAGATGATGTCGTCCGCGTGCCGGGAGCCGTAGAGCAGGGTCATCCGCCGGGGCAGACCCAGTTCGGCGATCTCGCGGATCATGCTCATCGCCGGGGCGACGCCGGAGCCGCCGGCGAGGAAGACGATGTCCTCGCCGTGGAACAGCGGATCGTGGCAGAAGCTCCCCATCGGCCCCCCGCTGGTGAACCGGTCGCCCACCCGGACGTCGTCGAGGAGGTGGTTGCTGACCAGCCCGCCCGGCAACCGGCGCACGGTGAGGTCGTAGTGGTCGCGTCGCGTGGGGCTGGACGAGAGGGAGAACGCCCGGTTCGTCACGACGTCACCGACGCGGACATCGAGGCTGATGTACTGCCCGGCGCGGAACGGCGGAAGATTCCCGCCCCCCGTGCGCCGCAGCCGGAGGGTCTTCGTCGAGACGGTCTCCTCGATGATCTCCGCCAGGGTCAGTTCGAGCTTCCTCGGGTGGTGCGGCTCGACCTCGGACCGGGCGTTGGCCGGATGCTCGCCCTGGGCCTCGGCATGCGCCCTCATCCGGGCGACGACCTCGTCCGCCCCCTCCAGCAGCCGAGCCAGCGGATTGACCGCCGGGCTGTACGGGCCATCCGTGCCACCCGGGCCATCAGTCCTGTCTGTCATGTCCCACTCCGCTTGTGTCAGGGGGTCAGACGCCCGCGGCGAGCAGCCGCTGGCACCGCCGGGCGGCGGTCACGAGGTTGGAGTTGTAGCCGCCGGCCGTGGTCCAGTTGCTGGTGAGGAGGAGGCCCGGCACGTTCTGCTTGAGGTCGTCGTCGTGGAACAGCCAGCTGTCGGTGATGTCCTGGTCGAAGCCGTAGATGGCCCCGCCGGGCTGGTTGGTGTACCGCTTGAACGTCAGCGGCGTGGCCAGCTCCGCCTCCTCGATCGCGTCCCGGATACCGGGCACCAGGGACTCCACGAGGTCCAGCTGCGACTGGGCGTACCTGGTCTTGGCCGCCGCGTACTCCTCGGGTGCCAGCGCCTCCCACGGCTCCGCGTACTGGATCGACGACAGCACCACCTGCGAGGACCCGCTCGGCGCGAGCCCGGTCGGCTGGACGTCGTAACAGGTCGCGATCATGAACGGGCAGGGCTCGTCCAGCGAGTACGCGCCCCGCAGGATCGCCTCCTCGTCCAGCCCGGCCGTCAGGAACGTCGTCGCCGTGCCGAAGCCCAGCTCCCGCGCCGACGCGTCCACCCCGAGGAAGAGACAGGTGGCGGACGAGCCGAGCCGCCGGGAGCGCAGATCGGCCAGCGTATGGGCGGGGACCGCGTCCGGGTCGTCCAGCAGCCGCAAGTACGTGGTGGTCGACGGGGCGTTGGAGACCACGAACCGGGAGAAGACGGACTCGCCGTCCTCCAGCCGGACCCCGATCGCGGTGCCGTCCCGGGTGAGAATCCTCGCCACGTTCGTGTTGAGCCGGATCTCGCCGCCCGCCTCCTCGAACGACTCCACCAGCGCCGAGGACAGCGCCTGGCTGCCGCCGACGACCTGGTACGGCTTGGTCTCGACGTAGAGCGCCAGCAGCCGCGCCATGTCCACGAACGCGATCCGGTGCGGCACCTGGCCGTTGTAGCTCCAGTACGACGACAGCACGATCTTCAGCCGTTCATCGGTGAAGAACTCGTCCAGCACCTCCCGGAACGTCTTCAGCGCGTAACGCCGCACATCCGGCAGCGTCTTGAGCCACTCCAGCTGCTCCTTCATCCTGTGCAGACTCACCCGCGCCGTCAGCTGCCACAGCCCGGTCTCCCGCACGATCTCCAGGAACCGTACGATCCGGTCGCGCTGGCCGGGCGCGATGCCGTCGAGGACGTCCGCCAGGCCCTCCCAGTCATGGGGCAGCCGCACATCGACCTCGCCGGGTACGAAGGTCCGGCACAGCTCGCGGTCCTCCAGCCACTCCACCCTGCGCGTCACATCCAGCTCGTCCAGCACGGCCTTCAACGGCTCATGGCCGCCCATGCCGCCGAGCTGGTGCAGCGACACCTCGAACTCGAAACGGCCCCGCACGAACGAGGTGGCCGCGCCGCCCGGAACACTGTGGCGCTCCAGCAACAGCGTGCGCATGCCCCCGCGTTGCAGCGTGGTCGCGGCCGAGAGCCCGCCGAGGCCCGCCCCGATGACGATCACGTCGTAGTCGACGCTCATTCCCAAGTCCCTTCCTCAGCAGACCGGGTGGGCGACAGCGCGCCACCCACCCGGTCGGGTCATGGACGGCGTCAGCCTCCGGCGACCAGTTCCCTGGCCTGTTCGCGCAGAATCCGCTTGAGGACCTTGCCGGTGATCCCCACCGGGATCGCGTCCTCGCCGACCACCGCGGCGCCCGCCACCAGCGGCAGCCCGTGCCGGGCCAGCGCCTCGTTCACCCAGGCCGTCGGGTCCTCGGGCGCGCTCGCCCCCTCCATGAGGTTCAGCAGCAGATACGTCTTCGCCACACCCTCGTCCTCCCAGCCGAACCGCACCCCTTCCTCGGCCAGCCCGACCACCGTGCAGTCCCGGATCTCCGGGTACTCGCTCAGCAGCAGCTCCTCCGTGTACGCGCTGAACACGAAGCCCTCGTTGGTGCGGATGGCGTCGGAGGTGCGGTCCAGGTGGTAGAAGTTGTTGCCGCCGTCCCGGTACACCAGGTCACCGGTGAGGAAGTAGCCGCCGAGCCACTGCTGATGCCAGCGCACGTTGTCGTTCCAGAAGCCCGGTGTCAGCGACTTGGACCGCACCCCGAGCCGGCCGACCTTCCCCGGCGGCAGCACATCACCGTCCTCGGACAGCACCGCCGCCTGGGCGAACCGCATCGGACGGCCGATGCAGCGGCCCATGTTGGGCCCGCCCGCCCGGTGGACGTAGTCGAACAGCACATAACCCATCTCCGTCGACCCGAAGATGTCCAGGAAGATCGCTCCGGGCGCGGTCTTGGGCTTCAGGTCGCGGCCCGTCACCGGGTGCTGCCCCTTGGCCAGCAGCCGGTTGATGTGCACCACGTGCATCGCGTCCCCGGAGGCGTAGAACCCCTCCACACACGACAGGTCACGGTCCGTCAGATCCTCGCCCGCCATCTCCGTGAGGGTGTGCGTGAACCCGAACACGATGGTCGGACGGAACTTCTCGATCCCGTCGAGGACGGCCTTCCCGCTCGGGTCGGTGAAGTGCACCACCGGAGCCCCGAGGAGCAGCCCCAGCAGGGTGTTCGACATCGCCGAGACATGGTGGCCCGGCAGCGCCAGCAGCCGCTTGCGGGTGGAGCAGTCCAGCCCGTCCGACAGACGGCTGAGCGCCCCGTGGAACAGGGTCTCGTGGGTGTGGAACGCCGACTTCGGGATGCCCGTCGTGCCCGAGGAGTGGGAGATCAGGATGGGGTCGCTGGGTGCGTGGTGGAACGGATACCTCGCCGGCCGGTGCTCCCGGTCGTCCGGGGTGATCTGGGACTGCAGCGCCACGAACCTCGGAGGGAGGTCGTCGTCCAGATGCTTCAACAGCTCGCCGTGCCACGGCTGTTGGGTCATCACACCGACCACCCTCTGCCGGCGGATGTACTCGCGGCGCACATCGACGGGCATATTGGCGTTCACCAGCGACGCGATCGCGCCGAGGCTCGTCAGCGCCATCAGGTTCAGCGCGAAGTCGGTGATGGACGTCGTCACGATGGCGACGGCGTCCTTGGCCCGCACACCGGCCCGGTGGTAGAAGCCGGCGTAGATCGCCACGACCTCCTCCAGCTCACGGAGGGTCAGCACCTCGGGGTGCCCGCCGTCGGGCGCGCGCCAGGTGCCGTCCAGCCACAGCACCTGCTCGTCGGGCGACCGTCCGTACAGGGGCAGCCGGTGCAGCACATTGCCCGCACCGAGCGCCCGGTCGTCGAGAATCCTCCGGCGGAGTTCCTCACTGATCATCATGTCGCGGTCTCCAGTTCTTCGGACGGGACGAGGGGGTTGGGGTCAGGCGGTGCGGGGTCGTCGTGCGGCTGTGCGGGAGGTTCGGCCGAGGCGCAGGCCCGGTGCACGGCACGGTCGACCAAGGGTTCGGCGGCGCCGAGAAAGCGCTCGGGATCGAGCAGTTCGTCGAGAGAGCCGAGCGAGTCGAGAGCGTCCTCCGGTACGTCGGTGAGGTCGGTCTCGGCCAACGCGTGCCGTAGCGCCTCGGCCGCCGGAACCCCCGTCTCCGTGGCCCGTACCGCCCGCGTCACGGCCTCCTTGGCCCGCTGTCGGCCCAGCTCCCGGCCGAGCGTGGTGGACAGCCGCTCGGCGACCACGCCGCTCCCGGTGAGCAGCAGGTTGGCCCGGGCCCGGTCCGCCGAGACGACCAGCCCCTCGGCGAGTTCGGCCGCCGTGTGGGTCGCTCCGGCCGCGAGCCGCAGGCACTCCCGCAGCGGCTGCCACTCGGCGTGCCAGGCCCCCGCGGACCGCTCGTCCTCGGCGACCATCGACTGCTCCAACACCAGGGCGTACACCGGGAGTTGACGCGCGGCCGTGGCGACCAGCGTGCTCAGTACGGGGTTCCGCTTCTGCGGCATCGCGGAGGACTGCCCCCGCCCCACCGCGACCGGCTCGGCGACCTCGGCGATCTCGGTCCGGGACAGCACCAGCACATCCGCGGCGAACTTCCCGAGCGCCCCGCCGACAAAGCTCAGCACAGCGGACAGATCGGCGATCGGGGTCCGCGCCGCATGCCACGGCACCGTGGGCTGGGCCAGCCCCAACCCGGCCGAGACCAGCGCCGCCAGCAGTAATTCGGGGTGGTCGCCGGAGACACCGGCATCGGTGAGATGGTCGTGGTAGGCCGACAGGGTGCCGGCGGCGCCGCCCAGCGACAGCGGCAGCCCCTTCTCCAGCAGGGCGTCCACCCGGTCATGGGCGTCACACACCAGGGTGAGCCAGGTGGCCGCCTTGACGCCGAAGGTCGTGGGCACCGCGTGCTGGGTGAGCGTCCGGGCCACCGCCGGGGTCGAGCGATGGTCCCGGGCGAGCGCGGCCAGGGCGGCACGCATCCGGTCGAGGTCGTCACGGACCAGCGTCAGCGCCCTGGTGGCGACCAGCATGGCCGCCGAGTCCAGCACGTCCTGGCTGGTGCACCCCGCGTGCACCGACCCGGCCGCCTCCGTGTCCACCTCCGCGACCAGCTCGGTCAGCCGCTTGACGAAGTGGACGACGGGGTTCGCGGCCTCCCTGCCGAGCCGCGCCAACTCCGCCGGGTCCAGCCCGCCACCGGGAGCCTCGGCCCGCCCCGCACCGGCCGCCCGTACGACGCCCGCCTCGCGGATGGCCGCCGCCGTCCCCGGTGGCACCGCTCCGAGCCTCGCCTGCGCGGTGGCCAGCTCCGCCTCGAACTCGACCATCGCCGTCAGCCACGCCTCGTCCGAGGTGACCGCCTCGACCGGGGTGCCGGCCCAGACGGGCGACAGCAGCCCCGAGTCGGTACCGGCGGCCCGGGGGCCTTCCTGGGGGGACCTCGCCACGTCAGGGGTCATCACAACTCCTCGAATACGGACGGCCGTTGGGTCACCGGGAGAGTGCTTACGAGAGGCGGCGGCGCGTCCGGGAGCCGCCAGGCGCGGAGCCGGAACGCGGCCGCCGACCCCCGCGTCACCACGGCCGTCATCACCTCGGCGGCGGCGGACGGGCGTACGGCGGACGCCAGCGCCCCGGCGGACGACACGGGCCCGGCGGACGCCACCGGCCCGGCCGAGGACACGGGCCCGGCAGGCGGCCGGAACCCGGCGGGCAGCGCCACCCGCTCCGTACGGCCTGACCAGACGGCCCCGTCGGCGTCCCGGACACCGGCCAGCTCGCACCGAAGCGCGCCCGGCGGCCGGTACAGCTGTACCTGCCGGGCCCCTCGCGCCATGCCCCGCCCGGTCGCCTTGACCGCCGCTTCGAGCAGGGTCCAGGCCGAGAAGAACGTCTCCGGCTCATGGAACTCACCGAGTGCGTGGACGCTCGGACAGAACGTCCGCAGCACCTTGGCGGGCGACTCCACGGGCCGGATCAGTTCCACGTCGACCCCGATCGGGGCGCCCCGGCACACCCCGACGAGCAGCACATTCCTCGACGCCGACCAGCTGACGTACAACTCCGGGTGGTCCGGCAGTACGGGCTTGCCGCCGGGCGCGGTGGCGATGCGTATGTCCGCAGGGGCCTCGGCCACCAGATGCGCGAGCACCCGGCGAACCGCGGCACGGACGCGCATGAACGCCACGGCCGAGGCGGGGCCGCTGAGCCGGTCGGCCCGCCGGCACTCCTCCTCCGAGAGCACGGCACGGCAAGCCTCGTCGTCCCACGGCCCGTTCACGCCGTCGCCGTCTTCAGCGGGGTCCACGCCGTCGCTGCCCCTCGTCGGGTCCACACCGTCGTCCAACGTGATCAGCCAGCCCTCCGCCTCCGCCCTCATCCGCCCGCCGCCCCGCTCATGGCACCCAGGGCTCCGGCCGTGAAGACCAGGGGCGCCGCACACGGACGCGAGCCCAGCAGCCGCACCTCGCCGAGCGCCGGGCGCATCGCCACCACCGCCACGGTCCGCTCACGGCGGATGTCACCGTTGTCCGGCACGAAGATCGGCGGTGTCGACAGCAGCCCCAGATGGTCGCCGGGCGAGGCGTCCTCGGGCAGTGCCTTCAGCCGTACGGCGCAGGCGTCCAGCCGGCGCAGCGAGCCGTTCTTGGCGAAGATGTTCAGCTCGTCGTAGGGCATGAAGTCCGGGTGGAGGAAGTGGTTCGTGTGGACCAGCACCGAGCCCTCGACCACGCGCATCCGCCCGTCCAGGAACTCGACGTACGCGGCCCGGTCCCGGTCGCACAGCGTCAGCGACCGGGAACTGGCGAGCCGCAGCCCCTCCAGCGCCCCCAGCGCCTCGTCCACGGACCCGGCGCTGTCGAGGACATGGCGCACCGCCAGATACGGCGGCACACCGGGCCCCCACTCGCCGCCCAGCACCAGATTGATGCCGACGGCGAGCCCGTCGCTGTTCAGACCCAGATAGCCGAGCAGCCCGGCGAAGCTCAGCATCAGCACCTCGCGCGGGGAGCCCGCCCGGCGGATCGACAGGAAGCAGGTCTGGTCGTCGAGATTGCCGCTGAGGTCGACCGTCTGCGCGAGCGTGGTGTGGGCGCCGCCGTCCGGGCCGTGACCCACCCGCGCGTACGTCGTGCAGTCGCCCTCGGGGCGGCGGGTGCGGCGGTAGCCGAGGATCTCGCGGCGCAGTTGCAGCAGCAGGGCCTCCTCGTGGCTGATACCGGCCCCGTCGGCGAGACCGAGGATCTCCTCGGCCAGCTCTGGTACGGCGGCCTCGATCTCCGCCCGGTGCGCCGCGATCGCCGGCGCCAGCGACTCGGGCGACACCGGGGTGTCCAGGAGGTGGTTCAGCCGGGCGAGCCCGTCGTCGAGGAACGCGCGCAGCACCCGGGCGCGGGCGGCGCCGTGCCGCCGCCCCAACTCGTAAGGGGAACCGGCCAGTTGGAGGGCGGGGATGGGGGGTTCGGTGGTGGTCATGGTGTCGTCACGAGACCTTCCGGAGCAGTACACCGTGGCGGGCGCCGGGCACACTGGAGGCCAGCAGATACAGCCCGTCGATCTCGCTCTCTCCCGAGGCGAGGAGATCGACGAGGTTGATCAGGGGGTCGGCGGCGAAGCAGTGGCCGAGCCGCTCGACATCACCGAGGCGCAACTGCGCCGCCGTGAAGCCCGCCTGACGTTCCTTCATGGTGACCAGCGGCCGTACGAGGTTGGCCGGCAGCAGCGCGGTGACCTTCTCCCGGGGAATCCCGGTGACACGTTCCAGCTCCTCGTTGACCGCGACCGCCAGCCGGGAGTCGATCTCGTCGCGCACGCCCAGCACGGACGCGTTCTGCGCCGACGCCGAGGCGATCATCGCGAAGCCGTCCGGCCCTCGCTCGGCCGCGCCCACCAGACAACTCGCCGCGCCATCGCTGAACAGCGCGAACTTCTCCAGCCGCACCGCCTCGTCGACGATCCGGTCCGCCGTGACGACCAGGACCAGCCGATGACTGCCGGACGCCACCAGGGAGCGCGCCAGGTGGAGGGCGGCGAGCAGATTGTTGCAGCGGTTGAGCGTCATCCCGCAGGTGAACGCCACCCCGGTCAGCCCCAGCCCGTCCAGCACGGCCCCGAGGAACCCCGCGTGGTCGTCGACGGAGGGTGGGAACGCACTCGTGCAGACGACCAGCCCGTCCACCGACTCCCTCGCCACACCCGAGGCGTCGAGTGTGGCGTTCCCACTGGCGACCGCCAGCTCGACCGGGGTGCGCTCGGTGCGGAAGTAGCTGCCCCAGCCCCAGGTCCGGGGAGCCACGGGGATGGCGTACCGCGCCGCGCGCGCTTCCAGGTTCTCGACGGCCGTGTACGGTTCCTCGATCTCACCCAGGACGTACCGGGGCGAGCCGAGGAAGACCGGGGAAGTGTTCATCCGTCCTGGCCCCCGGGCTCGGGAGCGAGGCGTACGACCGCCCGGGCCTCGCTGAGGACCCTGGTGCCGTCGCTGGTGACGACCAGGTCGACCCGGACGCGGGTGTCGCCGAGCCGTTCGGCGACCCGGCCCCGGACCTCGACCGTGGCGCCCCGGGCGTCGTCCGGGACGAGCACCGGCCGGCTGAAGCGGGTGCGGTACTCGACGATCGCGCCCGGGTCGCGCACCCAGTCGGTGACCGTGCGGGCGGCCACGGCCATGGTGAGCATGCCGTGGGCGATCACCTCGGGCAGCCCGGCCTCGTGCGCCACCCGGGGGTTCCAGTGGACGGGGTTGAAGTCCTCGGAGGCCCCCGCGTACCGCACGAGATCGTGCCGGGTCAACGTGACCGCGCGGACGGGCAGTTCGGTGCCGACCGTCACTTCCCCGGCCGTGGACATCACTTCCTCGGCCTTGGACGTCACTTCCTCAGCCCTGGATGTCATCGCCCCGCACCGCCTTCCACCGCGCTCAGCGAGACGAAGGTCATGGAGGTGGTGACGACGTGTTCGCCGCCGGTGTCGGCGAGGTCGGCCCGCAGGGTCAGTACGTCCTTGCCGCGCAGCGTCTTCGCCCCGGTGATCTCCAGAGTGGTCACCAGCCGGTCGCCGACCCGGACCGGACGGGCGTACGCGAAGCGCTGGTCGCCGTGGATGAGATAGGTGGGGTCGAAGCCGATGTCCCCATAGTCGAAGACCTCTTCCATCGCCCGCATGACCACGACGAACGGGAACGTCGGCGGGGCGAGCGGGGCGGGATGGCCGAGGGACCGCGCCGCCTCGGGGTCCGTGTACACGGGGGCGGGGTCGCCCACGGCCTCGGCGAAGCGGCGGATCGTCTCCGGCTCCACGGGGTAGGGCCGCGAGGGCGGATACATCTTGCCGACGCAACTCGGGTTCAGCGCCATGTCGCTCCATCAAGTGCGGGTCGGAAAGGGGGCGTTGGACGATGGACGGGGCAGGCTCAGTCGTCCCAGTGGTCCAGGACCCTGCGGCGGACGTCGGCCGGGTAGGCCTGGGCGAACGAGCTGTGGTGGAGGCGGCCCTCGCCCCAGGCAGGCAGCAGACCGTCGTGGACGACGCTCGGGCCGCGCATCGCCTTGCGTTCGTCGTCCGAGTAGCAGGCCATGAACGGCAGGACGACTCCGTCCCACGCCGTCCGCCGGTCCTTGGGGTGCAGCCGGGTGGCCAGCGCCCACAGCAGATCGGCCTCGTCGGACGGGTCGATGTCGTCGTCCAGCACGAAGGTGACCGGCATCATCGCGCTGGGCCCGCCGCTGTTGTGGATGACCTCGCCGATCCGCCGTACGAACTCCCCGGAGTCCGTGCCGGGCAGCGCCGACCGCCAGTCGTCCGGCACGGTCACCACCGTCCAGTGCATGGCCGCCGGGAACGGCATCCACACGGTGGTCACCGGCAACCCGGCCCTCCGCAGGGCGTGCAGGACGTTCGCGGCGCGACCGGTGCCGGTCACCGTGTGGTACTCGTCCGCCGGCCGGCCCTCGGGGACGATCGGCCAGATCGGGTCGTTCCGGTGGGTGATCGCCTCCACGCTGTACACCGGCTGCATCGACGACTGCGTGGACGCGTACCCGGCGTACTCGCCGAAGGGGCCCTCCGCGCTGTCCCGGCCCACCGACATATGGCCCTCGATCACCACCTCGGCGGTGGCGGGCACTTCGAGGTCGACGGTCTCGCACCGGACGACATCGACCGGCTCCCCGTGCAGCGCCCCGATGTAGCCGACCTCGTCCACTCCGCGCGGCAGCGGGATGCCCCCCACGAAGGGGATCGCCGGGGCGCCGCCCTGCACCAGCGCGTACGGCATCGGCTCGCCCCGCTCGGCCCACGCCTGCCAGACCAGACCGAGGTGCTGCGGAGGCACCACCAGGCCGGTCATGCGCTTGCCGTCGAGCATCATGATCCGGGAGATCGACCAGTTGGTCCATGAACCGTCGGGCATCCTGGCGACGATGACACCCCAGGTGTTGAGGTAACTCCCGCCGTCCTTCTCATGGATACGCGGCACGGCGAACCGGTCCAGCGTGGCGTCGTCGCCGAGCAGCACGTTCTCCTTGCAGGGCGCGCTCTCGCGCGGCACCGTGCGCGGCGGTACGGGCGCCAGGTCACGGGTGCGTACGAGGTGCTCCACCAGCTCGGCCGCGCTCGTCTCCGGTGGCAGCCCCACCGACAGCGCCAGCCGGGCCAGCCGTAGGCCGGGCCGGGAGCCGACGCCCGCCGGAGCGCCGAACATCCGCATGCCGATCCGGTCCTCGGCGATGTTCGTGAACAGCGGGGCGGGGGAGCGGATCTCGTACGAGCGGCGGGTGATGGCGGCCGCCTCCAGATCCGCGCTGACGGGGCGGCCTACGGTCTTCAGATCGCCGAGCGCGTCGAGCGCGGCGAGGTAGTCACGCAGGTCGGTGAAGTGGCTCATGAGGGTGCCCCTCCCGGGCGTTCACGGTGACGGAGCGGGGGTCGAGGCCGACGGACACCGGTGCCTGGGCGGGTGCCGGGGCCGAAGCCGATGCCGGGGCCGTCGCGTCCGGCAGGCCCTGCCAGCGCCGCGCCCGGCCCGACGCGATCCCGAACTGGTCCAGGACCCGGGCGACGATGTGATCGACCATGTCCTCGACGGTGGACGGCCGGTTGTAGAAGGTCAGCATCGGCGGCAGCACCACCGCGCCCATCCGGGACAGGGCCAGCAGATTGTCGAGATGGATGTCGCCGAGCGGGGTCTCCCGGGGCACCAGCACCAGCTTGCGGCGCTCCTTGAGCGTCACGTCCGCCGCCCGTGCGATCAGCCCGTCGGCGTACCCGGTCCTGACCGCGGCCAGCGTCTTCATGCTGCACGGCATCACGATCATGCCGTCCACGGGGAAGGACCCGGACGAGATCGCGGCGCCCTGGTCGTCGGGGGAGTGGGTGACGTCCGCGAGGGCGCTCAGCGCGCGCCCCGTGAGCCCGGTCTCGACCTTCAGCGTCGAGCGCGCCCACCGGCTGACGACCAGATGGGTCTCCACCTCGTCGTGGAGCCGTAGTTCCTGGAGCAACCGCACACCCAGTACGGCGCCGGTGGCACCGGTGATGGCCACGACCAGTCGCATCGACGGCCCCCTCACTTCAGGCAGGCGCGGAAGCGGCACACCGACGCCCCCTCGCGCATGCACTCGACGACCTCGTCCGTCGCTCTCACGCCGATGCCCTCGAACCAGCCCGCCCGCAACTCCACGCACGGGCACCGGTAGCCGTCCAGGGAGCGGCTGGCCTTGAGCATCTTGAGGGCGAAGTGCTCGCTGACGACGGTCTCCCAGGTGCCGTCCTCGTCGAACTCGGTGGACTCCAGCTTCACCATCGACCGGGTGAACATCAGCCGGGCCAGCGCCTCCAGCGTGGCCGCCACGTCCTTAGGGGCGCCCTCCGGGTCCGTGGGGTGCTGCCGGGAGTAGAGGGTGGCGATGCGTCGGGCCACGAACTGCATGACCTCGGCGTTGAGTTCGTTGGCGGCGTCCTGTCCGAAGCGGGTCTTCACCGCCTGGTACCAGCGGGCGTCGTGCAGCCACCAGGCCTGCCGCAGCAGGGCGATCTCCTTGGAGAGCGGGAAGTCCCGCGCGGTCTCCGTCATACCGACGACCCCCTGACGGGTGCCGTGCCGGCGGTGACGAGGAGCGCCTCGGCCCGGTCCGGGCGGTCCTCCCGGGTGGCCAGCTCGACCAGGACGAGGAGCACATCCCCGGCGCTGCCGTCCTCGATCAACAACTCGGCCAGGTCCATCCCTTCGGCCGGCGGGTCACCGGCCGGGCTGACGCAGATCACGGGGCCGCCGAGACCCCAGCGGGCTGACACCACACCGAGGACGGCGCTGGGCACGGACTGGTAGAAGAGCAGCGGCGACGCCTTGGACCCGGTGTCGACCGAGCCGGTGACGGCGGCCTCGGTGGCCATGTCACCGAGCCGCGACACCAGCACCATCGCGGTGTCCTCGGCCCGCTCCGCCGCGAGAGGCGGTTCACCGAAGCGCTCGCTCAGACAGGCGTCGGCGATATGGGCGATGATCGGGGCGAACGGCGAGGCGGTGAACCCGGGGAGGTTCGGCGGCTGTTCCCCGCTGTCGGCGGACCAGCTCGCCCGCGCCACAACGGTCAGGTGGGAGGCTGTCGTCGTCATGCCGCGCTCACCACCAGCGCCGTGTTGGCGCCGCCGAACGCGGCGTTGAGGCTGAGGACATGGCGGGTCTCCCGTTCCCTGGGGGAATCGAGGACGAGGTCGAGCCGGCAGTCGGGATCGGGGCCGAGATAGCCGGAGTTGACCGGCAGCCGCCCCGACTCCAGGGCGAGCAGACAGATCACGAACTCGACCAGACCCGCGGCCTGCAGGGCGTGCCCGTGCATCGACTTGGTGGAGCTGACGGGGACGGACTCCGCGTGCTCCCCGAACGCCCGGTGCAGCGCGGCGGTCTCGGCGGCGTCGTTGTACGGCGTTCCGGTGCCATGGGCGTTGACGTAGTCGAGGTCCCCGGGGCCGAGCCCCGCCCGGTCCAGTGCCCGGGTGATCGCTCGGGCCATACCGACACCCTGCGGATGCGGCTGGCAGACATGGTGGGCGTCACCCGCCATGCCCCACCCGGTGAGACGGGCCAGCGGCCGTATTCCGGGCCGGCTGTCGACGGCCTCCAGCACCACCGCCCCGGCGCCGTCGCCCAGCAGCAGCCCCTTGCGTCCGCTGCTGAACGGCCTCAGCCGTCCGTCGGGTGCCAGGGCCTTGCCGGCGTTGAAGGTGGTGAAGGACTCCGCGTCGACGAGATGCCCGGCGGCGACCACCACCCGGTCCTCGCGGCCCGAGGAGATCAGCGCCGCCGCCTCCGCGATCGCCGTACTCGCCGCGACACAGGCGTTGATATAGGTACGTCCGGCGCCGCGCAGGCCCAGCTCGTGCGAGAGCCGCCGGGCGGTGTCGCTGATGGGCCGGGACTCCTGCTCGCGCCTCGGCAGCCGGGACACCTCGGGGTCGGCGTGCCGGGCCACGATCAGCGGGGCGTCGGCCCGTTCGCCCTGCGAGAGCCCGGCCTGTTTGCACGCCTCCTCGGTCAGCGCCGTCAACTCGGTGTCGAGGTCGAGTCCGGCGTCGGCCTGGGCGGCCACCCCGACCCGGTATCTGCCGGTGTCGAACCGGGTCACCGGAACGAACGCGGGTTCACCGGAGTAGATCCCCTCGCGCAGTACGTCGACGCCCTGCCCGTACCCGGTGGTCACCGCCATCCCGGTGACGGCGACCGTCCTGCCGGAACGGCCGGGCCCTGACTGCCTGTTCACCTGAAGCCTCCCGGAATTTCCGTCGCGGCCGGCTGAATCGTTCGAAGAGAAACCCGCGGCTGGAATCGGCCGGGTCCCGCGCCGGCGGTATTCGTCGAGTTCTTGGTGGAATTCCGGCCGACGAAATTCCGCCGCCTGCATTCCGTTCGGCCGACTGCTCGGTCTGCTCGGTCTGTTCGGTCCATGCGGTCCGTTCGGCCCATTCGATCCGTTCGATCGGTTCGGTTCGTTCGGGGAATCGCCGATGCTCGTGTGGCCGGGAACACGTTTCAGTGCCCCATTCCCATGCCGCCGTCCACCGGGACCACCGCGCCGGTGATGTAGGACGCCTCGGGGGAGACCAGGAACCGGACGGCCGCCGCCACTTCCTCGGGGGTCGCCATCCGGCCGAGGGGGATCTGACCGACGATCCGCTCCCGCTGGGCGTCGCTGAGCGCGGTGCTCATCGCGGTGTCGGTGAGCCCGGGCGCCACCACATTGACGGTCACCCCGCGCGGGGCGAACTCCCGGGCCAGCGACCGCGCCATACCGATCAGCCCCGCCTTCGAGGCCCCGTAGTTGACCTGGCCGGCGACCCCGCTGAGCGCGGCTGTCGACGAGATGATCACGACCCGTCCGCCCGGGGCGCGCATCAAGTGCCTGGCGGCGCGCTTGACCACCCGGTACGTCCCGGTGAGGTTGGTGTCGACGACCGAGGTGAAGTCCTGCTCCTTCATACGGATCAGCAGGGTGTCCCTGGTGATGCCGGCGTTCGCCACCAGCACCTCCACCGGGCCCTGCTCCGCCTCGACCTTGGCGAACGCCTCGTCCACGGCCGTCGCGTCCAGGACGTCGCAGGGCACGGCCAACAGTCCGCTCGGCGGCTCTCCCGAGCGATGGGTCACGGCCACCCGGTCGCCGTCCGCGACGAGGCGCCGGGCCACGGCCAGGCCAATTCCGCGATTCCCGCCGGTTACCAGGACAGATCGGCTCATGCGTGAAATCTCCAGCCCGCTGGTCGTGAAAAGCGTCGAGAGCACCGCCCCATGCGCGCACACCGGGAAACCGGGTGCCGGACGCATCCGCGATTCCACAGCGGGCGGGCAGACAAATCTCATCGCAGGAGCCGCGTGATTTCCACGGATCACGGTGTGCCTCGCACGTGCCTCGAAAACGGACGGGGGAACGGGGCACACCCGAGGCACATTGACTTTCCACCGGGGAGCCGGTCCACAGCGAACGGGGAACCCCCCGAAAAAACGGCGAACGGCCGCCCGGCACCGTTGTTCCGGTGCCGGGCGGCCGAGTGCTCCGCCGCGCGGGCCCGGGCCAGGGCCGTACCGGCCCGGACGGGACGCCGTCAGTCGGACGACAGCAGGTGCCGCACCTCCGGCAGATGGGAGTACGCGCGCAGGGCGAGCCGCACCCGCTCGGAGGCCGCCGCCCGGACCCCGCCGAGCAGGGTGGTGGCCTCCGCCACGGACTCCGCGCCACCGGCCGCGTCGCCGAGCGCGACCTGGGTCTCGGCGGCCCGCAGCAGATACAGCGACCGCACACACGGCGGCAGCTTCAGTTCCGGCACCTGCTCGGTCAGCACCGGCTCGAAGCACTTGAGCGCGCGGTCCGGCTGCCCCATCTCCAGCAGGGACACCCCATCCATCAGATGGAGCCAGCTCTCCGAGCGGATCGGCAGGATCAGCATGCGGTCCGCCCGGGGATCGGTGCTCAGCGCCAACCGCCCTTCGAGCAGCGCCCGTTTGCGGCCGAGATCGTCCCCGCGCTGGGCATGGACCCGTGCGGTCTGCGCGTGGATGAGCGCGGTCAGCGCCGGATCTCTCACCTGGACCCGCTCACGGCCGAGCAACGCCCGGGCCGCCGTGAGGAGTTCGGTGGCCTCCTCGTGCAGATGCAGATCCAGGTACTGCGCCGCGTGCAGGGTGACGATCGCCGCCGATGTCTCCGCGTCACCGGCGGCGGTCGCGCACCGCAGCGCCGCCACGTAGTACCGCTGGGCGCTGACGTGCTCGCCCTGCAGCCGGGCGATGAAACCGCACAGGGACAGCCCCTCCGCCGCCAGCGTCAGCAGCCCCCGGCCGTGGCGCAGCACCTCCGGGGCGGCGGCGAAGTGGTCGGCCAGATGCCGCAGCTCCTGCTCACTGGCCGGCACCAGCCACCCGGCCGTGAACCGGCCCGCGAACATGTGCAGCGTCCGCAGCCGGGTGCACGCCTGCAGTACGGAACCCGGCTCGACGCCCCCGCCCGGCTCCCAGGGCTCCGCCGAGGCACCGGGCGCGAGACCCTCCGGGGCCCTCGCCAACTCCTCGGTCATCGCCTCCAGCCAGCTCTCCGCCAGCGACTTGGCCGCCCAACCCGTCGCCAGCAGATACCCCTGCTGCGTCTGCTGCCGTGCCGCGACGGCATCGAGGATGGCCTCCGGCACGGCCGAGGACGTCCACGGTAACTCCAGCTGACGCGCGTCCCCGTGGGCGAGACGCAGCCAGTCCGGCCAGACGAGCCTTGCCACCTCCTCCTCCGGTACGGCGTGGATGTGCGCGATCGCGAGCTGCGCGGTCCGCTCCGGCACCGCGCGGCCGGCTTCCCAGCGGGACACCTTCTCCCTGCGCGCCGCCATGTGCCCGAAGCCGAGTTCGGCATGGGTCGCGGCGATCAGACGCGCGTACTCGCTGTGCGTGTAGCCGGCCCTGGTCCGCAGCGCGGCCAGAGGGTGTCGGTGGCGGGGGGTGGACGAGGCCATGCCTTTTTCTTCTCTGAACATCAGAATGCTGTGCTCCTCGATGACACGTTTCGCGTGAGGCGGTGAGGGGTATCCGCCAGACCCGGACTGAAGTCCCGGGCCGGTCGGACCGTCAAAGGGCGGTGTCCGAGTCGTGCACCTTGCGGCTCAGGGGCAGTGGACGGCGGGGTGCGCGGGTCGTCAGGCGTGAGGTGAGCGAGGCGTAATCACGCGGATACCAGAACGTCATGACAGTGTCCGGGTCGACTGGCTTGACCGGGAAGAGCGATTTCGGCTGTGTCACTCGGACATGCCCTTCATGACAGACGAAGCGGGCCCTCCCGATCAACCCCCCGAAGTCGACAATATGCAAGCCTGAAGACTCGGTCGGGGAAGCACGGTCTCGACCGTACACATGCCTGTACCTGGACCCTACTAACTGGTAGCCTCCGGGCCGTCAGCACCCGGCCCCCGCTGCGGCGCTCCCCTCCGCAGTCGACGCCGACTAAGGAGCAACAGTCTTGCGCGAGTTCAGCGTTCCGGCCTTGTACGAGGTTCCCGCCGACGGCAATCTGGTGGACATCATCCTCCGTAACGCCGACAAGTACCCCGACCGGGCCGTGCTCGCTCGCAAGGTCGACGGGCAGTGGCGGGACGTCACCGCCAAGGCGTTCCTCGCCGAAGTCCGCGGTGTGGCCAAGGGGTTGATCGCCTCCGGTGTGCAGCCGGGCGATCGCGTCGCCCTGATGTCCCGCACCCGCTACGAGTGGACCCTGCTCGACTTCGCGATCTGGACCGCCGGCGCGGTCTCCGTCCCGGTGTACGAGACGTCCTCCGCCGAACAGGTCGAGTGGATCGTCAGCGACTCCGGCGCCGTCGCGTGCGTCGTGGAGAGCGCCGCCCACCAGGCGGTCGTGGAGGAGGTCCGCGAACGCCTGCCGCTGCTGAAGAACCTCTGGCAGATCGACGCGGGCGGCATCGACGAACTCGTCGCCCTCGGCCGGGATGTGACGGACGCCCAGGTGACCGAGCACTCCTCGGCCGCAGGCCCCGACTCGATCGCCACGATCAACTACACCTCCGGCACCACCGGCCGCCCCAAGGGCTGTGTGCTCACCCACCGCAACTTCCTCGCGGAGTGCGGCAACATCATCGCCCGCAACACCCCCCTGTTCCGCGAGGACTCCTCCATCCTCCTCTTCCTGCCGCTCGCGCACGTCCTGGCCCGGGTGGTCGAGGTCGGCGCGATGGTGGCGCCGATCAAGCTGGGCCACGTCAGCGACGTCAAGAACGTCACCGAGGAACTGGGCAGGTTCCGCCCCACCTTCCTCCTCGGTGTGCCCAGGGTCTTCGAGAAGGTATACAACTCCGCCCGCGCCCAGGCCCGCGCCGGCGGCAAGGAGAAGATCTTCGAGCTGGCCGCCGACACGGCCATCGCCTACAGCCGCGCCCTGGAGACCCCGTCCGGCCCCGGCTTCATGCTGAAGCTCAAGCACACGGTCCTCGACAAGCTGGTCCTCAGCAAGCTGCGCGCGGTCCTGGGCGGCCGTACGACCCACGCCATCTCCGGCGGCGCCGCGCTCGGCGAGCGCCTCGGCCACTTCTACCGCGGCCTCGGCCTCACCGTCCTGGAGGGCTACGGCCTCGCCGAGTCCTGCGCGGCGACCACCCTCAACCCCTGGGACCGCCAGAAGATCGGCACGGTCGGTCTGCCCATGCCGTGCAGTTCGGTACGGATCGCCGACGACGGGGAGATCCTGCTGCGCGGCGAGCACATCTTCCAGGGCTACTGGAACAACGAGGCGGCTACCTCGACGGCCCTGGTCGACGGCTGGTTCCACACCGGCGACATCGGGACCCTCGACAACGAGGGCTACCTCCGTATCACCGGCCGCAAGAAGGAGATCATCGTCACCGCCGGCGGCAAGAACGTCGCCCCGGCCGTGATCGAGGACCGTATCCGCGCCCACGCCCTGGTCGCCGAGTGCATGGTGGTCGGCGAGGCCAAGCCGTTCGTCGGCGCACTGGTCACCCTGGACGGGGAGTTCCTGCCCCGCTGGGCCGCGCAGCACGGCAAGCCGGAGGACACCCCGGTCGGCAAGCTCCGCGAGGACCCCGAGCTGCTCGCCGAGATCCAGCGGGCCATCGACGACGGCAACGCGGCGGTCTCGAAGGCCGAGTCGGTTCGCAAGTTCCGCATCCTCGACGTCCAGTTCACCGAGGCGTCCGGCCATCTGACGCCCTCCCTGAAGCTCAAGCGCAATGTGGTCCTGAAGGACTTCGCCAAGGAGATCGAGGCGATCTACCAGTCCTGACCCGATGTCCGCTTCCTGAGCGGACACCCGAAGGCCGCCCACTCACCCCTCCGAGTGGGCGGCCTTCGCCATGTGCCCCTTGCCTGCGCCCGGCTACTCGCCCGAGGGCGCCGGCAGGGCCGTGCCCGTGGCGACCGGTGTACCGAAGTTCGGTGTCCCGTCGGCGTTCCAGGTGAACTTCTGTGCCCGGGTGGACCGGTTCATGTCGCAGCCGCCGCTCGCGGAGCTGTTGGCGTGGTAGACCATCCAGTCCTCGGTGCCGTCGGGTGACTTGAAAAAGCCGTTGTGGCCGGGCCCGTAGACCCCGTTCGCGTCGGACCGCTGGAACACCGGGCTCGGTGACTTGGTCCAGGACGAGGAGTTGAGCGGGTCACCGCCGTTGTAGGTGAGCATGCCGAGCTTGTAGTCGGGTGTGGAGCAGTGGCTGGCGGAGTAGATGATGAAGGTCTTTCCGTTCCGTTGCAGGACCTCGGCCCCCTCGTTGACCGCACCGCCCACCGTCTCCCAGCTGTAGGTCGGGGTGGACAGAACGCGCCGGGTGCCACTGGCCGTCCAAGGGTTCGACAGCGGCCGGATGAACATGGGCTGCGACCCGTTGTAGAAGGTCCCCAACAGATAGAGCTGCCCGTTGAGTTGGAGGATTCCCGGGTCCAGCTCCCAGGTGTTGTCCTGGGTCGGATCGAGCAGATCGGCCTTGAAGGTGTAGGGCCCCATCGGGTCGAGCCCGGCGCTCTCCAGCACATGGATGCGCTGGGTGCCCAGGTCGAACGGCTCCCGCCCGGCCGTGTAGTAGAAGTACCACCGCTTCCCGTTGGGCCCGTCGAGGAGATGGAACTCGGGCGCCCACATCGTGCCCGCCCCGTTGGGCCGGGTCAGTTGGAAGACGACCTGTTCGGGGGCAGAGGAGAGCCCGGCGAGCGTGGTCGCCCTGCGCATGGTGATCGTCGAGTTCCAGGTGGTGGTGGCGAGGTAGTAGTACCCGTCGTAGTACGTCATCCACGGGTCGGGTCCGCGTGCGACCAGGGGATTGGTGAACGTCTTCGTACCGGCCCCGTCCCCGGTGAAGCCGGGCAGCCGCCACACCCGGCCGTTCGCGGAGGCGCACGGCAGCTGCACCACAGCGGTGTCGGAGGCCGACGAACCACCGTTCGGCGTCACACACTTCCCCGACCCGACGGACACCAGGTTGAACGTCCTGTCCGTCCCGGACACCGACACCGGTACCAGCCGCCACTGCTGATTGGTGCCGTTGTGGCAGGGCCACTGGATGATCGCGGCGTTGTCGGCCGTCGAGGCACCGTACACATCGACGCACTGACCGGACCGCGTGGTGATCGTGTAGGTGTCGGTGGTCCCCGAGACCGGGGTGAAACCGAGGTTCTGGTTGGCGCCGGAGGAGCAGGTGAAGGCGCGGAGCTGGGTGCCGTTGCCGGTGGAACCGCCAGGCAGGTCGAGGCAGTTGCCGCCGTTCTGGTTCACGCCCGTGGAGGTGAACGACACGGCGGCGGACGCGGGCGGCGCCGTGGGGAAGACGACCGCGAGGGCGAGCAGGGTGAGGAGCGTGGAGAGACGTCTGAACCGCGTCAGGGGCATCGTCATGGTCATGGGCCATACGCCTTCACTTCGAGGAGACCGACGGAGTTGGTGCCGTTGCTGGTGAGCAGCACCCGTAGTCGTGTGGTGCTGGTGGCGGTGAAGGTGACGCTGTTGTACTGGTTCGCGGCCAAGCCGTACGCGCTCGCGCCCGGCACGTCGACGTACGAACTGCCGTTCCAGTACTGGAGTTTCCAGGCGGACGGCATGTCGATGCCCTGGTCGTCGTCGAAGAAGTACACCTCCGCCTTGTTCAGGGTGCGCGCCGACGGCCAGGTCAGCTCGGCCCACTGCTGACCGGACTCGGGCCAGGTGCCCCAGCGCGGATTCACGGTGTCGTTCGACGAGGGCGGATCGATCCCGTCGTTCAGGGCGGTGACCGCTTCCCACGGGGAGGTGTACGAAGCGCTCGCCGTCGCGGAACCCGCCTGGTTGGCCGGCGGCTGAGGCGGCTGGACACCGCCCCGGTTGAACACCTTCACCTCGGTGAGTCCGGTCCTGGCGCCGGAGGCGTGGGTGGCCAGCACCCGGATGCGCTGGGCGTCGAGAGACGGGAAGCGTACGAGGTTGTAGTTGGCGCGCGGGACGGACGGGCTCTTGGTCTGGTCGGGGGCGTTCACCCACGAACTGCCGTTCCAGTACTGGACGGTGTACGAGGACGGCGCCCGGTAGGTCGTACTGGCCGGTCTGCTGTCCTTGAAGTACAGGCGGACCTCGTTGAGCGTCCGGGTGGCGCCGAAGTCGATCTCGTACCAGTCCTGGCTGCCGGCGGAGCCGCCGGCGCCCCAGAAGGGTTCGTTGGTGGGCAGACCGTCGACCGCGCCGGAGACCGAGGAGCCCGACCCGGTGTGGGAGGCGGAAACGGTCGCGCCGGAGGCGAGATTGGTGAGGTCGGCGGTGAGATCGACGCCCGCCTTGGCGAGCATGTCGACCATGCGGGGGCTGTCCTGGACAACCTGGTTGGGGGCCTTGAGACCGGGGGCGGCGGTGTGATGGGTGACCGTGCCGTTCGTCGTCACCTCACCGGTGGCCGGGTCCCAGGTGAAGGGGACGAGCGTGCCGACGGTGGCGACGCGGCTGCCGTTGACGAAGATCGAGTAGCCCTCCGGGACACCCGGGTAGCGGACCACTCCGTCGGCCGGGTCGTCCCAGACGATCGACAGATCGCCGTTGCGGTAGCGGAGGTTGTTGACGGTGAAGTGGCTCCAGCCGATGTCGATCGGCGACAGCTCGACCTTGGCGTCACCGCGCGGCCGGAGCCCGGCCACGTCCTCGATGACCGTCCAGTTGCTGCTGCCGAGGATGTTGTGATGTATCCAGGACCGGTAGTCGATCGAGGAGCCGTTCCAGTCCGCCCAGAACTCGTTCGCGTCCGGCCACTGGGTGTTGCCGCCGACGTACTGCGCCCAGGTGTTCCAGTACAGCAGCTTCTTGTAGTCGGTCGCGCTCATCCAGGAGTTGGGGTAGTTGCGCAGCACCGACGAGTACAGCCTGAACTGCACGGTCGAGTTGATCGTGGAGAAGTTGTTGGAGCCCGGTTCGCCTGCCTCGGCCGCCGCCTGCTTGTCGATCTGGTTGGCCGTGTAGAACGGGAAGATCGGGTACTGCGCCGGGTCGTCGTACAGGCGCAGGGCCTGCCGGTAGGTCGCGGTGTCGGGGACGGCGCCGACCGAGAACGGGTAGTAGTTGTTGATCTCCTTCCACGGCACCCATTCGTTCGTCGACTTCAGCCGGTGCTCGAAGAGCTGCCGGTTCGGGTTCCACAGCACATTCACGATCGCGTCCTTGATCTGGTTCGCGAGCGTGCGCATCTCCGTGGCCTTGGCCGTGTTGCCGATCGCCTCGTACGCCTGCGCGGCGGCCATGGCACCGCTGTACTGGTAGGCGGACTCGGCGCGGTCCATGTTCCCCGGCTTCCAGTGGAAGGACACCGCGTCGGCGTCATTGCCGGTCAGGGCACCCCAGTCGTACTCGATGAGCTTGTTGTCGTCGTGGTCGTAGTACGCGAGCTGCCCCTTGACGTCACCCTCGGCGTACCGGGCCAGGTTGCCCGCGATGGCCGGCTGGCCGCCGTGGATCTGGTAGCTCTTCCAGGCGGCCTCGGCGATGTACTGGGTGTAGCTGTTCGACCAGTTCTCCGGGTCGCCCGGGTTGTCGAGGAAGCGTCCGCCCTTGGAGATCTGCCCGACGCTCAGCCAGTCCCCGTAGGCGTAGATCGGGTTCCGCAGATACTTCAGGTCGTCGATGTGCATCGGCTGGGTCAGCGCGATCGCGTTGTTGTAGCCGAGCACGCCTTCGGTGGAGGTCGGGAACTGGAAGGTCTGCCCGGGGATGTCGGCGTCGAGGTGGTTGAAGCGCATCAGCCACCAGCGGTAGTAGATGTTCTTCTTGATCGCCGGCTCGGGCACGTCGACATAGGGCACGTTCTGCGCCCACCACAGGTTGTAGGCGCGGACGTGGGTCGCGAAGGCGGTCGCGGGGGAGTGACCGGCGTACGCGTTGTACTCGCTCAGCGATTCCGGGATCTCGTCGGTGACGAAGCCCATCACCACCTTGACGGTGACCGTGGCCCCGGCCGCGACCGTCACCGAGCGGCCCAGACCACCGCTCGACACCGTGAACCCGTCGCCGGTCAGCCGGGGCTTGAGGGTGGTGAGGTTGTTGTACGCGTTGACCTGGCCGGTCAGCTCGCTGCCGCTGCCGGATGTGGCGTACGGCGAGGTCGCGCGCAGTTGAAGCGTGGTGGAGGCGGAGCCGTTGTTCCTGATGGCCAGGTTGGTCACGGCCACGTTGTTCTCGGTGATGAACTTGGTCTGGTCGACGGTGACGGAACCGCTGGTGTGGACGCTCTTCCAGTGGCTCGGGGTCTGCCGCCGCTGGCCGACCTGTTCGGTGAAGGTGCCCGGGGTGATCGCCACCGAGTAGGCGTTGCTGTTGTTGATGCCCTCCCAGTAGGCGACGTTGCCGCCGAAGCCGAGCACCGCCGGGTTGTGGGTCTTCATGAACAGGGCCCGGCCCCGGGACATCAGCCAGGGCCCGGCCGGATCGTCGCCGGTACGGGCCAGCAGCCGGTCCATCCAGAAGTCGGTGCCCGAACTCTCCGCGTCGTAGATGGCCTTCATCATGTCGCCCTGGGTGTGGGCGACGGGCGGGGCGGGGATCGCGGGGCCGCCGAAGGTGGGGAAGCCGATGGTCTGGTCGGCGTGGGCGGGAGGTGCGGCGAACACGGAGCAGACGAGAAGCGCCAGAGCGATCAGGAGGGGGTGCGCGGCGGGCCTTGTTCGTCTTCGCATCGGTTGCTCCCCTTTGCTGAAACGACCTAAAAGGTTTTCGCAACGTAGGAGCGGGCTGATGGAGTGTCAAGGGAGGCCGCTGGGGCACGAGTTCGCCGACCGCGCGGTTCAGGACAGACGGGGATCGCGGCGGCGCGTGCCTCGGCCCGGGATCGACGTGGTCAGGACAGCGGCGCCGTCGACCCCCGGATGACCACCCGGCAGGGCAGCGTCTCCACCCCCGTACGCCGGCCGCCCCCGATCGCCGTGAACAACGCGTGCGCCGCCGCCCGGCCGACCTGCTCCAGGTTCATGTCCACGCTGGTCAGCGGCGGCCGTGAACCGGCGGTCAGCACCTGCCAGTTGTCGAACCCCATGACCGCCACGTCCTCCGGCACCCGAAGCCCCCGCTCGCGCAGCACCTCCATCACCCCCCGGGCGATCTGATCGCTGCCGCACAACACGGCGTCGACATCGGGGTGCTGGTCCAGCAGCAGCGCGGTGGCCGCCCGCCCCCACCCCTCCGACCAGGCCCCGAAGCGCGGTTCGCCGACCAGCGCGAGCCCGGCGTCGGAGAGCGCCGCCCGCGCGCCCTCGGCCCGGTCATGGGCGGCGGCATACCCGGGATCGCCGGTGATGTGCGCGATCCGCGTACGGCCGCAGGCGAGCAGATGGTCCACGGCGATCCGCCCGGCGTCCACGCTGTCCGGCACGATGGACAGATCCTCCGGGTCGTCCGACGGCGCGTACGCGTACACCACCGGAACCGGCAGCTCACGGCCCAGCGACGGCCGGGCATCGGTGCGGCTGCCGACCACGATCAGCCCGTCCACCCGCCGTCCGAGCAGTGCCCGCACATGATGCTGCTCCCGGATCGCGTCCCCGCGCGCGTCGCACAGGAACACCGCGACCTCGCCCGCCCCGAAGGCGTCCTCGGCGCCCATCAGTATCGGGATGCTGAATCTGCCCTCCAGATCGCTGGTGAGCAGCCCGACCGTGCCGGTCCGCCCGGCGAGCAGCCCCCGGGCCAGCTGGTTCGGCCGGAACGCCAGCCGCTCGGCCGCCTCGATCACCCGCTGCCGGGTCTCCGCCCGCACCTGGCTGCGCCCGTTGAGCGCCTTGGACGCGGTGGCGACGGAGACCCCGGCCAGCCGGGCCACATCGCTGAGCGTGGCGGGATGCGGACGGGCGGGGCCGGCGGCCTGGGTCATGGGCGTTCTCCTGTCTCGCGGCGCGTGCCGGGGCCGTCGAGCGTGGCACGTCGCACGTGAAACCGTACGCGAGTTGTTTCGGCCGATGTGCGTCCCGCCGGTTTTCACAGGTTTCGGGAAGCCTGTAAATCCGGTTCGTGCGAGGGGGATTGACGGGCCATGAGGCTGGTCCTAGCTTTCAGAAAGCCTTTTCGGTTTGTTTCCGGGTTCGTTTCCGTCGAGGGGATCGGCATGGGGATCGGCAGGGAGATGGGCATGGGCTTCGGCATGGGGAGCACGATCGGACCACATGGACGTCTGCGCCGTATCGCCGCCGGTGCCGTCGCACTGCTCGCCGCCGGAAGCCTGGTCACGGCCTGCGGATCGGGCGACGGGGGCTCCGGTAGCGGGGGAGCCGGGGCTGGTGGTGTGAACGGCGTCGACGACGGCACCACGCTCACGATGTGGACGCGCGCCGCGACCCGCCCGCAGAGCGAGGCCCTGGTCGAGGCGTACAACGCGAGCCACAAGAACAAGGTCGAGCTGACCGTCGTCCCCACCGACGACTACCAGGCCAAGGTCGGCGCCGCCGCCGGCTCCCGGGACCTCCCCGACCTGTTCGCCTCCGATGTCGTCTTCGTGCCCAACTACACCTCCAGCGGCCTCTTCGCCGACCTCACCGAACGCGTCGACGCCCTGCCCTACGCCGACAAGCTCGCCCAGTCGCACATCAAGGCGGGCACCTACGAGGGCAAGAAGTACGTCGTACCGCACACCCTCGACCTCTCGGTGCTCTTCTACAACAAGGACCTCTACCGCAAGGCGAAGCTCGACCCCGAGAAGCCGCCCACCACGCTGGCCGAGTGGGACGAACAGGCGCGGGCCGTGGACGGACTGGGCGGCGGTGTCAACGGCACCTTCTTCGGCGGCAACTGCGGCGGCTGCGGCGTCTTCACCTGGTGGCCGTCGATCTGGGCGGCCGGGGAGGAGGTGCTGAACGAGGACGGCACGGAAGCCGACCTCGACTCCGCCACCGCGCGGAAGGTGTACGACACCTACCGGGGCTGGGTCGACGACGACATCGCGGCCCCCGGCGCCCGCGACGAGACCGGCACCACCTGGACCGGTGTCTTCCCCAAGGGCGAGGTCGGTGTGATGCCCATGCCGTCCACCACGCTCGGCCTGATGCCGAAGGACCTCGACCTCGGTGTTGCGCCCATCCCCGGCCCCGATGGCGGCAAGTCCACCTTCGTCGGCGGTGACGCCATCGGCATCGCCGCCACCAGCGAGGCCGCCGACCAGGCCTGGAACTTCCTCTCCTGGACCCTCGGCGACAAGGCCCAGGTCGATGTCGTCGCCGCCCACAAGGACGTGGTGGCCCGCACCGACCTCGCCGCCAACAAGCACTCCGCCGCCGACCCCCGCCTGGTCACCGTCAACGAACTCGTCGCCCACGGCCGCACCCCGTACGCCCTCAAGTTCGGCGAGACCTTCAACGACCCCAACGGGCCCTGGCTGACGCTGATGCGCGACGCGGTCTTCGGCGACGGCACGTCCCTGGAGAAGGACAACGAGGCGGTCACGGCCTCGCTGGCGGACTGAGTTCGCCGGCGGAACGTGTTCGCCGAGGCAACGTGTTCGCCCACGGAATGCGTTCGTTGACGGACCGAGGAGGGAGAGCCATGCAGGTCAAGGCACCCGACCGAGTGACGACCGAGCACCGCGCCCCACCGGAGCACCCGACCCCACGACGCCGCAGGGCCACGCCCCTGTGGCACTCCCGCACCCTCCAAGGCCTCGGCTACGCCGCCCCCACCGCCGCCTTCGTCGCCGTCTTCTTCGTCGCGCCCCTGCTGCTCGTCGGCCAGATGTCCCTCAGCGACTGGCCCCTGCTCGCCGGAGACCGGGGCACCAACGCCCCCGAGAACTACACCGACATCGCCGACAACACCCTCTTCTGGCCCGCCGTCCGCTTCACCCTCCTCTACACGGTGATCGTCACCGTGATCCTGCTCGGCCTCGCGCTCCTGCTGGCGTTGCTCGTGCAGGAGTCCCGCCCGGGCGCGGGCTTCTTCCGCACGGTCTACTTCCTGCCCGGCGCCCTGGGCCTGGCCTCCGCCTCCCTGCTCTTCTGGGGCCTCTACAGCCCCACCACAGGCCCGCTCAGCGACATCCCCCGGAAACTGGGCCTCTCCGACGACCCCGTCTCCTTCCTCGGCACCCCCACCTCCGCCCTGCTGTCGACGGTGTTCCTGGTGGTGTGGAAGTTCGCCGGGTTCTACATGCTGATCCTGCTGGTCGGCCTGCAACGCATCCCGCACGAGGTCTACGAGGCGGCCCGGATGGACGGCGCGAGCCGCGCCCAGATCTTCCGCTCCATCACCCTGCCCCTGCTACGACCCTCCCTCGCCCTGTCCCTCCTCCTCTGCGTCACCGGATCGCTGCTCGCCTTCGACCAGTTCTTCGTCCTCACCAAGGGCGGCCCCGACAACAGCACGGTCACCGTCGTCCAGTTGATCTACCGGGAGGCGTTCCAGCGCCTGAACCTGGGCACCGCCGCCGCCCTCTCGATCATCGTGCTGGCCGCGCTGCTGCTGCTCAACGCCCTCCAGTTCCGCGGTCTGCGCCACGCCGACGAGTCATGACCCCCGCGTCCAGGAGAAGGGAGCCCCCGGTGCTCAGCCGAGCCCGAGCCCGAGCCGGAGCCCGAGCCGGAATCCTCGGCCGTACGCCGTACTACGTCGTCGCCGGAGGACTGGCCGTCATCTTCCTCTTCCCCCTGCTGTGGAACACCTGGGCCTCGATCAGCCCCCAGCCCGGCACCGCACAGGACTCCGGCCACGGCCTCGGCAACTACCGGACGCTCCTCGACTATGACGCCGGCCTGTGGCGGTACCTCCTCAACAGCACGCTCGTCTCGGCGTTCACCGTCACCCTCACCCTCGGCGTCTCCCTGCTCGGCGGCTACGCCTTCGCCCGCTTCCACTTCCCCGGCAAGAACGCCCTGTTCCTGCTGACCCTGGCCATCCTCATGGTCCCCTACGCCACCCTCCTCATCCCCCTCTACGTCCTCCTCGGCCGGCTCCACCTGCAGAACTCGCTGATCGGGCTGAGCCTGGTCCTCGCCATGTTCCAACTGCCGTTCGCCACCTTCATGATGCGGATCTCCTTCGAGGCGGTACCACGCGAACTGGAGGAGTCGGCACTGGTCGACGGCTGCGGCACGGCGGGCGCCCTGCGCCGCGTCCTGCTCCCCGCCGTACGGCCGGGACTGATCACCGTGGGCCTCTTCGCCTTCCTCGCCGCCTGGAACGACTTCATCGCCCCGCTGATCCTCATCTCCGACAGCGAGAAGGCACCCCTGCCGCTCGCCGTCGCCAATCTGCGGCAACAGAGCATGGGCGCCGTCGACTACGGCGCCACCGAGGCGGGCGTCGTGGTCCTCGCCGTCCCCTGCCTGCTGATCTTCCTGCTCCTGCAACGGCACTACGTACGCGGCTTCATGTCGGGCGCGCTGAAGGGCTGACACGTCCGCCACGGAGCGGACCTACCGAAGGCATGAACCATCCCAGAAGGGGACCTACCGAAGGAATGATCCGCCACAGAAGGGACCTACCGAAGGCATGATCCGGTGACGACGAACGACACCAAGCGCTCACTCGTCCTGCCCGTCGCCCCGAGCCGGGGCCGACTACGACCGCTGGGCCTCGACGAGGTCAGGATCACCGGCGGCTTCTGGGCCCACCGCCGGCACATCAACGCCACCGCCACCCTCGACCACTGCCGGGAATGGATGGAACGCGTCGGCTGGATCGGCAACTTCACCGCCGCCGTCGAGGGCCGTGTCCAACGGGACCGACGTGGCAGGGAGTTCGCCGACTCCGACGTCTACAAGCTGCTCGAAGCCATGGCCTGGGAGGGCGGCAACGACGCGGTCACCGCCCTGGAGACCGTCACCGGCACCATCGCCCCCGCCCAGGAACCCGACGGCTACCTCAACACCGCCTTCGGCCGCACCGGCCAACAGCCCCGCTACAGCGACCTCGAATGGGGCCACGAGCTGTACTGCTACGGCCATCTGATCCAGGCGGGCGTCGCCCAGCTGCGCACCCAGGGCGACGGCGAACTCGCCAAGACCGCCCGCCGGGCCGCCGACCACGTCTGCGCCACCTTCGGCCCCGGCGGCATCGAATCCGTCTGCGGCCACCCCGAGATCGAACCCGCCCTCGTCGAACTCGCCCGAGCCACCGGCGAACAGCGCTACCTCGACCAGGCCGCTCTCTTCATCGACCGCCGAGGCCAAGGCACGCTCGCCGACCCGGAGTTCGGCCGCGCCTACTACCAGGACGACATCCCCGTACGCGAGGCACCCGTCCTGCGCGGCCACGCCGTACGTGCCCTCTACCTCGCCGCCGGCGCCGTCGACGTGGCCATGGAGACCGGCGACGACGAACTGCTCGCCGCCGTGGTCCGCCAGTGGGAGACCACGGTCGCCCGCCGCACCTACCTCACCGGCGGCATGGGCTCCCACCACCGCGACGAGGCCTTCGGCGACGACTACGTCCTCCCGCCCGACCGCGCCTACTCGGAGACCTGCGCCGGTGTCGCCTCGGTGATGCTCAACTGGCGCCTCCTCCTGGCCACCGGCGACCCCCGCTACGCCGACCTCGCCGAACGCACCCTCTTCAACGTCATCGCCACCTCCCCCTCCGAGGACGGCCGGGCCTTCTTCTACGCCAACACCCTCCACCGCCGCCGCCGAGGCACCCTCCCCCCGGCCGACGCCGAGAGCCCCCGCGCCGAGGCCGGCCTCCGCGCCCCCTGGTTCGCGGTCTCCTGCTGCCCCACCAACGTCGCCCGCACCCTGGCCCTCCTCCCCGCCTACCTGGCGACCACCGACGACCACGGCCTCCAACTCCACCAGTACGCCGACGCCGAGATCGCCACATCGTTCGGGACAGGCCAGGCCGTCGCCCTGCGGGTCCGTACCGACTACCCCTCCGGCGGCCATGTGACGGTACGGGTCGACCGGACCCCGGAGCACCCCTGGACCCTCTCCCTGCGCGTCCCCGAGTGGGCGACCGGCGCCACGGCCTGGCTGATCACCCCGGACGGCACCCGCCGAGCCGTGACCCCGGGCACGGTCGAGGTCACCCGCCGCTTCCGCCCCGGCGACGAACTCCGGCTCGAACTCCCCATGGCCCCCCGCTGGCTCGAACCCGACCCCCGCATCGACGCGATACGCGGCACGGCCGCCGTCCAACGCGGGCCCCTGGTGTACTGCGCCGAGTCCGTCGACCTGCCCACCGGCCACGAGGTCGACGCCATACGGGTGGACACCACCGTCGAGCCACAGGACACGCCAGGCACCGCCGCCCCCGGTGTCGTTGTCGCAGGCGCGCTCACGCAACCGACCGACACCCCATGGCCGTACGCACCCCCCACCCACCCCCCGACGACGGAGCCCACGGACCGCACCACCCACATCGCCCTCGTGCCCTACCACTCCTGGGCGAACCGTGGCCCTTCGACGATGCGGGTATGGCTACCGAAGACCGAGTGATCAAGCGATCAAGCGATCGAGTGACCCGGAGATCGAGCAGTGACGATCGGAGTCGTAGCATGCCCCAACCCCCCACACGCCGCCGCCTGTTGACACTGGCCGCAGGCACCGCGGCGGCGACCTCCTTACCACACACGACCCCGGCGGCCCACGCCGCCACCATCGCCGACCCCACACCCGCGCGGGCCACCAGGACAGTCATCGCCCCCGCCACCTGGCAGGTCCATCCCTTCCCCCTGGACCAAGTCACCCTCGGCGACGGCGTCTTCCGCCGCAAGCGGGACCTGATGCTGGAGTACGCCAGGTCGTACCCGGCCGACCGCATCCTGGCCGTCTTCCGGGCGAACGCCGGCCTCGACACCCGGGGCGCCCAGCCGCCCGGCGGCTGGGAGACCTCGGACGGCAATCTGCGCGGCCACTACGGCGGCCACTTCCTCACCCTCGTCGCCCAGGCGTACGCCGACACCCGCGAGGCCGCGCTCAAGTCCAAGCTGGACTACCTGGTGGCCGCCCTCGCCGAGTGCCAGCGGACCGTGGCCGAGCGCGGCGACCCCAGACCCAGCCACCCCGGGTTCCTGGCGGCGTACCCGGAGACCCAGTTCATCCTGCTGGAGAGCTACACCACCTACCCGACCATCTGGGCCCCGTACTACACCTGCCACAAGATCATGCGGGGCCTGCTCGACGCCCACACCCTGGCGGGCAACGCGGAGGCGCTGACGGTCGCGTCGGCGATGGGCGACTGGGTGCACAGCAGACTCGGCCGACTCCCCAAGGCCCAGCTGGACCGCATGTGGTCGATCTACATCGCCGGTGAGTACGGCGGCATGAACGAGGTGATGGCCGATCTGTACGCCCTCACCGGCAAGGCCGAACACCTCGCCGCCGCCCGCTGCTTCGACAACACCGCCCTGCTGGACGCCTGCGCCCAGGACCGCGACATCCTCGACGGCCGCCACGCCAACCAGCACATCCCCCAGTTCACCGGCTATCTGCGCATGTTCGACCACACGGGGGAGGACCGGTACGCCGACGCGGCCCGCCACTTCTGGGGCATGGTCGCGGGACACCGGACGTACAGCCTGGGCGGTACCGGCCAGGGCGAGATGTTCCGTGCCCGGGACGCCATCGCGGCCACCCTCGGCGACAACAACGCCGAGACCTGCGCCACGTACAACATGCTCAAACTCAGCCGCCGGCTCTTCTTCCGCGACCCGGTCCCCGCCTACATGGACCACTACGAGCGGGGGCTCACCAACCACATCCTCGCCTCGCGCCGGGACGCCCGCTCCACGGCGAGCCCGGAGGTGACGTACTTCGTCGGGATGGGGCCGGGCGTCGTCCGCGAGTACGGCAACACCGGCACCTGCTGCGGCGGCACCGGAATGGAGAACCACACCAAGTACCAGGACTCCGTGTACTTCCGCTCCGCCGACGGCGGCGCCCTGTACGTCAATCTCTACCTCGCCTCCACCCTCCGCTGGCCCGAGCGCGGCCTCGTCATCGACCAGACCAGCGCCTTCCCGGCCGAGGGCGTACGCACCCTGACGTTCCGCGAGGGCGGCGGTCTCCTCGATCTCAAACTGCGTATCCCGTCCTGGGCCACGGACGGGGTGACCGTCACCGTCAACGGCGTCCGGCAGCGGGTCACGGCCGTGCCCGGCACCTATCTCACCCTCAGCCGGACCTGGCAGCCCGGCGACCGGATCGCGATCTCCACGCCCTATCGGCTGCGCGTCGAACGGGCGTTGGACGATCCGGGTGTGCAGTCGGTGTTCCACGGGCCGGTGCTGCTGGTCGCACGGAGTACGGAGACCGGGTTCCGGCAGTTCTCCTTCTACAGGGACTTCACCCTGCGCGGCGATCTCGCCACCGCGATCAGGCCCGAGGGCAGGCCGGGGTACTTCACCACGCACGGTCTGACCCTCGCGCCGTTCCACGTCGGGGACACCGCCCGCTACCACGCGTACTTCCGGCGGAACGAGCCCGTGGTGGTGTTCGGTACGGCCGACTCCGGCGTGCCCAACCGGGCACGCGCGGACCGCCTCACCTTCCTCGACGTGCTCTGGCAGCAGGCGCCGTTCGCCGGGTCGGCTCAATTCGTGGACGCCGTACGGGTGTTGGCCGACGGGTGGCTGGCGCAGGGGCTGTTCAGCCCGAGCGAGCGTGACGCGGTGGTCGCGGCGGCGGTGCGGGCCGATCTCAGGAACTGAACCAGCACTGAACTCCGCCCCTTGGGTTGACGTGTACGTGGCGAAATGGGTTCATGGGAGCGCACTCGCATATGGGAGCGCTCCCACAACCCTTTTTTCGATGCCTGAGATTCTCGGCGCCCACCCCACTGGAGTCGCGATGAGAACCACGAGAAGCGTGAAATCAAAGAGCCCTCTGCTCGTCCTCCTGGCCGCGTTGGCGTGTCTGTTCGGCGTGCTCTCCCCGGCCGCCGCCCACGCCCAGGCGGCCCCCGACACCCGGACCGAACCCGAGACCCAAGCCACCGGTCTGCACATCAGCGACGGCCGGCTGCTGGAGGGCAACGGCAACGATTTCGTCATGCGGGGCGTGAACCACGCCCACACCTGGTACACGGGCGAGTTGCAGTCGCTGGCCGATGTGAAGGCGCTCGGCGCCAACACCGTCCGGGTGGTCCTCTCCGACGGACACCGCTGGACCGAGAACAGCGCCTCCGACGTCGCGAACGTCGTCGCCCAGTGCAAGGCCAACCGGCTCATCTGCGTCCTGGAGGTGCACGACACCACCGGCTACGGCGAGGACACGGCCGCCGGGACACTCGACCACGCCGCCGACTACTGGATCGGCCTCAAGGACGTCCTCGCCGGCCAGGAGAACTACATCATCGTCAACATCGGCAACGAGCCCTGGGGCAACACCAACCCCGAGGGCTGGACCGCCCCCACCATCGCCGCGATCCAGAAGCTCCGCAACGCCGGCTTTGAGCACACGATCATGGTGGACGCGCCCAACTGGGGCCAGGACTGGCAGGGCGTGATGCGCGCCAACGCCCAGGCCGTCTACGACGCCGACACCACCGGCAACCTGATCTTCTCGATCCACATGTACAGCGTGTTCGACACGGCCGCCGAGATCACCGACTATCTCAACGCCTTCGTCGACGCCGGACTCCCCATCCTCATCGGTGAGTTCGGCGGCCCCGCCGACCAGTGGGGCGACCCGGACGAGGACACGATGATGGCCACCGCCCAGCAGTTGGACCTCGGCTATCTGGCCTGGTCCTGGAGCGGCAACACCGACCCGATCCTCGACCTGTCGATCGGCTTCGACCCGAACAACCTCAGCGCCTGGGGCCAGCGCATCTTCAACGGCGCCAACGGCATCGCCCAGACCGCCGAGGAGGCCACGATCTACGGCGGTTCCGCGCCCGACACCCAGGCCCCGACCGCCCCCGGCACCCCGACCGCCTCCGCCGTGACGGCCACCACCGCCACCCTCACCTGGTCCGCCGCCACGGACGACACCGGCGTCACCGCGTACGACGTGGTCCGCGTCAACGGCGGCTCCGAGACCGCGGTCGCCGCCTCCACCACCAACTCGGTCACCCTGACCAACCTCACGGCCTCGACGGCCTACACCTTCGCCGTCTACGCCCGTGACGCGGCAGGCAACCGCTCGTCCCGCTCGGCCACGGTCGACGTCACCACCGGCTCCACCCCCGCCGGGAACTGCTCGGTCGCCTACCGCGCCACCAACGAATGGTCCGGCGGCTTCCAGGGCGAGATCGTCATCGGCAACACCGGCACCGCCGCCGTCAACGGCTGGACCCTCCGCTTCGCCTTCGCCGACGGCCAGACCATCAGCAACATGTGGGGCGGCACCCCGAGCCAGAGCGGCGCCTCGGTGAGCGTCACGGCCGCCTCGTACACGGCGAACGTACCCGCCGGGGGCTCGGTGACGGTCGGGTTCACCGCGAGCAAGGGCGCCACGAACACCGCCCCGACCGCGTTCACCCTCAACGGGGCGACCTGCACGACCGCCTGACGCCCGGTCCGGCTCCCGGGGGCGCCCGCGTGGTGGTGCGCACCGGCGTACGGAGGTGACGCGCCCCGTTCGGGTGTTCCTGCTGGACTCGGCCGAGCACCGATGGCTTTGATGGTGGCGGCACGGCTGACCGTTGTCCGTGCCGCCGCACAAGCCGACGTCGACGCAGCGGGGTTCGACGCGGTGTTCGCGCCAGCGGTGTTCGCGCAGAAGAGCCGAAGAGCCGGCTGGCCGGAGAAGAGCCGGAGAACGATCTGCATGGTGACCACCGACCGGTACGGCAACCGCCTGTACGAGACCACCGCCGAGAGCGCGGCCCATCTGGACCGGGCGGTCGAGGGCCTGCTGTTCTTCCGCCCGGACTTCCCCGGCGCGGTCAAGGACGCCGTCCTCGCCTGCCCCACCTCCCCCCTCGCCCAGGCGTTCTCGGCCTACCTGGGCGTCCTCGGCACCGAGCCGCGCGACGCCGCCCTGGCCCGCGACCGCTTCGCCGAGTTCGCCGCCGGGACCGACACCTCGGCCCTTCCGCCCCGGGAACGCATGCACGTGGCGGCGGCGGAGGCCTGGCTCGGCGGCGACATGGGCTGGGCGAGCCAGATCCTCGAAGAACTCGTCGTCGAATGCCCCCGCGACCCGCTGGCCCTGGCGGTCGGCCACCAGCTCGACTTCTTCACCGGCGACGCGACCCGCCTGCGCGACCGGATCGGCGGAGCGCTCCCCGCCTGGTCCACGGACGACCCCCATCGCGGCCCCCTGATGGGCATGTACGCGTTCGGCCTGGAGGAGTCGGGCCACTACGCGCGCGCCCAGGAGACCGCTCTCGCCGCCGTCGAACAGAACCCCCAGGACGTCTGGGCGATCCACGCCGTGGCCCACGTCCACGAGATGCAGGGAAGGTTCGCCGAGGGCATCGACTACTACAACGCCCGCCTCGACGACTGGTCGAGCGGCACCCTCCTGACCGTGCACAACTGGTGGCACTACGCCCTGTACGCGCTGGAGGCGGGCGACACCGACACCGCCACCCGGATCTACGACGCCGTGCTGCACCACAAGGACTCCACCGGCTTCGTCATGGAACTCCTGGACGCCGCCGCCCTGTTGTGGCGGTTCCTCCTCGCCGGCCTCGACGAGGACACCCGCTGGCAGAAGCTGGCCGACGCCTGGGCGGCGCGCGAGGACCCGCCGCACTACGCCTTCAACGACGTGCACGCCGTGATGGCCTTCGCGGGCGCCGGTCGGCTGAAGGCGGCGGACGCGCTCATCGCCGACCGCCGCCGCTGGCTGGCCGAGGACGAGGGCCACCCGACCGCCAACCATGTGATGACCGCCGAGATCGGCCTCCCGGTCTGCGAGGCCCTCGTCGCGTACGTCCGGGGCGACCACGCCACGGTGATCGACCTGCTCTGGCCGGTACGACGCCGGCTGAACACCTTCGGCGGCAGCCACGCCCAGCGGGACGCCGTCCAGCGGACGCTGCTGGAGGCGACCCTGCGCGCCGACCGGGGCGACCTGGCCCGTCTGCTGCTCGGCGAGCGCACCGGTCTCTCCCCGCACAGCCCGTACAACTGGCTGGGCGAGGCCCGTCTCGCCGACGCCCTCGGTGAGGCCGGCCGAGCCGCCCTCGCCCGCGAGAAGGCGAGCGAACTGGCGGCCCCGGCGGCGAGCAGGCTGGGCCGCGACCTGCACGGGCCGTATCTGGCGACCCGTACGTGACGGTGCCGGGCCCGCGTGGGGGGCGCGTACCGGACCGGGCCGACGGCGATCCGCCTGCCCCGGCCGTCCGCGCCTACGACAAGCAGCCCACATGCGCCAGGGCCTGCTTCAGCAGGACCCCCTGGCCGCCCGGCATCTCGCTCTGCACCGACTCGGACGCCGCCTCCTGAGGGCTGAACCAGACCAGGTCGAGGGCGTCCTGCCGGGGGCGGCAGTCACCCGAGACCGGGACGATGTAGGCGAGCGACACCGCGTGCTGACGCGGATCGTGGAACGGCGTTATGCCCAGCGTCGGGAAGTACTCGGCGACGGTGAACGGCTGCAGCGCGGCCGGCACCCGGGGCAGCGCCACCGGGCCGAGGTCCTTCTCCAGATGGCGCAGCAGGGCGTCGCGCACCCGCTCGTGGTGCATCACGCGGCCGGAGACCAGCGTGCGGCTGACCGTTCCGTCCGGGCCGATGCGCAGCAGCAGTCCGATGCTGGTGACTTCGCCGCTGTCGTCGACGCGCACGGGCACGGCCTCGACGTACAGGATCGGCATCCGGGCGCGGGCCGATTCGAGCTCGTCGGACGAGAGCCAGCCGGGCGTGGTTTCGGTCATGTCAGACATTGGCCGATCATACTTTCAACGTCATGGGGAGCGCGCGTCGCTCCGGTCACACCTTGCCCCACCGACCGGATCACCATGCGCCCCGGCGAAGATCATTCGTGAGCCGACTCGTGAGCGTTGTCGTGGGCGGCCCACAGGCCCCGGACATGGCCGAGGTGCCGGGTCATGACCGCTCGTACGGCGTTCTCGTCGCGGTCGAGGAGGGCGTCGAGGAGTTCCAGGTGCTCCTGGGCGGAGGCCGCCAGCCGGCCGGCTTCGACGAGTGCGGTGAGACCGTAGAGGCGGGAGCGTTTGCGCAGGTCACCGACCACTTCGACGAGATGGGCGTTCCCGGCGAGGGCGAGCAGACCGAGGTGGAAGCGGGTGTCGGCCTCGACGTACGCGATGAGGTCGCCGGCAGCGGCGGCGGCCACGATCTCCCGGGCGGCGGGCCGCAGCGCCTCCAGGGAGACCGGGTCGGCGGTGCGGGCCAGCGACACGGTGGTCGGGATCTCGATGAGCGAGCGGATGTGGGTGTATTCGTCGAGCTGCTTCTCGGTGACCGCGGTGACCCGGAAGCCCTTGTTGGGCACGGTGTCGACCAGGCCCTCCTTGGCCAGATCCAGCATCGCCTCGCGCACCGGGGTCGCCGAGACACCGAAGCGGGCGGCGAGCGCGGGCGCCGAGTACACCTCGCCCGGCCGCAGCTCCCCGGCGATCAGCGCGGCCCGCAGCGCGTCGGCGACCCGCTCCCGGTAGCTGCTCTTCTTGCCGCCCAGTACCGGCAGATCGGGGGAGGAGAGGGCAGGGGCGGGGGCGGGGGCCGTGGAGCGCTGGGGGCCCATGGGGGTCATGACGGTCTCTCCTGAGGTCCTGGCGTTCCGGAGCCCGGAATCCTAGAGGACGAAGCCGGATGGGAACGGGTCGGACGGGTCGAGCAGATACTGGGCCGTGCCCGTGACCCAGGCGCGGCCGGTGAAACTGGGCAGCACGGCCGGGATTCCGGCCACCTCGGTGGTGCCCAGCAGCCGCCCGGTGAAATGGGTGCCGATGAACGACTCGTTCACGAACTCGGTGTGCAACGGCAGTTCACCCCGCGCGTGCAACTGCGCCATCCGCGCGCTCGTCCCCGTACCGCAGGGTGAACGGTCGAACCAGCCTGGGTGGATCGCCATCGCGTGCCGCGAGTGCCGGGCCGTGGCGCCCGGCGCGTACAGATGGACATGATGGACCCCGTGGATCGACGGGTCCTCGGGGTGGACGGGCTCCCCCTCGGCGTTGATGGCCGCCATCAGCTCCAGCCCCGCCTTGAGGATGTCGTCCTTGCGGTCCCGGTCGAACGGCAGCCCGAACCGCTCCAGCGGCAGGATCGCGTAGAAGTTCCCGCCGTACGCCAGGTCGTACGTCACCGTCCGGCCGTCGGCGAGCACGGCCTTGCGGTCGAGGCCGACGGAGAACGACGGCACGTTCCGCAGCGTGACCGCCTTCGCCGCGCCGTCCTCCACCGCCACCTCGGCCACGACGGGGCCCGCCGGGGTGTCCAGCCGGATCGTGGTCACCGGCTCGACGACCTCGACCATGCCCGTCTCCACCAGCACGGTCGCCACGCCGATCGTGCCGTGACCGCACATCGGGAGATAGCCGGAGACCTCGATGTAGACCACGCCGTAGTCGCAGTCCGGGCGGGTCGGCGGCTGCAGGATCGCCCCGCTCATCGCCGCGTGTCCGCGCGGCTCGTTCATCAGCAACTGCTTGATGTCGTCCCGGTGTTCACGGAACCACAGCCGCCGCTCGTTCATGGTCGCACCCGGGATCGTGCCGATCCCCCCGGTGATCACCCGGGTGGGCATGCCCTCGGTGTGCGAGTCGACGGCGTGCAGCACGAGTCTGCTGCGCATGGCCGAGCCTCCTTTCTTGAGCGGGACGCATGACGGTTCGGCGGGGCTACGCCAGCCCGGCGGCGACGGCCTTCTCGGTGGCGGCGCGGATCGTGGCCTCCTGCTCGGGAAGCAGCTCCACGCGCGGCGGACGGCAGCGGCCCCCGTGCCTGCCGACGATGTCCATGGACAACTTGATCGCCTGCACGAACTCGACCGTCGAGTCCCAGCGCAGCAGCGGATGCAACTGCTCGTAGAGCGGCTTGGCCGTGGCGAGGTCGCCGTCCACCGCCGCGTGGTACAGCTCCACGGTGGCGGCGGGCAACGCGTTCGGGTATCCGGCCACCCAGCCCTTCGCACCGGCGACGGCCAGCTCCAGCAGGACATCGTCCGCGCCGATCAACAGGTCCAGTTCCGGCGCGAGTTCGGCCAGCCGATACGCCCTGCGGACATCCCCGGAGAACTCCTTCACAGCCTGGATGTACCCCTCGCCGTGCAGCTTGGCGAGCAGTTCCGGGACGAGATCGACCTTGGTGTCGATGGGGTTGTTGTACGCCACGATCGGCAGGCCCGCCTTGGCGACCTCGGCGTAGTGGGCGAGGACCGAGCGCTCGTCGGCGCGGTAAGCGTTCGGCGGCAGCAGCATCACCGACGTACAGCCCGTGTCTCGCGCCTGCTCGGCCCACCGACGCGACTCGGCCGACCCGTACGCGGCGACCCCGGGCATCACCCGCGCCCCACCGATCGCCGCGACCGCCGTCTCGACGACCTTGACCCGCTCCTCGCCCGTCAACACCTGATACTCCCCGAGCGACCCGTTCGGCACGACACCGTCACACCCACTCTCGACCAGCCAAGCGCAGTGCTCGGCGTACTTGTCGTAGTCGACGGACAGATCGTCGCGAAGGGGCAGAGCAGTGGCGACGAGCACACCACGCCAGGGACGGTTCTCGATGATGGTCATGTGGGTTTCCCTCTCAGTGAGATGTGACATACGACTGGCCGCCCACTTAGCTGCGGGCAGTCGTGCCGCTGGCCGACGCCGGGCGGTGCTTACTCAGCTGCGGGCAATCGTGCCGCTGGGGCGGCACGGGTGGGCGCAGCGGCACCCTGCAAGCGCCGGTAAGCGAAACCCCGGCCCGGCCCACCCCAGCTCCGGCAAGCGCTCCGACACCGGCCCAGTTCACCCGTCCCCCTCCCCACCCCGCGCCAGCACCCCCAGCGGCACCGGCCGAGCGAAGGGCCGCCGCCCCACAGCCTCCGCACACCCGGCAACCCCCGCGACAGCGGCGCCACACATCCGCCCCTGACACCACCCCATCCCGGCCCGCGTCAACAACTTCACGGTCCGCACATCCCCCGCCCCCAACCCTCCGACCGCCTCCCGCACCACCCCGGCGGTGACCTCCTCACACCGACAGACGACCGTCCCATCGGTGACCTGCTCGACCCACCCCGCCGGCGGCACGCAAACACTGTCGAGCGCACCGAAGAACTCCCGCAGCGCCCGACGGGACTCGGCGGCCCCCGCCCAGTCACGGGCGTCCGGCACCCGCCCCCGCAACCGCACCGCCGCCGACCGCCCGGCGATATGCCCCTCGGCGAGGGAGAGCACCGCCCCACCCACCCCGGTGGTCTCGCCCGCGGCCCACACCCCCGGCACATCGGTGCGCTGCTCGTCGTCGACCCACACACCGATGCCGTGCGCACCCCGGACGCCGCTATCGATACGGCACCCGAGGGACTCGGCGAGATCGGTGTGCGGAAGCATCCCGTGCCCCACGGCGAGCGTGTCGCAGGCGATACGCCGCTCACTACCGCCCCGCACCCGCCCCTCGGCATCGAGCGCGGCCACGGTCACGGCCTCCAACCGGTCCTCGCCGTGCGCCTCCACCACGGTGTGCCGCACCAGCGTCCGTACCCGCCGCCGCACCAACTCCACCGCGTACCCGGCACCTTCGACGAGCTTGTCCGGCCGCCCCAGCAGCCCCGCGCCCCGCCGTACGAGCGCCTTGGGATCGGTCGACTCCACCAGCGCGGCCACGGTGACGCCCGCCGCCGCGAGCCCCGTCGCGACCGGCAGCAACAGCGGCCCGGTCCCCGCCACCACCGCCGTACGCCCCGGCACCACCAGCCCGCCCTTCACCATGGCCTGCGCACCCCCGGCGGTGACCACACCCGGCAGGGTCCAGCCGGGGAAGGGGAGCACCTTCTCGTAGCCGCCGGTCGCGAGCAGCACGGCGTCGGCGCGCACGGTGACGGGCTCCTCCTGGGCGGGGCCGAGCAGCGCGTGCACGGTGAAGGGCGAAGAGGCGCCGGCCTGTCGCTCCACGCACCACACATGGTGGTCGGGGAGATGAGCGACGCGCCCGGCGGCGATCTGCCGTTCGAGGCCCGCGCTCAGCCGCCGCCAGGTCCGCCACTGGTGGTGCAGGGCCTGCGGCCGCCGGGCACCCAGCCCGGCGGCGGGCTGCCGATAGAACTGGCCGCCAACGGCCTCCGCGGAGTCGATGAGCGTGACGCGTACCCCCCGACCCGCCGCCGCGAGGGCCGCCGCGAGCCCCGCCGGACCCGCGCCGATGACCGCGAGGTGGGGGAGAGCGGTGCCCGATGACGTTTCCTCACTCGCCATGCCCGGTCCCCTCCTGAGTGCCGATGACATCGCCGGGCCGGGCCGGAACCAGACAAGCCCGTTGATTGGGCCGCCCGTTGACGGTGACGAGACAGTCGAAGCAGACCCCGATACCGCAGAAGATCCCTCGCGGCCGGCCCCCGACCCGGGTGGTCCGCCAGGACGTCACCCCGGCCGCCCAGAGCACGGCCGCGACGGTCTGACCGGGCAACGCCTGGACCGTACGACCGTCGAACGTGACGGCGAAGCCGGGCCCCGGCTCGGCCTCGGCAAGCTCCAACGGATTCACGCGGCGCCCCCTTCACGCTCGCCGTGCCCTGCCAACCGGTCCGGTCCCGCGAACCGGTCCGGGCGGAACGGCGAAAGGTCGAGGTCGGGTGTCTTCCCCCCGATCACCTGGGCGATCAGATGCCCGGTTCCGGTGGCGAGCCCGATCCCGGCGCCCTCGTGCCCACAGGCGTGGAACAGCCCCGGCACCCGTGGGTCGGGCCCGATCGCGGGCAGATGATCCGGCATGTACGGCCGGAACCCGACGTACGTCCGCATCGCCCGCACCCGCTCCAGGAACGGGAACAGCAGGGTCGCCCCCGCCGCCAGCGCCCGTACGACCGGCAGCGAGAACGACCGGTCGAAGCCGACCCGCTCCCGGCTCGCCCCGATCAGCACCGGCCCGGCGGCCGTGCCCTCGACGACCGGGGAGGTCTGGAGCGCCGCCGAGTCACTGGCCACGTCGGCCACGTAGTCGGCGGCGTACACCTTGTGCCGGACCAGGGGCGGCAGCGGTTCGGTGACGAGGACGAAGCCGCGACGGGGGAGGACGGGGAGGCGGACCCCGGCGAGCGCGGCCACCTCACCGCCCCAGGTACCGGCGGCGTTGACGACGGCGGGCGCGTGGATCTCGCCCCGGTCGGTCCGTACGCCGCGTACCGTGCCGTCGGCCGTGCGCAGCACCTCGGTGACCGTCCGGCCGGTGAGGAGACGGGCGCCGGAGGCGCGCAGAAGATGGGCGGCGGCCAGGGTGGGCATCACCTGGGCGTCGCCGGGGTAGTGGACACCACCGGCGAGGCCGGGTGCCAAGTGGGGTTCCAGATCGGTGAGTTGACGGGCATCGGCGGTGAGGGCCCGCACACCGGCGGCCCGCTGCCCCGCCGCGAACGCCTCCAGCGCGGTGAGCCCCTCCGGGGTGGCGGCGACGACGAGCCCGCCCTTCGCCTCGTACTCGAAGGCCCCGCCCCGACCGGGCTCGGCGGCCAGCTCCGCCCACAGACGTCGCGAGAGCAGGGCGAGGTCGAGTTCGGGACCAGGTTCCTTGTCGGAGACCAGGACGTTGCCCTCGCCCGCGCCGGTTGTGCCACCGGCCACCGGGCCACGGTCCACCACGACGACACCCAGCCCCGCCCGTGCCGCGTACAGGGCACAGGCCGCGCCCACCATTCCCGCTCCGACAACCACGACGTCGCAGGTCAGTCGCTCGGTCACCTCAGTACTATGTCACACGGCACAAAGGGGGAGAAGAGATGACGTGGGAATAGACTCGTCCTGTCGTCTCACCGAAGGATCAACGGATGTCACACGACAGGGCCTGCTGTGCTCCGGGCCGGGAGCCGGTGACCGTGCCGGGCGTACCGCACGGCAGGGCGTCGGACGGGGTCGCGTCCGGCGACGCGGCCGAGAAGGCACAGCCGCCCCGCCCGCCGCTCGCCCTCCCCGGTGGACGCTTCCTGATGGGCACCGAGGACGAGGTCGGTTATCCGGCGGACGGTGAGGGCCCGGTCCGCGAGGTGGAGCTGAGCCCCTTCCGTATATCGGCGACCACGGTCACCAACGCACAGTTCGCCGAGTTCGTGGACGCGACCGGCTACGCGACCGAGGCCGAACGCTTCGACTTCTCCTTCGTCTTCGAGGGCTTCCTCCCGGCCGAACTGCGTGCCGTGTCCCCGCGTGTCCCCGGCACACCGTGGTGGCGGGGCGTCCGGGGCGCGACCTGGCGGCACCCGGAGGGCCCCGGCTCGACCGTGGACACGATCCTCGACCACCCGGTGGTGCACGTCTCCTGGAACGACGCACAGGCCTACTGCGCCTGGTCGGGCACCCGGCTGCCCACGGAGGCGGAGTGGGAGTACGCGGCCCGGGGCGGCCTGGAGCAGAAGCGCTACCCGTGGGGCGACGACCTGGCCCCCGACGGCAGCCCCATGTGCAACATCTGGCGCGGCACCTTCCCCACACTCAACACGGCGGAGGACGGCTACCGTTCGACGGCCCCCGCCGACGCCTTCGCCCCCAACGGCTTCGGCCTGTACAACACGGTCGGCAACGTATGGGAGTGGTGCGCCGACTGGTTCAGCCCCGACTTCCCCACCACGGCCCCCCGTACCGACCCCACCGGCCCCCCGTCCGGCTCCACCCGCGTCATGCGAGGCGGCTCCCACATGTGCCACGCCTCCTACTGCAACCGCTACCGGGTAGCCGCCCGCTCCTCCAACACCCCGGACAGCTCGTCCGGCAACATCGGCTTCCGCGTGGCGACCACGCCCTGAACGGCCCTTTCGCGAGCGGCCCGGCAACTCGAACGCCCCACCCGGCATGCCCGCCCCCCGCCCCGCCCGGAAACTGACCCCATGCCAGGACACGACCCCGCCCCCCGGTCCCGTTCCGGCCCCGGCCCCATCGAGGGGTACGCCCTGATCGGTGATCTCCTCACCACGGCCCTCGTGGGCCGGGACGGCGGTGTCGACTGGCTGTGTCTGCCCCGCTTCGACTCACCCGCCTGCTTCGCCGCCCTCCTCGGCGACGAGGACAACGGGCGCTGGCGCATCGCCCCGGCCATGGCTCCGGAGGCCTCGGCCGTCCGCCGGTACCGCCACGACACGCTCGTGCTGGACACCGAGTGGGAGACCCCCACCGGCAAGGCCGTGGTCACCGACTTCATGCCGCGCCGTGAACGCGAGGACGCCCCCTGTGTCGTACGGATCGTGGAGGGAGTCTCCGGCACCGTCGACCTGCGCATGGAACTGCGGCTGCGCTTCGACTACGGCCGGGTCCTGCCCTGGATGCAGTGGAGGGACGGCCAGCTGACGGGCATCGCGGGCCCGGAGTCGGTGTGGTTGAGGACCCCGGTCCGGCCGAGGGCCCACGGCACCGTCCACATCGCGGACTTCCGCGTCCTTGCCGGTGAACGCGTCCCGTTCGTCCTCACCTGGCACCCCTCCCACCGGCCCGCGCCACGACCGGTGGACGCGTTCGAGGCGTTGCGCGCGACCGAGTCGTACTGGCGGCGCTGGCTGCGCGGACTCTCGTACGACGGACCGTACCGCGAGGCCGTCGCCCGCTCCCTGGTCACCCTTAAGGCCCTCACCTACGAGCCGACCGGAGGCATCGTCGCCGCCCCGACCACCTCCCTGCCCGAGCGGATCGGCGGCGTCCGGAACTGGGACTACCGCTACTGCTGGCTGCGGGACGCCGGAATGACGCTGGAGGCGCTGCTCCGCAGCGGTTTCACCGACGAGGCGGACGCCTGGCGGGCCTGGCTGGAACGGGCGGTCGCGGGGCGGCCCGAGGACGTACAGATCATGTACGGCATCGCGGGCGAGCGACGGCTCACCGAGTGGGAGGCGCACTGGCTGCCGGGGTACGAGGGGTCGCGCCCGGTGCGGATCGGCAACGCGGCGGCCGAGCAGCGCCAACTCGACGTACCCGGTGAGGTCATGGACGCCATCCATCTGGCGATCGGCTGCGGACTGCGCCCCCGCCCGCATCTCGTCGAGTTGCAGACGGTCCTCCTCGATCACCTCGAACAGGCCTGGCACCAGCCCGATCAGGGACTGTGGGAGATGCGCGGCGAATCCCGCCACTACACGCACTCCAAGGTGATGTGCTGGGTCGCCTTCGACCGGGCCGTCCGGCTCGCCGAGGACCATGGCCGCCCCGGACCGGTGGAGAAGTGGCGGGCCGTCCGCGAGAGCATCCACCGGGAGATCTGCGAACGGGCGTTCGACCGGGAACGCGGCACCTTCACCCAGTCGTACGGCTCCCGCGAACTCGACGCCGCGCTGCTGCAGATCCCGCAGACCGGCTTTCTGCCACCGGACGACCCCCGGGTCCTCGGCACCGTCGAGGCCGTACGCCGCGAACTCCTCTTCGAGGGCTCCGAGGGGCTGGTCAGCCGTTACACGACGGGCGGCGCCGGCTCGCCGGACGGCCTCACCGGCGGCGAGGGCGCCTTCCTCGCCTGCTCCTTCTGGCTCGCCGACGCCCTGCTGCTGATCGGCCGCGACGACGAGGCCCGCGCGCTCTACGAACGGCTGCTGGACCTCCGCAACGACGTCGGACTGCTCGCCGAGGAGTACGACCCCGTCACCCGCCGCCAACTGGGCAACTTCCCCCAGGCGTTCACCCACGTCCCGCTCATCCGGGTCGCCTACGAACTCGACGGCCACGCCACCCACGCCCGTCGCGGCCGACCGAAGCCGGCTCCCCGCGCGAAGGGGGTCTGACCGTGCTGCCGGGATTCCTCACCAGGGCCGTCGAACTCCTCCTCGGCCGCGAAGGGCAGCACCGCCCGCTCCATCTCAAGGCCGCCGGGGGTGCCACGGCCGTCCTGGTGGTGGTGATGCTCCTCGGCTCCTGGGCCGTGGTCGCCGCCGAGCACGACGCGGCGCGGGCCAACCTGACGACGTACCCGAGGGCCCTGTGGTGGTCCATCGAGACGGCCACGACCGTCGGCTACGGCGACTTCTACCCCGTGACCCTCTGGGGCCGGGTCGTCGGCGCGGTCGTCATGGTCGTGGGCATCACCACCTACGGCATGGTCACCGCCGCCATCGCCACCTGGTTCGTCGGCCGTGAACAGAAGCGCCGCGAACTCCGCCACCGCACCCATGAGTTGTGCGACGAGACCGCCCACGCGCTGCACGAACGCTTCGACCGGCTGGAGCGGATGCTCGCCGGCAAGGGCGAGGACCGGGGCTGAACCGCCGACCGAGGGGGACGGGACCGACGCCGGCTCGCCGGCCGCAGCGACGGGATTGACGCCGACCCGTTGGCCGGCGATGGGATCGACGCCGGCCCGCCGAGTGCCGCCGACCCGGCATGCGCCGCGCGTGCCGTCGACCACTCCTCGGACGCCCACTTGACGAGGGCCGAAGGCCGATCGACACTCACTGAGGGTTTTCCCTAGTGAACAGGTAGGGAATGCCTCGCGATCGCGGACCGGACCCTGGGGAGACAGATGACCGCCACGCCCGTTCACGCCGGCACCCTCCGAGCCATCCCCTCGCCCCCGAGGACCGCCCCCGACTTCCGGGGCAGGATCGGCGGCGACGCGCGCAGCGGCCACTACGCCGTGCCCCGCCGCTACCGCCTCCATCTGTCGCTGGCCTGTACCGGCGCCCTGCGCATCGCCGTCGTGCACGCCCTCCTGGGGCTGGACGACATCTGTCCGGTCACCCTCCTGCCCGCCGTGCCCGACGGACCCGACGGCGAACACTCCGCGCTGCGCCCGCTGTACGAGGCGAGCGCCCACCGCTACCCCGGCGCGGCCGTGGCCCCCGTCCTCAGTGACGACTGGTCCGGACGCATCGTCAGCACCCACGCCCCCGACATCATGCGCGACCTCGCCCACCGCTTCGGCGCCGAAGGCATGCCCGAGCTGTACCCGGCGGACGCGGAGAGCGAGATCGAGGCCGTGGCCCACCTCTGTGACCAGGGCATCGACGCGCCCGCGCAGCGCGCCGGACGGGCCGACGCCGACGACACCGAACGCCGTGACGCCCTCGCCTCCCTGCTGCGCACCCTGCGCTCACTGGACGCCCGGCTCGCCCACCAGGAGTACCTGCTCGGCGATTCGCTCACCGCCGCCGACGTGGAGTTGTGGGTGGGCCTCGTCCGCCTGGACACCGTGCACCGCTGGCACCTGGACGCCTCCGCCGTGCACCGCGTCGCCGACCACCCGCACCTGTGGTCGTACGCCCGACGCCTCACCGCCCACCCCGCGTTCGGCCCCCGTCTCGACCTCGACGGCATCGCCCGCCGCCACCACGCGGACTGCCGAGGTCTGGAGGCCGCCGGCGCCGCCGTACAGATCCTGGACTGGGCCGCACACGTGCCCACCCCGACCGTATCGACAGACGGACGACCGTCCCGCCTGCCGGACTGACCATCGACTGCGAGCGGGCGGTCGTCGTCGCGCTCAGCGCTCCAGGGCGCCGTCCAGGAATGTCCTCATGTCCGTCAGGACCTCGGCCTTGTCGGTCTCGTTGAACACCTCGTGCCGGGCGCCCGCGTACACGCGTTCGGTCCACTCGGTGCCGCGAAGCTCCTCGATGCCCGTACGGCTGCCCGGCAGCGGCACGATCCGGTCGTCGTCGCCGTGCAGCCACAGCAGGGGGAGGGAGCCGACGGTGCCGCCCTTCGAGATCCTCTCCAGGGCGCTCTCGATGGCCAACAACGTGGTCCGCTTGAACGGGCCGTGCCACACCAGCGGATCGCTCGCGTACGCCGCCCCGACCGCCAGGTCACGGGAGAGCAGCTTCGGGTCGAGCGGCACATCGGGCACCTCCGGCGGTGCCAGCAGCGCCGCCAGCGGTTCCCAGATGCCGATCAACGGGCCGGACAGGACGAGCGCGGTCAGCCCGGTGCCGTACCGCTGGGCGTACCGCGCGGCGATCAGACCACCCATGGAGTGGCCGATCAGAACCACCGGGAGGCCCGGGTACTCGGCGCGGGCGATCTCCTCCACCGAACGCACATCGGTGACGACGTCCTCGAAGTCCTCGATCAGCACCCGTTCGCCGGCCGATCTGCCGTGCCCCATGTGGTCGGGGCCGAACACGGCCGCCCCGTGCGCGACCAGGGAGTCGGCCACATGTTCGTACCGGCCGATGTGCTCGCCGTAGCCGTGCACCAGAAGAGCGACATACCGCGCCCCCTCGCACGGCCACTCCCGGGCGGTGATCCCACCCCGGGTACCGGCGAAGGCATGCTCGCGCGAGTCGGCCATGACTCCTCCAACAGCGTCGACGAAGCCGCTTACGAAGCTACCCGGGGGATCTTGCCAGCCGCCCCGCCGCTGGTCCATGGCACGCGACCCGCGTCATCCCCTCGCCCCCTCCTCCTCGGCCGGGGCCACCTGGCGAGACGGTCCTGTCGGCGCGGCGATAGTTGCGCATAGCATCGGTCTCCGCATGAACACGATGACTCTCTGGCACCTGTCCACGGCCGAATTCGCGGCCCTCGCCTTCGCCGCCCTGCTCGTCGGCTTCTCCAAGACCGCCGTGAGCGGTGCCAACACGGTCAGCCTCGCGATCTTCGCGGCGATCCTCCCCGCCCGCGCCTCGACCGGCATCCTCCTGCCGATCCTCATCGTCGGCGACGTCTTCGCCGTACTGACATACCGCCGCCACGCCCACTGGCCCACCCTGTGGAAGCTCTTCCCGGCGGTCGGCGCGGGCGTCGTGTTCGGCACGCTGTTCCTGGTGTGGGCCGACGACGGGATCGTACGGACCTCGATCGGCGCGATCCTGCTGCTGATGGCGGCGGTCACGGTGTGGCGCCGCCGCACCGCCGAGAAGGAGGACGACCCCGACGCGGTCACCACCCGCGCCGGCCGCCTCAAGGCCCGCTCGTACGGCGTACTCGGCGGCTTCACCACCATGGTCGCCAACGCCGGCGGCCCCGTGATGTCCATGTACCTGCTCTCGGCCGGCTTCCGGAAGCTCGGCTTCCTTGGCACCTCGGCCTTCTTCTTCCTGATCGTCAATGTGTCCAAGGTGCCCTTCAGCGTGGGCCTCGGCCTCATCGACGGCCACTCCCTGCTGCTGGACGCGGCCCTCGCCCTCTTCGTGATACCGGGCGCCTTCCTCGGCAAATGGGCCGTGAGCCGCATCAACCAGAAACTCTTCGAGCGACTGGTGATCGCGGCGACGATCGTCGGCGGCCTGCAACTACTGCTGCGCTGATGCCCCGTAGTCTCGACCGCATGCCCCCGCAGGTCCCGCCCGATCAGGCCCCCTCTCCGTACGCGTCCTCCCGGCGCGCCCCGGCCTCGCCGGCCCCTCGCCACATCCTCGTCCTCGGCGGCACCACGGAGGCCCGTGAGCTGGCCGCGGCCCTGGCGGCCGTGCCCGGGGTGCGGGTGACGTCGTCCCTCGCCGGGCGGGTGTCGCGGCCGGGGACGCTCGAAGGGGACGTACGGACCGGCGGCTTCGGCGGCACGGAGGGGCTGACGGCCTGGCTGCGGGAGCATCACGTGGACGCGGTCGTCGACGCCACGCACCCCTTCGCCACCGCCATCACCGCCAACGCGGCCCGGGCGACGCACACCACCGGCACCCCGGCCGTCGTCCTGCGCCGCCCCGGCTGGCGCCCCGGCCCCGGCGACCGCTGGCACGACGCCGCCTCCCTCGCCGAAGCCGCCGCGCTGCTGCCGGCACTGGGCCACCGGGTCTTCCTGACGACCGGCCGTCTGGGCCTCGCCCACTTCGCCCACCTCACCGAACTCCACTTCCTCGTACGGTCGGTGGAGGCGCCCGAACCGCCGCTGCCGCCGCACTCCATGGTCATGCTGGCCCGGGGCCCGTTCACGGTCGACGACGAGACGGCGCTGCTGCGCGAGCATCGCATCGACGTCCTGGTCACCAAGGACAGCGGGGGAGCGGCGACCTCGGCGAAGCTCACCGCCGCACGCACCCTCGACCTGCCGGTCGTGGTCGTACGCCGTCCTGCGCTACCGGAGGGCGTGACGGCCGTACCGGACGTCGAGGGAGCCCTGGCCCACCTCGGCCTCGCCTCCGGGTGAGGCGCTCAGCCGTCCGCCCCCGCAGCCCCACCCGTCGCAGCTGTCGCACCCGACGTCGCCAACTCCCGTGTCCGACCGGGCGGGCCGGGGGTGAGGTCCTCCGCGAGGAGTCGTTTCGCGATGGTGTCGACGGCGGCGCGCAGGTCACCGTCGACGGGATGGCCGTAGTCCTTCTCCAAGCGGGCGCGGAGCCAGTCGCCCCAGGCCCTGCTGATCACCGCGGCCTCGCGGGCACCGGCCTCGGTATGGGAGAAGAGGGCCCCGTCGCGGGTGAGATAGCCCTCCTCGACCATGCGGTCGAAGACCGGCACCAGTACCTCCGGCGGCATATGGCGCCTCGTGGCGATCAACGTGATGCTCGCATGACCGGCCATCCGGGTGTACAGCTCCACCTGCATCACGGCCCAGGCGCCCGCGATGTCGAGCCGGGTGTCGGACCCGCTGACGATCCGGCGGGCCGTGTCCGGCTCCGTACCCACGATGATCTTCCCGACGGCGGCCTCCAGAAGCCGCTGGGAGTCCCCGGCCGGTGGCCGTGCGAACCCCTCGCCCATGTCCTGCGAACTCGCCCGCGCACTGTCGCGCAACTGCACCTGCTTGAGGAAGAGCGCGACCACGAACCCCACGGCGGCGACCGGCACCGTCCACAGGAACACCGTCTGCAACGTGTCCGCGTACGCCTCGACGATCGGCTCGGCGGCCTGCTCGGGCAGCCGGTGCAGCCCCTCGGGACTCTGCGCGGCCTTCGCGATGTCCGCCGGCGAGGCCGCCCCCGTCCGCGCGGCCTCCGCGACGGCGGCGGACAGCTTCGGGGCGAGCGTGTTGGCGTAGATCGTGCCGAAGACGGCCGTCCCGAACGAGCTGCCGAGCGTACGGAAGAACGTGACGCCGGAGGTCGCGGTGCCCAGATCGGTGTACTCGACGGTGTTCTGCACGGCGATCGTCAGCACCTGCATGGACAGTCCGATCCCGGTGCCGAGTACGAACATGTACAGCGACTCCAGCCAGACGCCCGTGCCGGGCCCCATCAGCGACAGCAGATACAGGCCGAGCCCCATGACGAGCGAGCCGACGATCGGGAAGTACCGGTAGTGGCCGGTCCTGCTGACCACGTTGCCGCTGGACACGGAGGCGATGAGCAGACCGATGACCATGGGCAGCGTCCGGACACCGGAGACCGTGGCCGAGTCGCCGTCGACATACTGGAGATAGCTCGGCAGATACGTCATCGCGCCGAGCATGGCGAAGCCGACGATGAAGCTGAGGATCGAGCAGACCGTGAAGACCGGGTTGAGGAACAGTCGCATCGGCAGCATCGGCTCCACCGCGCGGGTCTCCGCCCAGCAGAACAGCCCGAGGGCGACCGCGCCGCCCACGAACAGCCCGATGATGACGCCGGACCCCCAGGCGTACTCGTTCCCGCCCCAACTCGTCGCCAGGATCAGCGCGCTCGCCCCGACCGCGACCAGCCCGATGCCCAGATAGTCGATGACCGGCCGGGACACCGACTTCACCACCGGGATCGTGCGGGCCGCCGCCACGACCACGAGGATCGCGATGGGGACATTGACGTAGAAACACCAACGCCAGTCCAGATGATCGGTGAACAGCCCGCCGAGCAGCGGCCCGATCACGGTCGCCACCCCGAAGACCGCGCCGATCGCCCCCTGGTACTTGCCGCGCTCCCTGAGCGGGATCACATCCGCGATCAACGCCATCGCGGTCACCATCAGCCCGCCCGCGCCCACGCCCTGCAGGGCCCGCCACACGATCAGCAGGGTCATGTTGGAGGCGAGGCCGCACAGGAACGAGCCCGTGATGAAGACGATCGCCGAGACCTGAAAGACGATCTTCCGCCCGAACAGGTCCCCGAACTTCCCCACCAGCGCCGTCGACACCGTCTCCGCCAGCAGATACGCCGTGACCACCCATGACATGTGCTCCGCACCGCCGAGATCCGACACGATCGTCGGCAACGCCGTACCCACGATCGTCTGGTCCAGCGCCGCGAGCAGCATGCCCAGCATGATCGTCACGAAGACCACATTGCGCTGCCGGGTACTCAGCACGGGCGGCTGAGGGGCGGTGGCGGTCGCGTCGGAAGGGCCGGACGGCGAGGACGGGGCGGGGGCCTGGGCTGTCGTCACAGGGTCACGATCACACCGGGGGCCGGTGCGTGCATGCGGGGGCGCTCCGCGCGGGTAACCCGACGAGAGGACGCCTCGTGGTGGGCTCACACCTCCCCGAGTGCTCATCCCTCCCGGCGTCTGCGCAGCAAGTACGTGTCCATGATCCAGCCCTTCCGCTCCCTCGCCTCGGCGCGCAGCCGCTCGATACGGGGGGCGGCCTCGGCGAGGGGGCCGGAGGCGAGGATCTCGTCCGGGGTGCCGATATAGGCGCCCCAGTAGATGTCGATGTCCTGGTCGGCGTACTCCCGGAACGTCTGGTGCGCGTCCAGCATCACGACCACGTCGTCGACGCCCTCGGGAAAGCCCTCGGCGAGCCGCCGCCCCGTGGTGATCTGCACCGGGCGGGCGACCCGGTTCAGCCCCGTACGGTGCCGGGCGACGAGCGCCGAGACACTGCTGATGCCGGGCACGACGTCGTACGCGAACTCCACGGCACCCCGCTCCCGCACCTCCTCCAGAATCCCGATCGTGCTGTCGTACAACGCGGGGTCGCCCCACACCAGGAACGCCCCGCTCTCCCGCGGCCCCAGCTCCTCGGCGATCAGCCGCTCGTAGATCTCCGCGCGCGCACTGCGCCAGTCCCCGACGGCGGGGGAGTAGGCCGCACCCCCGGCGGCCCGATCACGCTCGGGGTCCCGCGCCTCGATGACCCGATACGACCCCTGGGGAAGGTGTGCGTCCAATATGTCCCGGCGCAGCTGGGTCAGATCGCTCTTCACCTCGCCCTTGTCGAGCACGAAGAACACATCCGTACTCCGCATGACCCTGACCGCCTGCAGCGTCAACTGCTCCGGGTCACCCGCCCCGATCCCGATGACATGAATCTTTCGCACCCCCCGAGTCTGCCGCACCCCACTGACAGCGCGGACACCGCCTGGTGGGCGGCCGCATCGGGGACGGGACGAGGCTCGGGGCGGTCAGCCGTCCCCGCGCAGGAGTGGGGCGCAGGTCCCCGCGTCCACGGGGGCGCCCTTCTGCTCCACGGTCCCGGCCAATTCCCGTGCCCAGGTCCGCACCGCCGTCAGATCGATGCCGTAAGGGCGAGCCCGCCCGCTGACGGCCGCCCACTCCTCCACGGCCCCGGCACCGCGTCGCAGCAGCCGTGCGCCGCCCGTGATGTTGCCGCGCGCCGAGTGCGTGAGCCCCACGGCGAGCTGGGCCAGCCCACGCCACAGCTCGCGCTCCTCCTCCGGCCCGGACTTCCAGGCGTCCTCGAACACCTCGTGCGCGTGGAAGGGCCGCCCCGTGTCCAGCAACGCCTGCGCCTCGGCGACCGTCTCCTCGGGCCCCCGCACGACGCCCTCCGGCTGCCGCTCCACACCGGGCGCCCCGTACGGCAACGGCCGCCCCAGCCCGTCCCGGGGCCGGGCGTTGCGCGCACGCCCCTCCGCGTCCCGGTCCCGCCCCTGCCCACTTCCGCCACCCGATGCCACGCTCATGCCCCGATTGTCCCCCGCCCTCACCGGCAGCGACGCACCCCCCGACGTACGGTAAAGTTCTTCCTGCGCGTTCACACGGATCACCCGTGAACAGCGCACCGGGACGTGGCGCAGCTTGGTAGCGCACTTGACTGGGGGTCAAGGGGTCGCAGGTTCAAATCCTGTCGTCCCGACTCGATGGAGTCGCAGATCAGGGGCCGTTTCAGAGCAATCTGAAACGGCCCCTCGATCGTTCTCGGGGACCCGTTGGAGACCACCGGGCAGGGACCTGCCGGCCGGGGCGGCCAGGGGAGCCGCTCAATGGTTCAGGGGAGCCGCTCAATGGTTCATGGGGGGAGGGATCTCTCCCTGTTTCGAGCGCGGGGGCGATGGCACGCTGCCGCGCAACCGGCCGCGCAGTCGATGCGCCCGGTTCGTAAAGGTCCCGCGCACCCCCCACCGGAGAGCCGGGGTTTCCCCGACGGTCAACGGCAAGCGGCGGACGGTGGGGGCGTGCACGGTGCTGGTCGACGGGCGGCGGGTCAACTCCTGCCTGACGCTCGCCGTTCGGCTGGAGGGGGCCGAGGTCACCACGATCGAGGGCCTGGCCGACGGTGACGAACTGCACCCGCTGCGGCAGGCGTTCATCGACGAGGACGCCTACCAGTGCGGCTACTGCACGCTGGGCCAGATCATCTCCGGGGTCGGCTGCATCCAGGAGGGGCACACCGGATCTCCGGAGGAGATCCGCTAGTGGATGAGCGGCAACATCTGCCGCTGCGGCCGCTATGTGAAGATCGTGCGCGCGGTCGACCAGAGCGCCGGCCGGAAGTGAGGACCGATGGCCGGCATCGCCCGCGACCCGGACCACCCAGGCTTCAATCGCCACCGAGGGCACCGCGCAGGTGTACTTCTCCTCCATGTCCCACCTGCTCGCGCGCGTGGAGCCCGATCCGGCCATCGGCGCGATCCTGGACGACCCGCTGCGGGAGGACTTCCTCGACCGGATTCGTGAGGCCGTCGGCCCGGACATCGAGCGGTCCACGCTGGCCTACCCGTGGGCCAAGCACGGCGTGGCCCGGTTCGCCCGCCGGGAAGCGGTACGGCTCGGGCCGGTCGGGGCCCGCGTCTGCTCGCTCGCGCCGGGCATCATCGACACCCCGCAGGGCCGACAGGAGGCGGCCGAGCAGACGTCGATGCGGCGGCTCGTCGACGCGACGCCGCTCGGCCGCACCGGCCGCCCGGAGGAGGTCGCGGCCGTCGTCGCGTTCATGCTCTCGGACGAGGCGAGCTTCCTGAACGGGATCGACATCCTCGTCGACGGCGGCGTCGTCGCCGCGGTCCGCGACACGTGACCGTCGCCACCGCGCTCCGCGCAGCCAATGGCCCGGAGCGGCCGGTGAGTTGATGACGCGGACGGGGCGCAGTGCCTGCTCAGGCCGCCGTCACCATGCACACGCGTGATCGCGCCCCACCTCCCACTTCAAATCCGTCCCCGCACACCCGTTGACCCACTCGGTTCACCCACCTAGCCTCCATCCTCATACGTGGATGATGTCTGTGTATGTAGATGGGAGTTGGGAACCGCCGTGCCGCTCCTCATAGTCGGGGTCAGTGTTCTGATCCTGCTTCTGCTCATGACCAGGCTGAGGCTCAACGGGTTCGCGGCCCTGCTGCTCGTGGCCGTCGGGGTCGCGCTGGTGCGGGGCATCCCCGTGGCGACCATCCCGGACGTCCTCTCCGAGGGCATCGGGGGCCAGATCGGCGACACCATGCTCACCATCGGACTCGGCGCCATGGTCGGCCGGGTCATGGGGGACTCCGGTGCCGCCCAGCGCATCGCGGGCACGCTTCTCGACGCGTTCGGCCCGCGCTGGGTGCAGGTAGCCATGGTGGTCACAGCCATGCTGATCGGTGTGACCATGTTCTACGAGGTCGCGTTCATCATCATCGTGCCCATCGCGTTCACCCTGGTCAGGGTCACCGGCGCGCCCCTGCTGTGGGTCGGCCTGCCGATGTCCATCGCCCTGTCCACCATGCACAGCTTCCTGCCGCCGCACCCCGGCCCCACCGCCGTCGCCGCGGCTTTCGACGCCTCCGCCGGACTGGCCCTGTTCTACGGCCTGTTCATCGCCGTACCCGTCGGCGCGCTCATCGCCCTGACCTGGCCCCGACTGCCCTTCGTCCGGGCGATCACCCCCGCCATCCCCAAGGGCCTGGTCAGCGACCGTGAGTTCACCGACGAGGAGATGCCCGGTCTCGGCTGGTCGCTGTTCGTGGCGCTCTTCCCCGTGGTGCTGATCGTGGCCGCCGCCGTCACCGACATGGCCACCTCCACCGAGAGCCCCTTCCTGAACGTCGTCGCCTTCATCGGATCGGCCCCGATCGCACTGCTGCTCACCCTCTGTCTGGCGTGCTGGGCGTTCGGGCCGCGCATCGGCCGGAGTCTGAGCGAGGTCGGCGCCTCCTGCACCTCGGCCGCCCAGGCCATGGCGATGATCCTGCTGGTGATCGGCGCGGGCGGGGCCTTCAAGAACGTCCTCGTCGAAGGCGGTATCTCCGACTACATCAAGGATGCCATCGACAGCTGGTCCATCTCCCCGATCGTCCTCGCCTGGCTCGTCGCCGTCATCCTCCGGATCGCCCTCGGCTCGGCGACCGTCGCCGTCGTCACCGCCTCCGGCGTGGTGCTGCCGCTCCTCGCGGGCAGCGGGGTCCACCCGGAGATGATGGTGCTCGCCGTGGCCTGTGGCTCCATCGCCTGCTCCCATGTCAACGACCCGGGATTCTGGCTGTTCAAGGAGTACTTCAACCTGTCCGTCATCGAAGCGATCAAGGTCCGTACGAGTTATACGACGGTGCTCGCCGTCCTCGGTCTCGGCGGCGTCCTCGTCGGCGAGTGGACCCTCGACGTCCTCGGCCTGTGACCACCGGCAGTCCTTGACCACCGGTAGTCCTTGACCACCGATAGTCCTTGACCACCGGCCCCGCTCCGTTCACCCGCGCACCCCGAAGGACCCCGACCAGCATGAGCCAGCCGACCGTCACCGAGTACGCCGTCTACCCCGTCGCCGGCCGGGACAGCATGGAGCTGAACCTCTCCGGCGCGCACGGCCCCTACTTCACCCGCAATGTCGTCGTCCTCACCGACTCGGAGGGGCGCACCGGGCTCGGCGAGGTCCCCGGCGGCGAGAAGATCACCCGGACGCTCCGCGACGCCGAACCGCTGGTCCTCGGCGCCAAGGTCGGCGACTACAAGCGGGTCCTGCGCGAGATCGGCGACCGTTTCGCCGACCGCGACTCCGGTGGACGCGGCACCCAGACCTTCGACCTGCGGACCACCGTCCACACGGTCACCGCCGTCGAGTCGGCGCTGCTCGACCTCCTCGGACAACATCTCGACGTACCCGTCGCCGCACTCCTCGGCGACGGCCAACAGCGGGACTCTGTACGGGTGTTGGGCTATCTCTTCTACGTCGGCGACCCGGACCGCACCGACCTGGAGTACGTCCGCGAACCCGACTCACCCGTGGACTGGTACCGCGTCCGGCACGAGGAGGCCCTGACCCCGGAGGCGATCGTCCGCCAGGCCGAGGCGACCCATGCCCTCTACGGCTTCCGGGACTTCAAGCTCAAGGGCGGGGTGCTGGAGGGTGTGGAGGAGGTCAGGGCCGTACGCGCGCTCAAAGCCCGTTTCCCCGAGGCCCGGATCACCCTCGACCCCAATGGCGCGTGGTCGCTGCGCGAGGCGATCGAGCTGTGCCGGCCCCTCCTCGACACGCTCGCCTATGCCGAGGACCCCTGCGGTGCCGAGGGCGGTTACTCCGGCCGGGAGATCCTCGCCGAGTTCCGCCGGGCCACCGGACTGCCCACCGCCACCAACATGATCGCCACCGACTGGCGCCAACTGGCCCATGCCCTGGCCCTCCAGTCCGTCTCCATCCCGCTCGCCGACCCCCACTTCTGGACCATGCAAGGCTCGGTGCGCGTCGCGCAGCTCTGCAACGCGATGGGGCTGACCTGGGGCTGTCACTCCAACAACCACTTCGACATCTCCCTCGCCATGGTCACCCACTGCGGAGCCGCCGCCCCCGGCGAGTACAACGCCCTCGACACCCACTGGATCTGGCAGGAGGGCCTGGAACGGCTCACCACGACCTCGCCCAGGATCGTCGGCGGCGAGATCGCCGTCCCGGACGCCCCCGGCCTCGGTATCCGACTCGACAGGGACCGCCTCCACGCCGCCCACGACCTCTACCGCGCCAAGTCGCTCGGCGCCCGCGACGACGCCGCCCCCATGCAACATCTCATCCCCGGCTGGCAATTCGACAACAAACGCCCCTGCCTGGTCCGATAGCCGACCACCGGCCACCGACCACCGGCCACCGCCACAGACCACAGACGGCCGGAGCCCTGCCCCCCGCCTACCCCCGCCTACCCCCGATACCCCCGCAGCTTCCGGTACAGCGTGGCGCGGGCGATGCCCAGGGCCGCGGCCGCGCGGGCCTTGTTGCCGCCGTTGCGGTGGAGGGCGTCCAGGATGGCGGCCCGCTCGGCGAGTTCCATCGGGGTGAGACGCTGTGCCGCCGGTCCCTCGCGCAACGGGTCCGGCAGCTCCGCGTGGCGCACCGGGCCCGTCGCCCGCCGCCGCTCCGCCAACGCCCGTACGACATGCGCGAGTTCGGTGACATTGCCGGGCCAGGCGTACTGCTCCAGAGCCCGCAGCGCCTCCAGTGTCCAGGTGAGCGGCGGCCGTCCCGGCGCGGGCCGGGGAGTCAGCGCGGCGACCAACTCCCGGATGTCCTCCGGCCGTTCACGCAACGCGGGAAGCGGGACCGTACGGGCGGCGAAGCCGTCCAGGAGCCGTTGCAGACAGGGGCCCGGCGTCGCTCCGGGGGTGTAGGTCACGAGCAGGGGAGTGCCGGGGCGTTCGTCGAGGAGTGAGTTGAGGGTGGCCACGTCGGGCTGCGTGAGGCGCTCGGCATGCCGGAGGAGCACCGGCTCGCGGCACCCCTCCACCAGCCCCTCGATCGCGGCCCGCACCTCACCCTCCGCCCCCTCGGCCGCGTCCACCGTCCACGCGCTCTGGGCCAGCTCCCGCCCGAGCGCCGTCTTCCCGGTGCCCCGCTCACCGACCAGCAGCCAAGGCTCGTCCGACCGCGCCAACTCCACCGCCCGATCGACGGCGTGCCGCCACAGCACCGACCGCCCCGCGAGGGCGACGACACCCCGCCCGGCCGACGTCGTACGCCCGCTCCCGTGCACTTCGAGGACGGCGACGGCCCCGATGACGGACCCCTCGTGCGACACGAGCGTGACCGCCGCCGAACACCGTGCGCCGCCCGGGAGTTCGACGTCCTCCGGCAACGGCCCCACCCCGCGCACGAACTGGCCAGCCCCACCCGGATGTGCGACATGCCCCAGCACCTCATGGAGCCCGTGCTGATCGACGCGGCCGTCGCACGCGGCACCAAGCTGCGCTTCAGCACGGTCTACAAGTCCTTCACGCAGGACGCCGACGGCGTCACGGTCACCGTCGAGGACCGGCTGCGCGGCGACGCGTACACCATCCGTGCCAAGTATCTGATCGGCGCCGACGGCGGCCGCTCCCAGGCCGCCGAGGACGCGGGCCTGCCGATGGGCGGCCAGATGGGCGTGGCCGGCAGCATCAACATCGTCTTCGACGCCGACCTGTCGAAGTACACCGCCCACCGCCCGTCCACCCTCTACTGGGTCCTCGCCCCCGGCGCCACCGTCGGCGGCATCGGCGCGGGCCTCGTCCGCTGCGTACGGCCGTGGAACGAGTGGCTGATCGTCTGGGGCTACGACGTCACCGCCGGCGCCCCCGACCTGACCACCGAGTACGCCGAGTCCGTCGTCCGCGAGCTGGTCGGCGACGACGAGATCCCGGTGACCGTCAGGTCGTCCTCGGCCTGGACCGTCAACGAGATGTACGCCGAGACGTACTCCAGCGGCCGGGTCTTCTGCGCCGGCGACGCCACCCACCGCCACCCGCCGTCCAACGGCCTCGGCTCCAACACCTCCATCCAGGACTCCTACAACCTGGCCTGGAAGCTCAAGCTCGTCCTCGACGGCACGGCCTCCCCGAAGCTGCTCGACTCCTACACCGCCGAGCGCGCCCCCGTGGGCAAGCAGATCGTCACCCGCGCCAACAAGTCCATCGGTGAGACCGCCCCCGTCTTCGAGGCCCTCGACGGACTCTCCCCGCAGACCCCCGAGCAACTGTGGGCCAACATCGCCGCCCGCAAGGAGACCGGCGAGGCCGCCGAGAAGCAGCGGGCCCGGCTGCGCGAGGCGATCGCGTTCAAGGTGTACGAGTTCAACGCGCACGGCGTCGACCTCAACCAGCGGTACACGTCCGAAGCGATCGTCCCAGACGGCACCCCCGACCCCGGCTTCGCCCGCGACCCCGAACTCCACCACCAGCCCAGCTCCCGCCCCGGCGCCAAGCTCCCGCACGCGTGGCTCACCTCGGGCACCCGCAGGCTGTCCACCCTCGACACGGTCGGACAGGGCCGCTTCACCCTGATCACCGGCATCGGCGGCGAGGACTGGACACGGGCGGCCGAGGCCCAGGACCTGGAGATCGCCACCGTCGTCATCGGGCCCGGCCGGCAGTACGAGGACCCGTACGGCGACTGGGCCCGGCTCGGCGAGATCACCGACGCCGGAGCCCTCCTCGTACGACCGGACGGTTACGTCGCCTTCCGCCATGCCACGCCGGCCGGCTCCGCCGAGGAGGCCGAGCGGTTGCTGAGCGAGGCGCTGCGGCGGATTCTCGGACATGTCTGACGGGGGCGACGGAGAGGGTGGGACGTGACGGGGACGACGGATTCGGGCGGAAGCAGGGGAGCCGTATGACCAGCGAATTCACCGACGGCATCACCGACGACATCACCGGCGCGGTCGTCGACAGCTTCGCGCGCACCGCCGACCCCCGGCTGCGCGAGCTGCTCGGCTCGCTCGTCCGTCACCTCCACGACTTCGTCCGCGAGACCCGGCCACCAAGGCGGAATGGGAGAAGGCGATCGCCTTCCTCACGGCGACCGGGCAGACCTGCACGGACACCCGCCAGGAGTTCATCCTCCTCTCCGATGTCCTCGGCGTGTCCATGCTCGTCGAGACGATCAACGCCGACCGCGCCGGGAGCGAGGCGACCGAGTCCACCGTGCTCGGCCCGTTCCATATGACCGAGTCGCCGGTCAGGGAACTCGGCGCCGACATCGACCTGGTGGGCGGCGGCGAGCCGTGCGTGATCAGCGGCCGCGTGCTGTCGGCGGACGGCACCCCGCTGCCGGGCGCGGTCCTCGACGTCTGGCAGGCGAACGCCGAGGGCTACTACGACGTACAGCAGCCCGAGGTCCAGCCGGCCGGCAACGGGCGGGGCCTGTTCACGGCGGACGACGAGGGCCGCTTCTGGTTCCGCACCTGTGTACCGAGTCCGTACCCCATTCCGACCGACGGCCCGGTCGGCCATCTGCTCGGCGCGACGGCCCGCCACCCCTACCGCCCGGCCCACATCCACTTCATCGCCTCGGCGCCCGGCCACACCCCGGTCACCACCCACATCTTCGTGGCGGGCAGCGACTATCTGGACTCGGACGCGGTGTTCGCGGTGAAGCAGAGCCTGGTCCAGGACTTCACCGAGACCGACGACCCGGCCCTGGCGGGGGAGTTCGGCATCCCGAACCCGTTCCGCCACGCCCGCTTCGACCTCGTACTCGTACGGGACGAGGAGCGGGATCAGTGAGGAAAGCCCACGGGGAGCGGTCGGAGGGGCGGTCATGAGGGAGTTCGTCCACGAGAGCCGCCCGATGAGGGTCGTCTTCCGGGCCGGGGCCTCGGCCACCGCCGTACCGGGGGAGGCCGAACTACTGGGGCTGCGGCGGCTGTTGGTGGTGTCGGGGGAGCGGGGCGCGGAGACCGCCCGTACCGTCGCCGGCTCGCTGGGCGACGCCTGCGCCGGGCTGCACACCGAGGCCCGTATGCATGTCCCCGTCGAAGTCGCCGCCCGCGCGGTGGACGTGGCCCGGGCCGCCGGCGCCGACGGCTGCGTGGCGGTCGGCGGCGGCTCCGCGATCGGCCTCGGCAAGGCCATCGCCCTGCGCACCGGCCTTCCGCTGATCGCCGTACCGTCGACCTACTCCGGCTCCGAGATGACCCCCGTCTGGGGCCTCACCGAACACGGCGCCAAACGCACCGGCCGCGACCCCTCGGTCCTCCCGCGCAGCGTCGTCTACGACCCCGAACTCACCCTCTCCCTCCCCGTGGGCCTCACCGTCACCAGCGGCATCAACGCCGTCGCCCACGCGGCCGAGGCCCTGTACGCGCCGGACGCCACACCCCTGGTCTCCCTGACGGCTCAGGAGGGCGTACGGGCGATGGCGGGCGCCCTGCCCGACCTGGCGGCCGACCCCGCGAACCTCGACGCCCGAGGCCGCGCCCTCTACGGCGCCTGGCTGTGCGGCACCGCCCTCGGCGCCACCACCATGGGCCTGCACCACAAGCTGTGCCACGTCCTCGGCGGGACCTTCGGCCTCCCGCACGCCGAGACCCACACGATCGTCCTCCCGTACGCGCTGGCGTACAACGCCCCGGCCGCCCCCGAGGCCCTCGCGGCCCTGGCCCGAGCCCTGGACGCGGACGACGCCCCGGCGGCCCTGTGGGACCTCGCCGACCGCCTCGGCGCCCCCCGCTCACTGGCCGAACTCGGCCTGGACGAAACCGGCTTGGAGACGGCCGCGAACCAGGCGACCGCCCTGGCGTACCCGAACCCGAGAGAGGTCATCAGGGAGGGCGTCCTCGCCGTACTCAGAGCGGCGTACGAGGGCGAACGGCCGGGGCGGCCGTAGGACGAAAGCCGCCACCCAGGCGAACAACCACGGCGGACGTAGGAAGCGCCGCCCACGCAGGCGAACGAGACGGCGGCCGTACGGCGAGAGCCACCCACGCAAGTGAACGACCACGGCCGGACCGGCGAGCGCCGGGGGACCTGCCCCTCCCGGCCGAAGCGGAATGAAAGGTGAACAGCATGCCCCTCGGACTGCTCCGGCGGCGATTCGCACATGCCTCCGGAGGCGCCGGCGCCCCCGCGCTGCCGGTCCCGGCCGGCGCGGGTGTCGTCGTCCGTGAGGTCCTGGACCCGGTGGACCAGCCCCTGGGCGGCGCCGATGTGACGGTGACGGAACTGCGCGGCCACCGCGTCGCGGCCCGTGGCACGACCGACCCGTACGGCTTCTTCATGGCCGTGCTGCCGCCGGGCGACTACAGCCTGCTGATCTCGGCCGAGGGCCTGGAACCGCACCGCGAGTCGGTGGAGGTCGTGGCGGACACCCGACCCGCCCCCCAGCGCCTCTGGCTCCAGTCGGCCCGCCAGCTCGCACTCCCGGCCCCCGGCACCTGGTTGTTCGACCCACCCCACACAGCGATCCGCTTCATCGCCAAGCATGTCGGCATGGCCCATGTGCACGGCCGCTTCGAACGCTTCGACGGCGGCATCCAGGTGGCGCAGGACATGACACGGTCCCGCGTCCAGGTCCGCATCGACGCCTCCAGCATCACCACGGGCAACAACACCCGTGACACGCATCTGCGCTCCGCCGACTTCCTCGACGTCGACCGCTACCCGTACATCGACTTCACCAGCCATCGCTTCGCCTACCGGGGCGGCAGCAAGTGGACCCTGACGGGCAGCCTCACGATGCACGGCGTGAGCCGCACGGTCTCCCTGGACACGACCCAGGCGATGTACCGCACCCACGACACTCCCACACCGCCGCAGTAATGCAGAGCAGCCCCCTTCCGTTTTCCGGTTGAGCACGCCTTTTGCCGGAAAGTGGACAACAACTGCCTTGTGGACGTGGGAAGTGCACTGACAGAGCATGGACAGGGCATGTATCTCGACGGGACTTCTTCCCCACACTCTGCGGCTCTCAGGGAGGCAGCAAGGCATGGACGCGCCTCAGAACAGCCACGAAGGTATACGACTGGTCGACCTCTCGGAGGTGCCGGCCGGGTGGCTCGATGCGGCGGCAAAGGGGGACACGGCGCTGGGGTTCGCCCTGCGCCGCCATTGCCACCAGGAGCGGGAGGGTCGCTCGGTGACGACCCACGCCATTACGTTCGAAAGTGCGCTGTGATGACGACGGAGGCGGGTTCCGGACACTTACCCGCGGCCCCTTTCCGGCAGTTCTTGCTGAAAATACACAGTTTATGCAATCTGTCCTGCGACTACTGCTACGTGTATTTCGCCGCTGATCAGAGTTGGCGTGGGCGGCCCGGGGCGATGGCTCTCGACACCGTACGGCAGGCGGTGGACCGGATCGCCGAACACGCCCGTGAACACCGGCTCAGAGCCGTACGGATCATCCTCCACGGCGGAGAACCCCTCCTGGTGGGCAAGGCGCACCTCGGCGCACTGCTGACGGTCATCGCCGAGCGTCTGTCCCCTCGGGTCGAGGTCCGTCTGTCGCTGCAGACGAACGGCACCCTCGTCGACGAGGCATTTCTCGCCGTACTGCACGACCACGACGTGGCGGTGGCGGTCAGTCTCGACGGCACCCGGACCGCCCACGACAGACACAGAAGGTACGCGAACGGCCGCCCCAGCCACGCACGGGTGGCAACCGCCCTGCGTCTGCTCAACAGCCCACGCCACAGGGAGCTGTTCGCGGGTCTGCTCTGTACGGTCGATCTCGCCAACGACCCCGTCGAGACCTATGAGGCGCTGCTGGCCTTCGCGCCTCCCCGCCTCGACTTCCTGCTGCCGCACGGCACTTGGGAGTACCCGCCGCCGGGCCTCGCCCATCGACGGATGCCGCCCGTCCGCGCACCCGTCGAGGCGGTGCCCGACGAACCGGCGCCCAGTGAACCGGTGATGTCCAACGAGCCGACACCGTACGGGAATTGGCTCATCGGCGCCTTCGACCGCTGGTTCGACGCACCGGTCAGGGAGACCGGGGTGCGGATGTTCGACGAGATCATCTCCGGCCTGCTCGGCGGCCCGGTCCACACCGAGGTGTTGGGGCTCGCCCCGCTGGACCTGGTGGTCGTGGAGACCGACGGCACCATCGAGAACTCCGACTCGCTCAAGGTCGTCGGGCAGGGAGCCCCCGAAACCGGCCTCGACGTCTTCCGGCACACCTTCTCCGAGGCGCTGACGACACCGACCGTACGGCACAGACAGTCCGGACTCGCCGGACTCGGCCAAGTGTGCCGGGACTGCGCCCTGGTGACGGTCTGCGGCGGCGGCCTGTACACCCATCGCCATCACCCCACGACCGGCTTCGCCACGCCCTCGGTCTACTGCCATGACCTCGCCGTCTTCATCACCCATGTCCGCCGGCGGGTCGAGACGGCGCTCGCGCACCGGGCGGACACCCCCGAGGAACGCGCGCCCGAACGGCACTCGTCAGGTCTGCCCCGAGCCGGAGCATGAGGCTGGGCGCACGCGCACCCCTCACACCGCACTCCATGAACAAGCACACGGCGGACGGGAGTTGGAGACGGAGATCGTGGGAAGGCTGCATTCGGGCCCTGCCGAAAAAGGGCCCCGTCGGACCGGACAGGGGTATCGTTCTCTGTCTCGGCACGACTCAACCAAGGATACGACTGAGGGGTACCGGTTGGGGGGTGAGGAGGTGTGGGAGGCAGCCGGACCGTGCGCACTTCCGCCGCTGTCGGCAACCTTCCGAGGCGCGAGAATCCGTCCACCCCACGATAGGGACCCCGCGAACGCGGCACGACGGGGGCTCGTTGGAACCGTACTTCTTCCTGAGCTACGCACGCAGGCGCGGACCGCGGGTACTCGTCAAGCGGTTCTACGACGACCTGTGCAACGAATTGCGCCAGGAACTCCGGCGATTACGGAAGGGCAATCATGTGCCCTTCGACCAACCGTTTCTCGACGTCCAGTCCATCCAAATAGGCCAGGACTGGAACACCGCCCTCGGCGACGCCCTGGGCCACTGCCGCACCATGGTCGCCCTGTACACCCCCGACTACTTCAGAAGCGACTTCTGCGGCCGCGAGTGGAAGGCGTTCGAGGACCGGCAGCGCAGCCACCGCGAAGCCGCGGGAGCGGACGCCAAGGCTCTCATACCGGTCCTCTGGGAGCCCGTACGGAGCATTCCGGCCGGAGTGGCGCATATTCAGTACGACAATCTCGAATTCGGCGAGAATTATGCGAACTGGGGCCTGCGGCGCATCCTGATCGCGGACCCGGGCGGCGACGAGTACCGCCGCATCGTGAACCTCGTCGCACGGCAGATCCTCGTCGCCGCCGAGCACTTCCGCATACCGGTCGCCGACGGCCTGGACATCACCGCGCCGGAGTCCGCCGGCCCCTTCCCGTCCGCCACCGAACGCGCGGAACCGGGCAGCCACGCCCTGCTGTTCGTCGCCGCGCGCACCTCCGAGACCGCCCACCAGCGGTCGACGGACCCGGGGTGCCACGGGGAGAGCCCGATGGACTGGAACCCCTACCACACCGAAACCCCGGAACCACTGGCCAGGAGAGCGACCGAACTCCTGGAGGAGCGCGGCTTCACCGTACGGACGGACATCGTCTCGGACGTGCTCGGAGCCACCCTCGACGAGGCGCGGGGGCAGGGACAGGTCGCGGTCCTCCTCGTGGAAGCCCGGGCCGCCGCGGACGAACCGTTCGGAAGCGCCCTGCGCGCCTACGACCGGAGCAACCATCCGGGCAGCGCGGCGATCGTGCCGTGCGGTCCGGAAGAGGCGGGTGACGGCCCCCAGAGCAAGGCCTACTGGGAAGCGGTCCGAGGCGCCCTACCGCTCAACTGGGCGAAAGGAGCAGGGGACCCCCTGCCGCTGCTCCAATCGGGAATCGGCTCGGACCAGTTCGACGGGGCACTGCACGCGGTCGTGGCCAAAGTGCAGAACCACCTCTTCTCCTACCTGGAGACGATCAAGAACCCCCCCTCGGACAAGTCCACCGACGTGCCCAGGCAACTCCCCGTCCTGAGCAGCGTGGGCGCCCCGAACGATCTTGGGCCCGCTCTTGCGCCGACACCTGCCCGCCCCTACTCCGATCCCCAACCCCTAGAGCAGGAGCAGGACAGATGACCCATGACGACCGCGGCCGGGGCACCATCATCACCTTCTACTCCTTCAAAGGCGGTACGGGGCGCACGATGGCGCTGGTCAACACCGCCTGGATACTCGCGAGCAACGGCCTGCGCGTACTGGTCGTGGACTGGGACCTGGAAGCACCCGGGCTGCACACCTATCTGCAGCCCCTGCTGGCCGACCCCGAACTCAGCGAGAGCCCCGGCGTCATCGAGATGGTCAGCGACTTCGCCCAGGCCGCGGTGACACCACCGGTCGGCTCCGCGGTGGTGAACGGCGGCGGCACGGGTTCCCCACCGACGAACGGCGCTCCTCGCGAGGACTCCGACCTCCGCGAACGCGCCCGCGTCGACCGCTACGCCGTCGGCACGGAACTGCGCCTGCCCCCGGGCGGCAAGCTCGACCTCCTGCCCGCCGGCGTCCAGGACCCCGATTCCTACGCGGTCAAGGTGAGCACCTTCGACTGGGGCGCCTTCTACGGAATGGGCGGCGCGGACTTCCTCATGGCGCTGCGCGACGACATGGCCTCCCGCTACGACTACGTACTGATCGACAGCCGCACCGGCCTCAGCGACACCGCCAGCATCTGCACCGTCGTCATGCCCGACATCGTCGTCGACTGCTTCACCCTCAGCCGACAGGGCGTCAACGGCGCCGCCCACGTGGCCCGCTCGATCCGCCGCAACGTCCACGCCCAGCGCGACATCCGCATCGTCCCCGTCCCCATGCGCGTCGAGGACGCCGGACGCGACCGGCTGGAGGCCGGCCGCTACCAGGCCCGCAGCCTCTTCGCGCCCTTCCTCGACTGGGTACCGCCGGACGAGCAGGACCAGTACTGGAGCAGCGTCGAGATCCCCTACAAACCCAGCTACGCCTACGAGGAGATCCCCGCGACCGTCGGCGAGCGCCGTCAGGACGGCACCCTGCTCGTCGCCTTCGAACGACTGACCGCCCGCCTCACGGGCAATCGGGTGACGCAGTTGCTCCATATGTCCGAGCCGTACCGCCGCACCCTGCGCGCCGAGTACGAACGCACCTCACCGATCATCCGCAAGGACCTCTACGTCAGCTACGCCGCGACCGACCGGCTGTGGGCGGACTGGGCCGTGGCCGTGCTGCGGGCCGCCGGCTACGAGGCGACGCTCGTCCCGATCGAGACGGACGACCCCACGACCCAGCCCGCGACCCCCTGGGGCCTGGAGCGCACACTCGCCGGCGAGGGGCGCATGGTGGTGGTGCTCTCGCCGCACTACACCGCCCTCCCCCAGGCACGCGAGCTGTGGCAGCAGCTGGGCCGCCGGGACCCGGCCGGCCGCATAGGCATGGCGCTGCCCCTGCGGGTGGACGACTCCCCGCCCCCGCCGGAGTTCACCTCGGCCGCGGCGGTGAGCCTCGCCGGGATCTCGGCCGAGGAAGCCGTGGGGCGACTGTTGGCCACCGTCGAGCGAGGAGGCCCGGCGGACGCGTCGGGGGCCGCCCCCGCCGCGGCGGGCCTGGCGGGCGCGGCCCGGCTGCCGGGAACGCCGCCGCAGGTCATCGGGGGGCGCCCACAGCGCAACGCCGCGTTCACCGGCCGCAGGACACTCATAGAACAACTGCGCGACAGCCTGCTGTCCGGTACCACCGCCGTACTGCCACAGGCCCTCTTCGGGCTCGGCGGAGTGGGCAAGACCCAACTCGCCCTCGAATACGCGTACCGATTCGAATCGGATTACGACCTGATCTGGTGGATCAAGGCGGCCGATCCCACACAGATCCGCCAGGAGCTGAGCGCCCTGGCCGGGCACCTCGGCGTGCCCGTCGTCGGCAAGGACCTGACGGCCGTGTGCAACGAGGTCCTGGAGACCCTGCGGCGAGGCGTTCGTCATGCCCGCTGGCTGCTCGTGTACGACAACGCCGAGAAGCCGGCCGATCTGGAGGGCCTGCTGCCGGTCGGCGGACCCGGCCGGCACATCCTCATCACCTCACGCGACCCGGCCTGGGCCGATCGCGCCGCACGTATCGAGGTCGACCTCTTCACCCGTGACGAGAGCGTCTCGCTGCTGCGCCGCTACAACACGGGACTCGAATACGCGGAGGCCGCCCAGGTAGCCGAGGAACTGGGCGACTTCCCGCTCGTCGTGAGCCTCGCCGCCGCCTCCCTCCAGGAGTCGGCCATGCCCGTGAGCACCTATCTGGGGATGCTGCGCACACGGATGACGGACGTCCTCGGCAGCTGGTCGGCCCCCGACGTCCAGACCTCGGTGGTGGCCAGCTGGTCACTCGATCGGCTGAAAGAACGCAAGCCCGCCGCCGCCGCACTGCTCCAACTGTGCACCTTCTTCGGGCCGGACCCCATTCCACGGGACCTGTTCAGCAGCCGACCGGCCCTGGCACTGCTCGAACGGTATGACCCGAGCCTGTCCGACACGCTGATGCTGAGCACGCTCTACAGTGAAATCGGGCGGAATGGGCTCGCCCAGTCCGACCAGCGGACCGACACTTTGACCATGCATCGCTTGATTCAACATGTGCTCCGGGACCAGCTGACCCCTGAGGAGCGGGCTGTCATGCAGGAGCGGGCCCAAGCCGCACTCGGTGAGGCGAACCCGAAGGACCCCGACGAGAGCAAGAACTGGGGCAGGTACGCCGAACTGCTCCCTCATCTCTGGCCCACGAAGTCCGAGGAGAGCGACAACCTCTCGGTGCGGCAGTGGATCTGTGACACCGTCCGCTATCTGTGGCGCAGCGGCGACCCCGACACAGCCATCGGCACGGCAGAACGCGTCCTCGACAGCTGGCTGCCCCGCTTCGGCGAGAACGACGCCCACGTACTGCGTCTGCGCACCGAACTCGGCAACGCACTGCGTGACCAGGGCCGCCTCCCCGAGGCGTACGAGGTGACCCTCGACGTCTACGAGCGCGCCACCGGCGTCCTCGGCGAGGAGCATCCCTACACGCTCGGCGCGGCCATGAGCCTCGGCTCCGACCTGCGCGGTGTCGGCCGGTACGCCGACGCCATGGAGAGCGACCGGGAAGCCCTGATCCGCGCCCGGCGCGTCTTCGGGGAGAGCCACCCGCGCACCCTGGCCGCCGCCAACAACCTCGCGGTCTCCGAGTTCCTGTCCGGCAACCGGCGGGCGGCCCGCGACACCAATCGGGCGATCCTCAAACAACGCCGGGAGATCTCCGGCCCCGACCAGCGCGCCACCCTCAACTCCGCCACGAACTACGCCCGGGACCTGCGGGCCGCCGGGGCGTTCCGTGAGGCGCGCAAACTCATCGAGGACACCCTCGAACGCAGCCGCCGAGCCCTGGGCCCCGACCACCTGATCACCTTCCGCGCCTCCCTGGGCGCCGCCATCATCTACCGCCGCCGGGGCGAGTACGAGAAGGCGTACGCGCTGACGAACGAACTGCACGAGCAGGCGCAGAAACAACTGGGCCCCGACCACCCCGACACCCTCGCCATCGCGACGAACCTGAGCGCGGACCTCTACGACAAGGGCGAGGCGGTACGGGGCCGTGAGCTGGCCGAGCGGACCCGTGACCGCTACGAGGAACTGTTCGGCGCCGACCACGTCTTCACTCTCGCCTGCGCGAACAACCTCGCCATCCTGCACCGCCTGACCGGTCAGGGACAGGCCGCGCTGGACCTGTCGACGCACACGGTGGGCCGCTTCCGCCGTCTCCTCGGCCCCCAGCACCCCTACACCCTCACCGCCATGCTCAACCACGCGACGGACCTGTCGGAGACCGGCGACCACGACGGCGCGATCCAGGCGGGCCGAGAGGCCCACGAAGGCCTCACCGCCGTCCTCGGCCCCGACCACTACCTCGCGATCGCCTCCGCCTCCAACCTCGCGGTCGAACTCCGCGACCACGACCCGTCCGACACCGATCCACCGAACGAGGAGGCCACCCGCCTCCACCACGACGCCGAACGCCGCGCCGTGGAAAACCGAGAACTGGGCGGCGACTACCCCATGACCCGCGCGATCACCCGCTGGCAGCGCATCGAGGCGGACATCGAACCACCCGTCACCTGATCCGCCTCACACCGACCGCACAGCCCGGAAGAGCCCCGCACGCGCCGCATACGGTAGGGTCTACCTGCGCTTTCCCACAGAACTCTGTGCGAAGGCGCACCGGGACGTGGCGCAGCTTGGTAGCGCACTTGACTGGGGGTCAAGGGGTCGCAGGTTCAAATCCTGTCGTCCCGACTTTACGAAGTCGCAGATCAAGGGGCTGTTTCAGAGCAATCTGAAACAGCCCCTTGATCGTTCTTGGGGACCAGTTGGGGACCAACGTTCTTGACCGCACTGGCGAACCATCACGATGGGGCCCGGCAGAGACCTTGGGGCACGTAGCGCCGTGAGGTGCGCGGAGAGTGCTGCGCCGGGCGGCGGTGATTTTGTGCACGTCGGGGTGCGGGTAGCGCTGTGTGGTGGTCAGCGATCCGTGTCCCGTGACCTTGCGCGGGATGTGCACGTGTACGTCGACGTCGGCGAACCACGTGAGTCCGGTGTGCCGGAGGTCGTGGCGGCGTAGACGCTCGTACCCGAGTCTGGTGACGACGGCGGTGCTTTGTGGTGGGGTCGGACCAGCGGACTCGGGCCCGGTAGACGCCGACCGCGCTGGTGCAGGGGGTTCTCGGTGGAGCCCTGGCCAGCGGCCAGCGGCCGGTGGCCGCCTGTCCGCATCCGGACGGCGGCGTCGGCGGCTGTCCTCGCGGCGTGCGGTGTCCGAGGTGTCCGTCCGGATCAGGCCCGGGCGCTCCGGGAGCCCGCCCCCTCGGGGACGCCGTGTGCGACGACCAGCTTGAGCAACAGGATCGCCGGCAGCCAGGCCAGCCCGTCCGGTGCGGTGACCAGGGACGAGACCATGACCCCGCAGGCCACGACAGCCAGCGCCACGGGTCGCTGGAAACGCTGAGAGACCGATTCCACGACGATCACGCCGACCAGCGCCCACACGTACCACAGCGGTCCCCACCACCAGGGGCCGCCGGGGAAGACGAGCCCCGCGATGACGGCCTGGAGGTGGACGGCGGTGAAGCCGACGGGACGGTGCAGGAAGCGCGGGACCGGGCCGACGGGGAAGGGGAGCGGCGAGTGGTAGAAGCTCTTGGCGGTGTCGAGGCCGTTCGCCACCACACCGCCGACGAGGTCCCACACCATGAGCAGCCCGACCAGCCATTGCCACCAGGCCCAGCCATGGCCCCAGCCGCCCGCGGCGAAGGCGACGCAGCCCAGGGCCGCCGTGGCGCAGGCGAGCCTTTTCTCCTGCGGTGTGGCACCCGTCCCGAACACCCAGTCCGGCCTGTCGGCCGCCTTGGAACTACTCACTCGGATGACCCCTCGTGGCCCCGGGTGCGCATCGGGCGATCCGGGCGAGCGCGTCGATGGCCTCCGCCGAGTTCATCCCCGGGTCGAGCATGTGATGGAGGAACAGGCCGTCGAGCAGCGCGACCAGCAGGGTCGCCGTGCCCTGGGGCGCATCGGGGAGATGGGTCTGAAGCCAGTCGGTGAGGTGACTGCGCGCCTCGGCAAGGCTCTCGCGCAGCACCTCACCCAGCTCGGGGTCGCGTACGGCGCCCGCGATCAGCTCGACGGTGAGCCGGGTCGTCAGGTCGTCGGAGGACGGCGCGACCATGGCCGGCAACTTCTCCAGCAACTCGTCCAGGTCGGCCGACTCCAGCAGTTGGATCGTGGGCGGTCCGAACACCATCTCTCCGGCGCGACGGGCGATCGCGCGCTTGAGCGGCTGCAGGCCGCCCCAGTGGTAGTGGATCAGGCCGAGGTTGGCCCCCGCGCGCTCCGCGACCGAGCGGGTGGTCACCGCCGGCCAGCCACCTTCGGACAGCAGTTCGACTCCAGCGTCGACCAACTGCTCTCGGCGGCGCTGACCCCGTAGCGAGGAGGTTGGTCGATCGTCTAACTTATGCATGTGACCAAGATAGCCGCGCCGGATGTGGCTGTCACTTCGCTGAATCAGCCACCCGTCTTCCCAGCTCGCTGACCGGTTTCCTTACCGGTCACTTGCCATCAGGGGTTTCCATGCTCTTACGTCTGGCCTCGCTCGCGACGAACCGGCGTCGACTCGTGCTGGTCCTGTCCACCCTGTGCTTCCTGATCATCACAGCGGTCTCCGGACCGGTGATGAACGTCCTGTCCGCCGGCGGTTACGACGATCCCGATGCCGAGTCCTCCGTCGCCGCCGATCTGCTGGAGGACCGATTCGACACCGGGGACCCGAACTTCATCCTGCTCGCCACCCCGGACGGCACGGTCGACGACCCCGACGCCGTGGAAGCGGGTCGCAGACTGACCGAGAAACTGGCCGACCAGGACGGCGTCGCGTCGGTGACGTCCTACTGGTCCTCCGAGCACGCATCCGACCTGCGGTCGCGGGACGGCCGGTCCGCCCTGATCGTCGCCCACCTGAGCGGTGACGAGACCGAGGCGGAGGACACCGCCAAGGACATCGCCCCGAAGGTCACCGGTGATCAGGACGGACTGAAGGTCATATCGGGCGGATTCACCGAGGTCAACCGGCAGGCGTCCGCGGAGATCGAGAAGGATCTGCTGATGGCGGAGGGCGTCGCCGTCCCCATCACGCTGGTGCTGCTCGTCCTCGTCTTCGGCTCCGGCATGGCCGCGCTGCTGCCGCTCGCGGTGGCGGGCATCTCCGTGGTCGGCTCGCTGGCGCTGCTGACGGTGATCGCCGAGTTCACACCGGTGTCCGTCTTCGCCACCAACCTCACCACCGCCCTCGGCCTGGGCCTGGCCATCGACTACTCGCTGTTCATCGTCAGCAGATATCGCGAGGAGCGCGGCCATGGGCACGACAACACCACCGCTCTGCGCACCGCGCTGACCACGGCCGGCCGTACCGTCTTCTTCTCCTCGCTCACGGTGCTGCTCTCGTTGTCGGCGCTGCTGGTGTTCCCGCTGTACTACCTGCGGTCCTTCGCCTACGCCGGCATCGGCGTCGTCGTCTTCGCGCTGCTGGGCGCGCTGGTCGTGCTGCCCGCCCTGCTCTCCCTCATGGGTGACCGGATCGACAAGTTCGACCTGGGCGCGAAGTTCCGCGGCAAGCGCCCGCCCAAGCCTCCGGAGCGCCGCTTCTGGCACCGTCTGGCGACCGGTGTGATGCGGCGCCCGTGGCCGGTGCTGACCGTCGTCCTGCTGGGGCTCGTCGTGCTGGTGGCACCTTTCACTCAGGCGTCGTACGGCCTGCCGGATGACCGTGCCATGCCCAAGGACGCGGCTGCCGCCCGGGTCGGCGACGCCATCCGGGACGACTTTCCCTCGCTCACCGGCCAGGGCCTGAAGATCGTGCTGGACGGCGAGCGGCCGGCCTCCGGCGCGCTCAGCGACTACGCCGAGCGGGTCTCCGAGGTCGAGGGCGTCGGACGGGTGGACACCGCCACCGGCAGCTTCGAGGACGGCCGCTTGGTCGCTCCCCCGGTGCCCGGCGCCGAGGAGGCCTACACGAATGAAAACGGCGCGTGGCTCTCGGTGAACGTCGACACCGAGCCCTACTCGGAGGCGGGCGAGCGGCAGGTGGCCGACGTCCGTGACATCCAGCCGCCGGCGGACACCGACTCCAAGGTCTCCGGCCTCGCCGCCGCCTACGTGGACACGCTGGACGCACTCTGGTCGGCGCTTCCGTACGCGCTGCTCATCATCGGCGTGCTCACCTTCGTCCTGCTCTTCCTCTTCACCGGCAGCCTGCTCATACCGGTCAAGGCGATCATCCTCAACATCCTGAGCCTGACCGCCACCTTCGGCGCCATGGTCTTCGTCTTCCAGGACGGGCACATGACCTGGCTCGCCGGCGACTTCACGGTCACCGGACAGATCGACGTGACCACGCCCATCCTGATGTTCTGCATCATCTTCGGCCTGTCGATGGACTACGAGGTCTTCCTGCTGTCGCGCATCCGTGAGGAGTACGAGCGCACCGGGGACAACACCCTCGCGGTCGCCCGCGGTCTGGAGAGCACCGGCCGGCTGATCACGGCGGCCGCAGGGCTGCTGTCGCTGTTCTTCATCGCGCTGATCACCGCCGGGTTCACACCGGTGAAGATCCTGGGCCTGGGCACCGCGCTCGCCATCATCATGGACGCGGCGATCATCCGCGGCCTGCTGGTGCCGGCGTTCATGCGGCTGGCGGGCCGCGCCAACTGGTGGGCACCGGCTCCGCTGCGGCGGTTCCACCAGAGGTTCGGGTTCCACCACGAGGCACCGGCCGAGGCCGTCGGCGAGTTCGAGGCGCCGCCCCGGGAACCGGCGCCGACCCAGGGTCGCTGACACCCTGTCAGGCACACGGGAGGCCGCTCCCACGGGAACGGCCTCCGCGTCGTGGCACCCGGACGTGTGCGATCAGGTCCTGGAGAGAGCGGACCGTGCCAGTGCCCCGGCAGGCGACGTGCGCCCGTCAAGGGGCGGCGTCATGGGCCCCTGTCCGAGCGCGGCCGAGAACGTGGGGGAGCGAGCCGGGCGTCGCGACGGGGCGGACGTCGGCTGCCGGGCACGAGTGTGCTGCGCCGGAAATCTCAGCTGCGAGTCCGGAAGCTGTTTCCCTGTCGCGTCGAGGTCCGCGGGCCGCCGGGATCGTCCTCTCCGCCGGATCGTCCTCTCCAAGGAGGAGCGCATCGAGTTGTCGTGCCGGCGGCGGGCAGACAGGGGGCCAGCCGGCCGGGGGTGCGCAGAACATCCGGGGGCGCGGACGGTGGGGCACATACCCGGGTGGGCGTCGGCCCTGGGCGTGAACCGTGCGACGGCGCGCGGGGCTACGCTCCCGGTCCGCGGCTGACCGGCCGCCGCCGATCCCGCTCCCGGCCGGTGCCGCGAACTCCGCTGCCGCCACCGGCCGTGGAGTTCAGGACCTGGTCGATCCGGAAGGAGCCGGCTGGCGACGGTTCGGCAGGCTGCCGACCGACGATCCCATCCGGCGCGGCGTCCACCGCTCCGTCACAACCGAAGACCGACCCGGCCACCACCGACGGCGGCCGGGCCATGACGATCGAGGTTGCTGGCGCGTCGCCCTAGAGAGAGCGGATCGTACGTCCCTCGGTCCGGCGCGGGGCGGGCGGGAAGGACGCCGCCGGGTGGCCGAGCCGGCTGACGAAGAAGAGGCGGCCGGTCAGGCCCAGCCGCCGGGCCAGGGCCTCGCGCACATCGTCGTGCTGCACGACCACGCTGACCGGATGCAGCACCAGACCGGCCCGGGTCGCCCGGAGCCAGTAGTCCGCCAGCCGGGCACCCGCTCGCACCATGTCGGCCTGGCCGGGCGTGTCCGTGGTGAAGGTCATCGCCGTGATCACGGGGGTGCGGCGCACGACGGCGGCCATCCGGGACGCGAGCAGACGGTGGTAGCCGGCCCGGCGCAGCAGGCTCATCACCCGGGGCGACAGCGCGAGGCGCAGGAACCCGTGGCGCAACGGACGCAGCGGCCCGAAGAGCTGCTCCAGGGTGAAACCGTCGCCGCGGGCGGCCGCCTCGGTCGCGTCGCGGCGGAGAAAGGAATGCGTCTCCCGCCAGGCCGGGCCGTGAGCGAAGTCCCGACCCCCGTACCGTGCGACGAAGCCGGCGAAGTGGGCGCGGTCGGCGTCCTGGAACAGATGGCTGATGCCGACCGGGGCGCCGTGCGCGGCGCCGGACGACGGTGCGGTGAGGCCGTCGAGGACCGTCGTGGCAACCGGGTCCTTCCGGTACGGCGCCCGGTTGGTGCGGCGCTCGGCCGCCACCGCCGCCAGGTCCTCGAATGTGCCGTGGCCGGTCCGGGCGGGCCCGGGAGCGCCGCGCAGTTCGACGAGGCCCAGCAGGGTCCACGGCGCGGGCCATGCCGTGCCGAGCACGCGGGGCCCGTCGTCCTCCGCGTCGCTGAGCCGCAGGCGCCGCACCGACCAGCCCCGTGCCTCCAGCGCGGTCAGGAGTACCTGTGCGTACACGCCGCAGCTCACGCGCATCTCCACGGCGTGGGCGGCGAGCGCTCCGATCTCATGGGTGCGGTCCAGCCCGAGCGCGAGGTATGCGGTGTCCGGCGCGGCGGCGTCGCCGCCCAGCGCGGCCGCGGCCGCGGCGCGTACCGGGTCCCCGGTGAGCCAGGCGGACGCCCAGGGCTGGCAGTTGTGGGAGGACGGGCTGAGCGCGGCGATCGCCGCGGCCGCGCGCAGCGCGTCGGGGAAGGGTTCGGGCAGTCCTGCACGCGCTCGTTCCGACGGGCCTTCGGTGCTTGCCGCGAAGGCCGGGTGCGGGGCCGGCTCCGGTGCGGGCACATCCGCCGACACGTCTGAAAAGTTCTTCATGCCTGCCACACAATCGCCAGAGAGTAGCCGTCGATTTCCCGAGCCAGGCACCGTGTGCGTTCGGCGCCGTCCGCGGGCAGGTGCCGTTCCAGCGCGGGGCCGGGGCGCCAGGTGAAGCGGCCGTCGCCGTACCAGCCGGTGAGCTCGACCTCCCGTACCCCGCCTCCGATCCGCAGACCGAAGCCGAAGTGCTTGAGCACCGCCTCCTTGCACGCCCAGCGCAGCATGAGCGGCATACGGCGCAGCCGGGCCCGACCCGGGCCGGTGTCGTCGGCCATGTCGTCCAGGAGGAGCAGCCGCTCCAGGTACGGCGTCACGGACCGCCGGGGCTCCAGGTCGACGCCGATGGGGCGCGGGGCGCAGACCGCCAGGGCGAAGTCGCCGGCGTGGGTCAGCCCGACCTCGAACGGCCCGTCCACATAGGGCTTTCCGGCACGCAGCCCCTCTCCCACGGTGCGTATCCGCACGGTACGCGCGGGGTCGGGCCGCAGCCCCAGCCGGCCGCGCTGGTGGGCGCGTACCGCGCACTTGAGCGCGAACCGTCCCGCCAGCCATTCCAGGCGCCGCTTGGCGACCGGCAGGGTGGCGGCGAACCGGGTCTCGCTGTCGGCGAAATGACGTGCCGCGAAGTCCGCGCGCCCGCTCTCCGGCAGTTCCCTGAGCCAGGCGATGGAGACAAGCGCGAAGGTGGACGTGCCAGGACCGTGACCGATGCGCAGCGGGCGTGCCGGGTCGAACCTCGGCGGGTGTCCGAGGTCGCCCCGCCACGCCCGCACCTCCTGAGTGGAGCGCATGCCCGGCTCAGCCCTCGACGACTTCGACGATGCCCGCGTCACCGTCCACCCTGATCAGGTCGCCGGTGTTGATCTTCTGGGTGGCGTGCTTGGTGTTCACCACCGACGGGATGCCGAACTCGCGGGAGACGATGGAGCTGTGCGAAAGCATCGAGCCGATGTCCGTCACCACACCGCCGGCGATGGCGAAGAGCGGGGTCCAGGAGGCGTCGGTGTAGCGGGCGACGAGGATCTCGCCGGGCTGGAACTCGTCGGCCTGCCAGGCCAGGTCCTCGATGATGCGGGCCCGGCCCACCACCTGTCCGGGGCCGGCGCCCAGCGCCTCCAGACGGGTGCCGCCCGCCGCCGGCTGGAGGGCGGCGGTGATGTCGTACTCCCCCATGAAGGTCAGCGGGGGCTCGGGGAGCCGTTTGTGGTACTCGTGCGTGCGGCGCCGTTCGTCGAGCGTGGCGCGGGAGAAGACCTCCACGGCCGGGGCGTCGCTCGCCAGATAGGTCCGGATGTCCTCGAAGTCGAGGTAGGCGACCTCGTCCAGATCGCGCAGCACGCCCTCGGCCACCAGCCTGCGCCCGACCTCGTAGACCGCGTTGCGCACCAGCCAGACCGAGGTGATCATCGCCATCCGGGTGGTCTCGCGCAGTTCGCTGCACGTGGAGTACAGGCCGATGACCTTCTGGAGGATCAGGCGCTTTGACAACGGCAGCCCACGCAGGACCTCCTCCGAGTCCCGCTCGGTGGTGCTGCGGCCTTTCCGGAGGGTGGTGTCGGGCGAGACCGCGTCGTCGGCGGCGTAGCGCCGGACCATCTGGAAGACGTACGACGGGTCGTCGATCCAGCGTGGATGGGTCAGCTCCATCTCCTGGCGGCCCCGGGTGCCGTTGATCCGCATGAACGGGTCCAGGTGGTCGCGGAGGTAGGCGCGGCCGGCGGCGCTGCCGGCGAGTTCGCCCGGGATGTCGCCGATCGGCGTCTCCTCGATGACACGCAGCACCTCGGGGTCGCGACGGGCGGCCCGCGCCAGGTTCCACAGGTCGCGCGCCGACTCCACGGTGCGGAGGTTCGACATGTCGGTCTTGATGCGGTTCTGGAGGTTGGTGCCCTCGTCGCCGAGCAAGGTGCCGCAGAGCTGGCTGAGCAGATCGTAGAAGCCGAAGGCGTTGATGTAGTAGGGCATGTAGCCCACGTTCATCGCGTAGCAGTACGTGAGGTAGCGCTCCGTCTCGGCGTGCAGTTCGCGTCGGCTCAGTGCCGTCAGGTCGATGCCCTTGGCGCGGTCGAACGCGGCGAGCCGGGAGGCGGCCATCCGCTTCGCCCGCTTCTTCATCGACATCAGTTCCACGACCGTGCTGCGCAGCCAGTGGGTGGCCGACAGCATGCCGTTCAGGCCTCGGGGCCAGTCGCCGAACGGGTTGCTGTACTGGTCGAGGTCGACCTCCTCGCTGGCGAAGCGCTGGGTGAAGGAGCTCTGGTCGCGGGTGGCCGGGGCCTGGCTGAGCATGTGGGAGGTGTAGGAGATGTTCAGGTAGACATGGCCCTGGAGGTACCCCATGTGCAGGTCCATGTCGCCGTGGTCGCGCATGCCGATGGCCTTGGCACAGCCACCGTGGATGTTCTGCTGGTAGTAGCGCGCGAAGCTCAGGCCGAGCGGCGTCATCCGGCCCACGAAGATCTCGCCGATGTCCATCCGGGACCACAGTGTGCCGCGGCGCACCGCGTCCGGGACGTCGGTGATGAAGGGGCTGTGGCGGGTCTCGGGGCTGGGCCGGGTGGTGATGGGCCGGGTCTGGAGCAGGTGGAAGGTGCCGTCCCGCAGCACCCACTCGATGTCCTGCTCGGTCCCGTAGTGCTCGCGCACCCGGACGGCGAGGCGGGCGAGTTCGACGGTCTGCTCGGCGGTGAGACTGGGCGCGTTGCGCAGCGCCGGGTCGACCTTGACCAGACCGGTGCGGCCGGGCTCGACGACGGCGCACCGGGTGACCTTGTAGCGGACCTGCTGCTCGGCCGGCGTGAAGTCGCGGTCGTCGACCACGAAGAGGTCGCTGGTGACCTTCCCGGAGACCAGGCCCTCGCCGAGTCCCCAGCAGGACTCGATGACCATGCGGTGCGGGCGGCCGTTCATGGGGTCGACGGTGAAGAGCACACCACTGGCGTCGGCATGCACCATCTCCTGCACGACGACCGCGATGGTGCCGACCGAGGACGGGTCGTCGCGGTAGACGGCGGCACGGTCCGACCACAGGGAGACCCAGCACTCCTTGACGGCGTCGAGGAGCGCGTCGTCTCCCTGGACGTCGAGGACGGTGTCGTGCTGTCCGGCGAAGGACTGGGTGGCCGAGTCCTCCTGGGTCGCCGAGGACCGCACGGCCACGCGGGGCCGGCCGAGTTCGCGGTAGGCGTCGAGGACGGCCTCGGCGATGGGCTCGGGCATGGTCCGGCCGCTGATCGCCTTGCGGACGGCCGCGAAGTCGGGACCGGTGCCATGGGCGATCTCGTCGGCGAGTCCGGTCTCGGCCAGGAAGAGCTCGAAGAGCCCGGTGGTGAGGCAGAACGCCGGCGGCACGGGAAGCCCGGCGGCGAGCATCTCGCCCAGGCGTGCGGCCTTGCCACCCAGGTGGTCCGCCGCCACGTGGCTGTCCTGCCCGAGGACCACGATGTGGTGACGGGCGGATGCCACGGCCGCCGGAGCGCCGTTGTGCACTGTCATGGTGTGCCTCCTGGAGGTCATGGGGCGGCGTGCGCGTTGGTTCCCGTGAAGGCACGGAACTGCTCGCCCGGGATGATGCGGGAGGCCGAGACCTCGGTGAACCCGGCCTCCCGCAACTGGGCGACCAGCTCCTGCTCGGCCGGCAGCGGGCCGCCGAAGTCGGCGTACTCGAACCAGAGGTTCAGCACTTCGAGGCCGGGGCTGCCGCCCTGGCAGGACGTGGTCAGCAGCAGGCGGCCGCCCGGCGCCAGCAGCGAACGGGCCTGCCTGAGCACCTCGACCCGGTCCGCCACGGGGAAGTAGTAGATGTTCTGGTGCATCGTGACGAGGTCGAACCGCTCCCGCAGGTCGAGTTCGCGCAGGTCGCCCTGGCGGGTCTCGACCCGGTGCGCGAGGCCCCACAGGGACATGTTGGCCGCGGCCCGCTCGGCGACCTCGGGCTGCAGGTCGACGGCGAGCGCGGTCAGTTCGGGGTTGAGGGCGCAGGCGAACCGCACGTAACGGCCGGAGCCGCAGCCGATCTCCAGCAGCCGCACCGGACGGTCGCGCGGCACCGCGCGGGAGACGGCCTCCTCGATGAAGGGCCGCACGATCAGCGAGGACCGGGCGATGATCTCCCCGTCCTGGTCGGAGAGGGAGAAACGGCGGCCCTCCCGGAGCATCGAGGGGGCCTCCTTCAGGACCGCGTAGTGGAAGTGGGTGACTTCCTCCAGGGCGCCGACGAGCGCGTCGTTCTCCGGCCTGGCCAGGACCTTGGCCGTTCGGCCGCGCAGTCCGTAGCGGCCGTCGCGCCGCTCCAGCTCGCCGAGCCGGACGCCGACGTCGAGCCAGGCCCGCAGCCGGTGACGGTCCGGGTCCGCGCCGAGAGCGGTGGCCACCTCACCGAGGTCGTGCGGGCGTGTGGCGAGGAGGCGGAGCAGCCCGGAGCCTGCCGCTCCGCTCAGGAAGGCCGCCCGGTAGACAGGGGGGACGTGCTTCCGGGACATCGACAGCACCTGGCGGATCTGCGGATCGCGCAACACCCGGCCCAGCGAGCGCAGTTGGCCGAGGAACGTGCTCTTCCGGACGCTTCCCGGGCGCGCGTGCGCGCCCTGGGGAGCCTTGGCGGTGGTGGTCATGAGGCGTCCCTCCGGGAGTCGTCCCGGTGTGTCCGGGAGGTGCCGCCGCTCGGCGGCTCGGCCGTCCGTCGCAGCGCGTGCAGGAGCGGCTGCCGGGACGGGCCGCTCAGGAAGAAGTGGTCGCCCGGCACGTGATGGTGGACGAACGGACCGTCCGTGCAGCCCTTCCAAGCGCTGACCTGCTCCTCGGTCGCGATCGGGTCGTCGGCCGCGGAGAAGGCGGTCACCGGACAGCCCAGCGGGGCGCGCGGTGTCCACCGGTAGCGCTCGCAGGCGCGCAGGTCGGCGCGGAGTGTGGGCAGCCGCCGCCGGAGGTGGGCCCGTCCGACGTTGTCGTCGGGGCCGAGGCCCCCGAGATCGCCGGCCCACGCGCACAGGTCGTCGTCGCCGAGCAGATGGTCGGCCCGCTCGCCGTAGAGGTGGGGCGCGCGGCTGGCCGAGACGACGAGGTGCCGGGCCTCGGGGGCGCCCTGCCGACGCAGTGCGCAGGCGACCTCGTAGGCGAGCAGGGCGCCCATACTGTGCCCGAAGAGGGCGTAGCCGCCGGTGGCGAGGCCGTGTGTGGTGAGGGCGTGGGCGACATCGCGGACCAGCGCGCCCATGTCCTGATAGGGCTCTTCGCGCAGGCGCAGGCCGCGGCCGGGCAGCAGCACCGGCACCACCCGGAGGTGCTCCCCGACGTGCCGCTGCCAGTCGTGGAACACCGAGGGCACGCCGCCCGCGTACGGAAAGCAGATCAACGGCAGCGCGTCGGGCGGGCCGGCCGCGGTGCCGGGGAACCAGGCCGCGGCTCGTCCGGCCGCGGCCTGGTCCGCCGGCGTCGCACGGCCGGTCGGCGGCCGGCCCTCCCGGTGGGCGGGGAAATGGCTTGTGTCGGTGAGGGGCACGCCCTGGTCCTTCCTTGCCCTGGGGCCTACACCGGGGCGCCGGCGGTGGCGTCGGCGAGCCGGCGGTAGTCGGTCTTACCGTTGGCGTTGCGCGGCATCCGCGGCAGACAGGTGGCCGTGTGCGGCACCATGTAGCGCGGCAGGTGTTCGGCGCAGTGCTGTTTCAGGCGCAGCAGCCCGGGCTCGGCGGCCCCGTCGCGGAGGGTGTAGTAGAGCACCAGCCGGGCGTCGGGGCCCTCGCCGGTCACCACGACCGCGACGTCCTCCAGACCGGGGTGGAGCAGCGCGGCCGCCTCTATCTCGCCGAGCTCCAGGCGGTAACCGTTGAGCTTCACCATGCGGTCCTTGCGGCCGTGGTAGACGAGCAGACCGTTCTCCAGGCTGACGATGTCCCCGGTGGGGTGCCGGTGCGCACGGTGCTCGGAGGCCATGGGCTCGGTCTCGCGGCGCCAGTAGCCCGGCGTGACACAGTCGCCCTCGACGACCAGTTCGCCCGGCACGCCGGGCTCCTCGACGGTGGCGCCCGACTCATCCACGATCCGGGCGCGAGCCCCCGTCACGGGCACGCCGATCGGAAGACGGTCGAGGCCGTCGAGGTCCGGTCCGCAGACCTCGTGATAGGTGCAGACGTTGGTCTCGGTGGGCCCGTAGAGGTTGTAGAGCCGGGTGTCGGGCAGCCGGGCGGCAAGTTCCCGCAGCTGCGGCACGGGGAAGACCTCGCCGGCGAAGAGGACGTAGCGCAGGCTCTCGCCGATCCGGGGGGTGAGTGCGTCCGCGCGGGTGAGCAGGGCCAGGACGGACGGCACCGAATACCAGACGGTGACGCCGTGCTCGCGTATCCCCTCGGCGAGGGCCACGACGTCACGGGCCTGATCGTCCTCGATGATCCAGACGGAGGCGCCGACGGCGAGCGCGACGAAGAGGTCGAAGGTGCTCAGGTCGAAGTTGAAGGAGGCGTGGTTGGAGAAGACGTCGTCGGGGCCGACGTCCAGTTCGCCGAGGGCCCAGTCGACGAAGCAGCCCAGATTGCGGTGCGAGATCTTCACGCCCTTGGGCACCCCGGTGGAACCGGAGGTGTAGAGCAGCGCGGCGAGGGCGTCGGCATCGTACGGGGCCGGCCGGAAGACCGTGCCGACCTCCTCCTCTCGGCCTTCCGCCAGGAACGTGTCCCACGTCCACAGCGGAACGTTCCCGCACGACCGCCGCCCGGCGGGTTCCTCCCCCACGACCACGATCGCCCGCAGCGACGCTGGGAGCGCCGTGGCGGCCAGTTCGTCCAGGTGCCGCCGATCGGTGAAGAGTGCCACGGGCTCCGCGTCGGCCAGGATGGTCCGCACCCTGCTCACCGGCTGTTTGCCGTCGAGCGGCACGTACACGCCGCCGGCCGCGAGCGTGCCGAGGATCGCCTCCACATAGCCGGACCGCTTGTCCATCCAGATCGCGACGCGCTCACCGGCACCCGCGCCGAGGCCGGTGAGGCGTGCGGCGAGCGTCGCGGTGCGTGTGGCGAGTTCCCCGTACGAGACCCGCTCGCGGCCCAGCAGCGCCGCGCGGCCTGCGCGCTCGGGGGCGAGGGGGTGGGGCAGCCCGAGCCTTCGGGTGACCGGGTGGGGCGTGGTCACTGCCATCTCTCCGTGTTCCTTCCGTACTCGCGTACTCGTGCGGCCTCAGGCGGACGGGGGCAGCACGCCCGTCTCCCGGCCGGCCTCGACGAAGATTCCGGCGGCCGTCTCCAGGTCCTTCGGGGTGTGCTCCGAGGTCACGCTGATGCGAAGCCGGGCGTCGCCGAGCGGTACGCCCGGGAAGACCACGGTCTGGCAGAACAGGCCGCGGGCGCGGACCGCGCGGCCCATCTCCATGGCGCGGCGCTCGTCGCCGACGACGATGGGGAGGATCGCGCTCTCGGTGCGCTCCAGGTCGAACCCGGCGCTTCGCAGCGAGTCGCGGAGGGTGCGGATGTTCGACCAGAGGCGCTCCAAGCGCTCGGGCTCGGACTCCATGACGTCGAGGGAGGCGATCAGGCCCGCGGCGACACCGGCGGGGATGTTGGCGGCGAAGACATAGGAGTTGGCGTAGAAGCGGAGGTAGTCGATGACCTCCTCGTCGCCGACGACGAAGCCGCCCATGCCGGCCAGGGCCTTGCTCATCGTGCCCAGTTCCAGGTCCACCTGGCCCTTGAGCCCGAAGTGTTCGGCCGTGCCGGAGCCGGTGGCGCCGAGCACACCGGTGGCGTGGGCATCGTCGACCAGCACCCTGGCGCCGTACTCCTGGGCGAGTCGGACGATCTCCGGCAGGTCGCAGATGTCGCCGTGCATGCTGAACACGCCGTCGACCACGATGAGTTTGCCGAGGATGCCGGACTCGGGCCCCGAGGAACGCCGCAGGACGCGTTCGAGGTCGGCCATGTCGTTGTGCTGGAAGATCCTGCGGATGCCGCCGGAGAGCTTGCAGCCGTCGACGATGCTCATATGGTTCAGCTTGTCGACGACGAGCGCGTCGTAGCTCTTGACCAGCCCGGAGATCACACCCAGGTTGGCCGAGTAGCCACCGGGGAAGACGGCGCAGGCGGGACGCTTCTTGAAGGCGGCCAGCCGACGCTCCAGCTCCTTGTGGAGCATGTTGGTACCGCCGATGATGCGGGAGCCGGTGTGGGTGGCGCCGAACCGGCGGGTGGCGTCGCACACCGCCTCGACGACCTTGGGATGATCGGCCAGTCCCAGATAGTTGTTCGACGCGAAGTGCAGGAACTCGCGCTCCCTGCCTTCCAGTTCGTCGAAGATGCGCGCGCGGTTCGCGCTGCGCGAGCGCATCGGCATGCCGTACCAGTAGAGCCTTTCCTCCTCCCGCTTGCGCCGGTACGCGTGGAAACTACGGGCCTTGGCGAAGAGGTCGGGGCTGCGCTCCTCCACGAAGTCCTTCATGGAACGGCTGTCCCAGGGCGTCTCCTCCGGCCCGGCCCCCTCCGCCGTGCGCAGGAAGTCCAGTTCGGCGGCGAGCTTGCGCAGGGTGGTGGCGGTGACGGCGCCGGCCGCGTCCTGCGGCAGCCGGAAGGCATCGGCGACTTCGCCGGTGAGGGAGGTCAGGATGACCGAGTCGATGCCCAGGTCGCCCTCAAGGTCGGCGTCCGGGTCGAGTTGGTCGCGCTCGTACTGGGTGTGACGCATGGCGGAGACGAGTACGGCCTCCAACAGATCGACGCTCGCGGAGGTCTCCACGTCGGTCCGGCTCGTGCGACCCGTCATCGGGTACCTCCCTGATCTTTGCGCAGCCGGTCCACCAGACCGGCCATGGCGCTCACGGTCGCGAAGTTCACCGGCGAGACCTCCACGAGCGGCACGGTGATGCGGAATTCGCTCTGCAGATGGTGAACGAGGTCGAAGATTCCCGCCGAGTCAATAATGTTGAGTTCGGTCAGCGGCGTTTCACTGTCCAGGCCGTCACTGTCGCCGTTCAGCAGGGTCTCGGCGATATGATCGATGATCAACTGCTCGGTTGTCATGGTCGTCCTAAGGTCGGAATTCCATGGATTCGCCGGTGCGCGGCCATGGACAAGACGCCGCCTCGAAGGCGCTGTTCGGCTCCTGCGGACCACTCTGCCAGTGGCCCCTTGCAGATCGCTGAGACGGGAGTGGCAGCGGACTGTAGGCTCCCGGAAATCTTGCCGAACTCCCTCACTGACGTGCGACGTCGCGAACGGATCGGTTCGGGGTCGGTGAATTTCGGGGTGGACAGGAAGCCGTCGACGAAGGTAGACAGAGTCGCGGGCTTTTTCGCATGGCCGGGGCGCCCCGCCTTTCCGCGTCGGCCCCGGTGAACGGTTCACATTCGCTGGACCCGACCCATTCCCCTCACCTTTCGAACCCCTCGCATCCTCCGGGACTTTCGCAGGGGCCTCGATCAATGACCGGATCGGCACAAGGGAGTTTCCCTGTCATGCACTCCGCGGCACGGTTGAGCGGCACGGAAAGAGGCATGGAAAGAGGCACGGTGGATGAGCCGGTGGCGATCGTGGGGATGGCCGTGCTCTACCCGGACGCCCAGGACGTCGAGGAATACTGGCGGCTGATGAGCGACACGTCCGGGTGCGCTTCCCCGGACACCGCCGGCGACTCGGCCGGAGGCGACGGCCGAGGAGGTCTCGACCGCATCACCGTGGATGTCGCCGCCTTCCGGATTCCGCCCGCCCAGGCGGGCGCGATGACGCGCCTGCAGATGCTGATGCTGGAGGCGGCCCGCCGCTGTCTGGCCGACGCGGGCGGCGTGGACCGGGCTGTCGACCGCGACCGTACGGATGTCGTCGTGGGTACGTGCTTCGGCCTCGACCGGCAGTACGCCAACGCGCTGCGCATCGAGGGCCGCCGCTATGCCCGAGAGCTCCAACGGGCCGCCGAGGCATCCAGGGACACGCTCACCCGGGAGAACGCCGCCCAGGCCGCGGAGGAGCTGCGCTCGCTGGCGCGGCAGCGGCTGGGGGCCTCGCCGCACGACCGGGTGGGCGAGATGGCCAGCACCATCCCGGCCCGTATCGCCACCGCCTTCAAACTGCGGGGCCGCACGCTCGCCCTGGAGTCGGCCGACGCGACGAGCTTCCTGGCTCTGCAGCACGCGGTGACCGCCCTGCGCGGCCATGTCTCCGACGCCGCTCTGGTGGTGACCGGGCAGCGGCGGGAGAGCGAGCTGCTGCCACGTGCCCTCAAGGCCAAGGGCCTCACCTGGCCCCTCGGCGAGGGCGTGGGCGCGTTGCTGCTGAAGCGGCTCTCCACCGCCGAGCAGGACGGCGACCGGATCTACGCGACCGTCCGCGCGTGCGTCGTACGGCACGAGGCCCGGCCGGGTGCCTTCGGCTACGCACTCTCCACCGAGGTGCACCGGGTCGGCCTGACCGAGGCCCTGGCCGCATCCGACGCCACCCCCGAGTCGATCGGGTACGTCGAGCACGCCGGCGGTGAACCGATGGCGGGCGCCGCACTCGCCGCGCTGACCGAGGAGCTAGGGCGGCCCGCCGGACGGCGGCCGGCGCTCGGCGGCACGGCGGAGCAGCTGGGGCACACCCTGGCCAACGCGGGGCTCGCCGCGGTCAGCAAGGCGGCGCTCGCCCTGCACCACCGCACCGTGCCGCCCACCGCCGGCCCCGTGGACGGCACCACCGGGCCCGGGAACGTGGTCGACGACTTCCCCTTCCGGCGCCCCGACCGTGCTGAGCGGTGGCCCGTGGCAGCGCCGGAAGCGCCCCGCCGGGCACTGGTGGTAGGCGCCTCGCTGACCGGCTCGGTCTGCCACCTGGTGCTGGAGGAACATCTGCCCCGGCGCCATCGCGTCCCGGCCGCCCCGCGCGAGCCGGAGCCGATCGCGGTGCTGGCGCTGGGCGGCCGCTTCGCCGGGGCCGCCGATGCCGAGGAGTTCTGGCGGACCGTTCTGTCCGGCCAGGACCGCTTCGCTCCGCTGCCGCGCTCAGCGCTCGATCCGGAGCTGTACCACATGCCGGGCTCGCTCGGCCTGGACCGCAGCTACACCGACCGGGGCGCGGCCGTGACCGTGCCCGAGGTGCCTCCGGGCTCGGTGCCCATCGACCCGGAGCGGTATGCCTCGCTCGACCCGGCCCAACGGCTGGCGCTCGTCGTCGCGGCCGAACTGTTCGCCGGACGGCCCCCGGCCGACGCGGGACTGCGCGGCCGGCCGGGGCTGGTCGCCCTCGGCAGCAACCTCGGGCTGAGCCGCGACCGGCGGGCCAACACCGAGCTCTGGCTGCCCCGGCTCGACGCGGCGGCGGCCGACCTCGCCTCGCTCAAGCACCTCTCCCCGGCCGAGCTGGACGAACTGCTCGCCGGGGTGCACCGGTCGTACCCCGCCCCCGGCGCGGCCGTCACACCGGCTCTGCTGGACGCGTGCCTGGCCAGCGGTAGCGCCGCGCTGATCGCGGGCGCGTTCGGGCTGGACGCCGTGCCCCTCGCGGTGGAGGCGGCCTGCGCCTCCTCACTCGCCGCCCTCGACGTGGCGATCGGCGCCCTGCGCTCGGGCGCCGTCGACTACGCGGTGGCCGGTGGGGTGGAACTCCCGTGCAACGAACGGGACATGGTGCTCTGCTCGGCGCTGGGGCTGCTCTCGCACGACCGGATCACCCCGTTCGACGAAGCCGCGGACGGCTTCACCGCGGGCGACGGCTGCGCCCTGTTCCTGCTCAAGCGGCTCTCCGACGCCCGGCGGGACGGCGACGTCCCGCGCGCCCTGCTGCGGGGCGTGGGGGCCTCGAACGACGCCAAGTCGCTGATCGCGCCCGATGTCGACGGGCAGGTGCGCGCGATGCGTCAGGCCTTCGAGCAGGTCGACTTCGCGCCCTCCGACGTGGACTACCTGGAGGCGCACGGCACCGGGACGAAGGTGGGCGACCGGATCGAGGTCAGTGCCTGTCGCGAGGTGTACGGCGGTCCGCGCCGCACCCGGCCGCTGGACATCGGCTCCGCCAAGTCGTTCTTCGGGCACACCTTCGCCGCCGCGGGCAGCGCGGGGCTGCTGCGCGCCCTGCTGGCGATGCGCGCCGGGACGCTGCCCCCGAACGCCAACCTGGAGACCGTCAACCCGGCGCTCGACCTGTCCTCGATCCCCGCCACCATCTCCGCCGGCGCGGGGGTGTGGCCGCGGATCGACGGGCGGCCCCGGCGGGCCGGCATCAGCTCGTTCGGCACCGGCGGCATCAACTACCACCTCCTCGTCGAGGAGGACACCGCGCCGCACTCCACCCACACACCGGACATGGACGGATACCGATGAACTTCGATCTCGACGCGGAAACCGAAGAGATGCGCGACACGATCGCGAGCTTCGCACGACACAAACTCACTCCGCCGGAGACCTTCGAGCCGGCCGAGTTCCGGGAGCGGTGGCGCCTCGCCGGACAGCAGGGCGTCATGGGGATCACCGTCCCCACCGAGTACGGCGGTCTGGGCCTCGACGCCACGACGGCGGCCGCGCTGATGGAGGCACTGGGCTACGGCTGCCGCGACACCGGCTTCGCCTTCTCGGTCGCGGCCCATCTCTTCGCCTGCGTGACGCCGGTGGTGGAGTTCGGCACCGAGGAGCAGAAGCGGCGCTGGCTGCCCGCGCTGTGCTCGGGCGAGCGGATCGCGGCGCACGGCGTCACCGAGCCCGGCGCGGGCTCCGACGCGCTGAGCCTGGCCACCCGCGCGGTGCGCGACGGCGACCACTACGTCCTCAACGGCGGCAAGTGCTTCACCACCAACTCGCCGGTCGCCGACGTCTTCGTGATCCAGGCCACGACCCGCCCCGACGGCGGCTTCTTCGGCCTCTCCTCGTTCCTGGTGGAGGCCACGACACCGGGCCTGTCGGTCGGCCGGCCCTACGGCAAGGTCGGACTGCGCGGATCGCCGATGGCCGATGTCCATCTGGAGGATGTACGCGTGCCCGCCGACCAGATGCTCGGCTCCGAGGGCAGCGGGGCCAGCGTCTTCACCGCGTCCATGCGGTGGGAGCGGACGTGTCTGTTCGCGAGCTATCTGGGGGCGATGCGGCGGGTGCTGGAGTCCACGGTCGAGTACGCCCGTGAGCGCCGCCAGTTCGGCACGCCGATCGGCGGCTTCCAGGCCGTCAGCCACCGGATCGTCGACATGACACTGCGGCTGGAGTCCGCGCGGCTGATGCTCTACAAGGCGGCGGCCGGACTGCACGCGGACTCCCAGGACGAGATCGCCCCGGCGCTCGCCAAGCTGGCCGTGAGCGAGGCCGCCGTACAGATCGGTCTGGACGCCGTCCAGGTGCGCGGGGCGCTCGGCATCCTCGACGGCGAGGCCGAGACGCTGCTGCGGGACGCGCTGCCCTCCCGGATCTTCTCCGGCACCAACGACATCCAGAAGAACAACATCGCTCGGGCGATGGGCCTTCGGCCCGCCCGCTGAACCAGGGAGCAGACACGCCGATGTACTACATCGTTCACCGGATACGGCTGCGGGACATCGCCGAGCGCGAGCGCTTCGAGTCCTGGGTGCGGGACGTCGACTACTCCGCCTGTTCGCAGTTGCCCAGCGTGCGGACGTTCAGCGTGCAGCGGGTCTCGACGGAGCCGGACTCGCCGGTCCACTACTTCGAGATCATCGGGGTGACCGACCGCGAGTCGTTCGAGACCGATATGAGCGGGGAGGTCTTCCATGCGCTGGAGACGGAATTCGACAAGATGGCCGAGGTGATCGACGAGCTGGCGGGTGAGCGCATGGGCCCGGGATATGTCGCCTCCTGACACGACTGGCGACACTCTGGCCCGCCCACGCCACCCGGGCCCCGTCCGGCCCAACGGATCGACACCGTGGTGAGCAACTCGTCGGGATTCGGAGGGCACTACGCCGTCTTCGCCCTCACGCCCGATGTGTCCACCCAGCCCGACGGCTGCACGGAGGGCAACCCTCCGTGCAGCCGTGGTGCCTCCTCGACATCGGAATCGGAGACCCATATGGCACAGAGCAACACTCTGGCAGGCACGCGGGACCGTCTCGTGCTCTACGCGATGATCGGCCTTCCCTTCGCAGCGCTGGTCGTGGCGGTGCCTGTCGCCTGGGGGTGGGGCATCGGACCCGTGGACATCGCGCTCGCGGTGGCGATGTACTGCTTCGCCACGCTGGGCGTGTCCATGGGGTTTCACCGGTATCTGACCCATGGCGCCTTCAAGGCCAACAAGCCACTGCACATCGCCCTGACGATTGCCGGGAGCCTCGCCGTGCAGGGCCCGCCCATCACCTGGGTGGCCAATCACCGTAAGCACCACCGTTTCGCGGACCGGGAGGGAGACCCTCACTCGCCCTGGCGGTTCGGGATCTCCGCGCCCGCGATCGCCAAGGGAATGCTGTTCGCGCACGTCGGGTGGCTGTTCCACCGGCACGCCTCGCTGATCACCTATGCGCCGGACCTGCTCAAGGACCCCGTGGTGATGCGGATATCGCGGAAGTACTGGCATCTGACGCTGGTGTCCGTGCTGGCGCCGCCGGCTCTGGGAGCGTTGCTCACCTGGTCCTGGGAGGGCGCTCTCACCGCCTTCTTCTGGGCAACTCTGGTGCGTGTAGGGCTGGTTCATCATGTCGAGTGGTCCATCAACTCCATCTGCCATGTGGCCGGTGACCGCCCTTTCCGTTCACGGGACAAGTCGGGCAACGTCTGGTGGCTGTCGTTGCTCACCTTCGGCGATGCCTGGCACAACTTGCACCACGCGGACCCCACCTGCGCCCGGCACGGAGTGCGCAGGGGTCAGATCGACATCAGCGCCCGGATCATCCGCTGGTGCGAACTGGCGGGCTGGGCCTGGGACGTCCGCTGGCCGGACGAAACCAGGCTCAGCCGCCGGATCAGCCAGACCGATTCCCACGCTTGAGCCGGGTGCCGGGAGGCAGCCCAGGGCCCTTCAATATCGCCGCGGGCATGAGGATGAGTATTCTCCGCCCGGCCCGATCTTCTCCCCGGCCGGGAACCGCCTGCACGACGAGGCGGAGGGAGAGGCCCGGTGCTGGTCGACACCATGAATCGCAGAAAATCATCAATCGGGTCGCCGCCCTGGGCATCGGCAAGGCCGAACCGCTCTGCTGCGTCCGGCTGCCCTCCAAGAGCGGTTCCGGCCGCCGGATGCAGGAGGTCTCCAGCCACCTGGCCATGACCCGGCCGGTGGTGGAGCTGTCCCGGTGCCGAGGCGGTCGCCCTTCGGGTGGGGCCGACCCGGCCGTCCGGTCGTCGGCGGGGCAAGCGCGTAGAGGACGGCGCTTGTGGGCAGGCGGGTGCTGTAGGTGACCGTGTCGGACAGGTCACGCAGGGCCCGGCCGTGGTAGGCGGCGTCCGCGAGCACACGCAGCCGGCAGCGGCAGGCGGACAGCATCCGGGTCATCGAAGCGGCCAGCCCGACCTTGTCTTCGCGCCGCCCGGCCGCCACAGGCGGCACGTGTCACGCTGGGGCTGATCGTCCGTCTGCCGTTCCTCGCCCGGCCCGTGTGCCTGCCGCCCTTACTTCTCCTGTGCGGCCTGGGACGCGGACCTGGTGGGCATCGGTGCTCTCCCACGTCATCGCGCGGCTGCTCGTGCCCGCGGGCGCGCCGCTGGTGGCGGCAATGCGCGCGGTCATGCGGCCAGGCGCGCTTCAGGCCCACGCCGGTGAGCATGCCGCACACCGTGCGCCGTCCGGTCTGCGCGATCAGGACGGTGAACGTGCGGAACGCCGGAGCGGTGAAGCGGCTCCTCACCTTGTCCAGCCCGCAAGCCCGCAAGCCCGCAAGCCCGCAAGCCCGCGCGGACCGTCGGGCCGCCGGGCGCAAAGACGGCCGCCAGCAGGCGTGTTCCGTCCCGGCCGATGCGCGTCCCTATCTCGTTTCGCTTCGCGCGGCTGGTAGGGAACCGGCTGTCCTCCGCCCTGGCCCCGTAGTGCCGGAACCAGTCGGGCTCGGCAGTACCGGCCAGCCGGTTGGGGGGCGGCCTGCGTCAGCGCCGCCCGCAGGGTCTCCGCCACCATCTCCAGCCGGCACAGCTCACACGCCGCCGACAGCACATGCGTTGGAGTCCGTCCGGGCCCGTCCCGCCCGCTTGAGCAGCCCTTTTCCCGGGCTGCGGCCGGCACGCCGTCCAGCACCCGCCGCCCGCCCCGGTCAGCCGGTCCCGTACGAGGAGTTCTTCAGGTGTACGCCGGCAGCCAGCCCCTCCACGAACTGCAACACCGACACCAGCACCAGTCCGGCAGGTGACCAGGCAGGACGCCCCCGATCGGGGAACAGATCCGCGAACTCCTCATCCGTGAAAGGGCCCCAGCTCGTCCCGCAGCCGGACGGCCGGGCTCGCCTTCGGGAACGCGGTCCGGGCCACCCGCACCCACCCCATACGACAACGTCGGCCTTCAAGACCACAACCCGGTCCTGAAAGCCGACGTCACGCCAGGCCCCGAATCAACCGACAGCATCCAACTGCCGGCCAGTGCCATACGGGGCCGCGTTCACGCCGCGGTGACCAGCAGCACCGCGTTCTGTCCGCCGAAGCCGAAGGAGGTGCTGACGGCGACCCGCACGGCCCCCTCGCGCGACTTCTTGGCGACGACATCGAGGTCTATCTCGGCGTCCTGGCTGTCGAGGTTGGCGGTCGGCGGCACCACCGAGTGCTCCACGGTGAGCACCGTGACCGCCGCCTCGATGGCGCCGGCGGCGCCCAGCGCGTGGCCCAGGACGCCCTTCACCGAGGTGACGGACGGCCGGTCGCCGAAGACCCGCCGGATCAGCCGGCCCTCCGTCACGTCGTTCAGCGGCGTGGACGTCCCGTGGGCGTTGACGTGGTCGATGTCTCCGGGCGCCAGACGGGCGTCGGCCAGCGCGGCCCGCACCGCGAGTTCGGCCCCCATGCCCTCGGGGTCCGGCGCAGTGGCGTTGTGCGCGTCCGCAGAGGCGCCGTATCCGCTGATATGGGCGTGCACGCGGGCACCACGCGCCCGTGCGTCGGCCGGTCGCTCCAGGACGAGGATCGCGGCCCCCTCAGCGAGTACGAAGCCGTCGCGTCCGGCGTCGAACGGCCGGGAGGAGCCCCTGATGTCCTCGCGGCGCTGTGACAGGGCGCCCATCTGGCTGAAGCCGGTGGAGATCGAGGGCACCGCACAGGCTTCCGTGCCGCCGGTGACGACCACGTCGCAGGCGCCACTGCGCAAGAGTTCGCGGGCCATGCCTACGGCGGTGGTGCCGGAGGCGCACGCGGTGGCGGTGACGAGGTTGGGGCCGCGGGCGCCGATCTCCATGGCGATGTAGCCCGCCGACATGTTGGGCGCCAGCATGGGGATGAGGAGAGCGGAGACCTTCTCGGGCCCGCTGTCCCGCAGTACGTCGTACTGTCTCTCCCAGCTGGCCGTCCCGCCGATGCCGCAGCCGAGCACCACGCCGACGCGGGCGCCGTCCCACCGGGCCGGGTCCAGTCCCGCGTCGGCGACCGCCTCCGTGGCGGCGACGAGGGCGAGCTGGCTGACGCGATCCAGGCGCCAGGCCTTGCGCCGTCCGATCAGGGCGGCGGCGTCGAAGTCGGGCACGACGCAGCCGAATCCGACCGGGGCGCCCGCCAGCGCCGGCACCTCGCTGGCCGCGGTGCCGGACGCCTCGCACACTCGCCGCCATGTGGGCGCGACGCCCACACCGCCCGCCGTCACCATGCCGATGCCGGTCACCGCGGCGTGGAACGGTTCGGGACGAGCGGGCGGAGCGGTGCTCATCACACGCTCACCAACTTGTCTTCGATGACCTTGGCGGTGCGCACCATGGTGTCCTCGGGGGCCAGCTCGTCGTCGCCGATGGTGACGCCGAACTCTTGCTGAACGGCGAGCATCAGTTCCACCAGGGCGAGCGAGTCGAACTCAAGCTGGGTGAAGGTGTGGTCGGCCTCGACTTCGTCGGCCGCGACGCCGAACCCGCTCAGCAGGCCGATGAAGCGCTCGTACACGTCACTCGTCGCATTACTCATCGTGTTCTCTCTCTGTTCGGGCTGTGCCGGGATGTGAGCGGAAGGTGGAGCCGGGTGCGGGCCGGTGGGCCCGGGTCAGGCCGGGCTGACGTCCGGCCAGCGCAGGGCAACGGCCCCCCAGGTGAGGCCGCCGCCGAAGGCGGTGGTCACCACCCGGTCGCCGGGGCGCAGGGTGCCGGACGTCACGGCGTCGGCGAGGGCGAGCGGAATCGAGGCGGCCGCGGTGTTGCCCACCCGGTCCAGATGGACGTGGCAGCGGGCGCGCGGTACGCGCAGCTGGTCGGCGACCGCGTGCAGGATGCGCAGATTGGCCTGGTGGGCGACGAGTACGTCGATGTCGTCGAGGCCCCGGTCGAACGCCTCCGCCGCTGTCATGGAGGCGGCGGTCATCCGCTCGACGGCGCTGCGGAAGACCTTTCTTCCCTCCATCCGGAAGTACGGGTCGGCATGGTCGGCCGTCGCGGCCCGGAACGGGTCCCGCGAGCCGCCGGAGGGAACGGTGATCAGGTCGCACCCGCGTCCGTCGCTGCCCAGCTCGACCCGGCCGAGCGCCCCCGGCTCGTCCGTGTCACCGGCCCGCAGGACCACCGCGCCGGCCCCGTCGCCGAAGATGGCGCGGGTCGAGCGGTCGGCGGGGTCGAGGATGCGGGAGTAGGTGTCGGCGCCGATGACCAGCACGGTGCCGGCCGAGCCCGCCGCCAGGAAGCCGGCCGCTGTGGCCAGCGCGTACAGGAAGCCGGTGCAGACGGCACCGACGTCGAACGCCGGGACCGTGCCGAGACCGAGATCGGCGGCGACCTTCGGCGCCGTGGCCGGGCAGGGCCGGTCGGGTGTGGTCGTGGCGACGATCACCATGTCGGCCGTGTCCAGACCGGCGGACTTCAGGGCCCGCCGCCCCGCCTCGACGGCCAGGTCGGAGGTCGCCGTCCCTGGCTCGGCGACATGGCGGCGTCCGATGCCGGTGCGGCTGCGGATCCACTCGTCGGAGGTGTCCAGTTCACGGCCGAGGTCGTCGTTGGTGACGACCGGGCCGGGCAGCCAGCCGCCCAGACCGCACAGGACGGCCGCGGGAATGTGCCGAGACGCCATCATCCGTTCCCTTCGCCCCCGTGGGGGCCTGTCGCCACCTGTCAGGCGCTCGCGTCGGCGAGCACGCGGGAGAGCTGCTCGTCACCGACCACCTGGGCATCGTGGAAGAGCCCCACGACCACGCGGGCGATGATTTCCTTCATGACGCGCTCGGCGACCGGGTCGAGGATGCCGACGAGACTCGGGATGCCGAAGTCGAACTCCGCGTCGAAGTGGAGGCGGCAGCCGTCGCCGTGCGGCACGAACCGCCAGGTCCCCGAGAGTTCCTCGAAGTCCCCGTCCTCCAGCGCGAACGTGATGACCCGGGCGTCGAAGTCGGTGCTGTCCCGCTCCGTCCAGCGCAGGATGCCGTTGCGGAAGTACACCTCCCAGTCGCTGGAGTCCTCACGCGCGACGACGGACCGCACATCGGGGGCCAGGTCCGGATAGCGCTCGAACCCCCTGACCGTGTCCAGTGCGGTGTCGGGGTCGGCGGTGGGCAGGTCGAGTGCCACCTGAACACTACGCATGTGCGTCCTCACCTCGGTGATTCGGGTATGAGCGGGCAGCTTGCGCGCGGCAGGCCCGGTCGAGGGCCGTGCACAGGAACTCCACGTCGGAGGACCGGAGAACGGCCGGTGGAGTGAGGCGCAACACCATGTGCGAGTTGAGGGAGTGGTTGGCGATGACGCCCTGCTCCAGGAGTTCGATGAGCAGTTCCCCGGCGATGCCCGGCTCGGTGAACTCGATGCCGAGGAGCAGGCCGCGCCCGCGGACCTCTCGTACGAGGCCGCCGAGATGCCGGGCCGTGATGCTCCGTAGCTCGGCGAGGAGTTGGGTGCCCAGCTCGCGGGCGCGGCCGACGAGGTCCTCCTCCTCCATGGCCGCGATCGCGCCACGGACCGCGGCCATCGCCAGCGGCATCGCGGAGAAGGTGGAGGTGTGCAGATACGGGTCCCGGTCGAAGGCGGCGAACGCACGCGGCGTCGCCACCACCGCGGACACCGGCAGCACTCCGCCGCCGAGCCCCTTGCCGGTGAGCAGGATGTCGGGGGTGACGTCCTCGTGGTCGGCGCCCCACCACATGCCCAGCCGGCCGAAGCCCGTCTGGATCTCGTCCAGCACGAACAGGGCGTCGTAGGTGCGGCACAGCCGCTGCACCTCCGTCAGGAAGCCGTGCGGCGGGATCACCACACCGGCCTCGCCCTGCACGGGTTCCATGACGACGCAGGCACGGCCCGGCATGGTGCGCAGCAGGTCCTCCAGCGCCCCGGTGTCGCCGTACGGTACGTGGTCGACGCCCGGCAGCAGTGGCCGGAACGGTTCCTGGAAGACATCCTTGCCGGTGAGGCTGAGGGCGCCCATGGTCTTGCCGTGGTAGCCCTGGTGGGCCGCGACGAGCCGGTCGCGGCCCTGGGTGCGGGCGAGCTTGATGGCGGCCTCGACCGCTTCCGCGCCGCCGCAGGCGAAGTGGACGCGCTCCAGGCCGGCGGGGGTGTGGGTGACCAGGGCGTCGGCGGCGTGTGCGGCCTGGGGGTCGAGCAGGAGGCGGGTGGCCACAGGATGCCGGTGCAGCTGCTCTTCTATGTGCCGGATCACGGTCGGGTGCCGGGCGCCCATCAGGAAGACGCCGTAGCCCCCGCAGTTGAGGAAGCGGCGGCCGTGCTCCCCGGTGACCCAGGCGCCCTGGGACTCCAGCTCCACGTGTTTGCCGAAGAGTTCGCCCAGGGTGGCGCGGCCCTTGCTCATCCGGCTGCGGTAGAGCCGGATGAGCGTGTCGGCGTCGGTGTCCGGCCGGCTCGTTGCGGTGATGGTCATGTCGGCTCTCGTCGTGTCGGTGTCGCGGCGGGTGGTCTCTTGAGGGGCCGGGGACGCGCCCACGGCCAGGGCGTCCGCGTCCCGTGCGGCGTGTGGGGGCCCATGCCCTCACGGCGGTAGGGGAGTGTGCCGGGCGTCGCGGGGCAGACGGGACCTGCGCGACAGGGCCTAGGTCCTGTCGTCAAATTCCCGTCGTCGCCCGAAGGGCGGCCTCGCGGCGTCGTGGGGCATCTCCCACGCCCTTAAGGCAGTGGGGGAGCGTGCATAGCGTCGCGGGGCAGACGGGAATTTGACGACATGGCTTAGGGAGCCTGCCGGAACAGCGCGTTCCAGGCTCCGAAGACGGCGTCGCGGGGCCGGGAGCCGGTGCTGATGCTGACGCCTTGGAGATGGGAGGTGCGCAGTATGGGGTAGTTGGCCTCGCCGGTGACGCCGCCGGTCAATCCGGTGCCGCCGTGGCTGGGCAGGCGGGGCAGGAACCCGATGTGGGAGTCGTTGACCTTCAGCAGGCCGCCCGTGCGGACGCGGGCGGTGAAGCGGTCGATGATGTCGGCGTCCCGTGCCCAGAGCGAGTTGCGCAGACCGTAGGCGTTGGTGTCGACGAACTCGATGAAGCTGTCCAGAATCTCACCGTCGGTGCCCGGCTCGGCGACGATGACGGGCAGCAGCGGGAAGAACGTCTCATGGCGTACCGCCCGGATCTCGCGGGCTCCGGCGAGTCCTTCGATCCGCAGGACGGTGGGTTCGAGGAAGATGCCGTGCCGGTCGCGGGTGCCGTCGAGCTGCATGGCGTGGCCGCCGCAGAGGAGTTCGGCGCCCTTGGCCAGCGCGTCTTTGAGGCAGGCGAAGAACTTCTCGTTGCGGAGCACCGGGGTGAGCAGCACCTCGGGGTCGCTCGGCCGGCCGGGCCGCACCTGCTGGACGCGGGCGGCGAGGTGCTCCAGCAGCGCGGGGGCGGCGTCGGGGTGCACCAGCACCTGGTTGGGGATCATGCACAGTTGGCCGGAACCGTAGAAGCCCTCGATGAGTGCCTCGGCGGCGAGTTCGGTGTCGGCGTCCTTCCAGACGGTCACCACGTCGTTCCCGGCGAGTTCGAGGATCGGCTTCTTCCCGGCGGCGACGCAGCGCTTCTCGAACTCGATGCCGTTCTCGCTGCTGCCGAAGTAGATGATGTCGTCGACGTACGGGCTGTCCAGCCAGGCGGTGAGCATCGGGGCCGGGTCCCCGCACACCACGTTGAGGACGCCGGGCGGGGCGCCGATCTCGTCCAGGACGGGGACCACGATCTCCTGGAGGATGTACATCACGCCCAGTGGGCCGCTCCGGGGCGCCCGTACGACCAGCGCGTTGCCGGCCATCAGCGCCATGGCGCAGAGGAGGGCGCTGGACAGCGGCGCGTTCTGCGGCGGGTTCACACACACGACTCCGTCCGCCTGGCGGCGCACCTGGAGGGTGCGTGCACCGTGCCGATACTCCTGGAGCATCTGCCGGCGGTAGAAGTCGACGGACTCGCGGCCGAACAGGTCGAGCATGCCGGAGACCTGCCAGCGGGCCAGAGGCAGCGGATGCCCCTCGGCCACCAGGATCTGGGCGATCTCGTCGGCCTTCTCGGTCAGCCGGGCGTACAGCCGCGCGGCGAAGTCGTCCAGCCGCACGTCGAGGGGCACGGCGCACCATTCGCGCACGGTGGCCGCGGCCGCTTTCAGCGCCTGCTGCACGGTTTCCGGGTCGGCCTTGGCCACTTGCCCGACAATGGATTCAGGAAGATCGGTCGTGCTTATCCGACCCTTTTCCAGTGCCCGTTTGAGTCGCAGGCTACCGAATACGTCATCCAATAGTGACTCGGCATGTACGACGTAAACCCACTCGCCGGTCTCCACCTGCTTTCCGTTCACATACGAGCAATAAGTGCGCAGGCCGCCGGGCCTCTCAATGGAGTCCGACTGCTGCGACGTCTGACGAGAAAACGGCACACTGCCCACGCGCGCTCCTCACACCCAAGAATTGGATAGACGGCCGAAACGCTAGCGGGAATAGCCTTACAGGAACTCCTGAAACTGCGCTGAAATCTCAGTGACGCCTATGGGCGGCGGTCTCCGCGGCGCCTGTCGGTGCCGGTCGCCCGGGGCGCGGCAGCGCCGCGCCCCGGGCGACCGCGCCCTTCGGCGGGGCGGAAGTAGGCGGAAACTGAGGGTGGACAGATGGGAAGGGGAGCGCTAACTTAGTCATGTGACTAAGTTAGCGGGGTCAAGACATCCGATGCGACCCGCTCGGAGCGGTCAAGGCTGCGGGCCGACATCAGGGCATTCACATGACGCTCACGCGAGCAGGCTGGGCTCCTGCCGGAGGATCTCGGAGAGTCGCGCCTGCATCCCGGGTCCGGGCTCCAGTCCTAGTTCCTCCGAGAGTTGATGGCGCACCCGGTGGTAGGCGCTGATCGCGTCCGCCTGGCGGCCGGTGCGGTAGAGCGCCAGCATCAGCTGCTCGCAGAAGCGCTCCCGCAGGGGATGGCGCGTCAGCAGTTGCTCCAGTTCGGGCACGATCTCCCGGTGCAGACCCAGCGCCGACTTGGCCTCGATGAGCAGCTCCCTCGCAATGAGCCTCATCTCCTCCAGGTGGGCGGCGGCGGTCCGGCAGGCGATGCCCGGCCCGGCGTCCGAGAGTGCGGCACCGCGCCACACGCGCAGTGCGGAGGTGAGCTGCTGAATACTGCGCTCCGGCTCGGTGCGGACGTGTAGGCCGACGTGCTCCACGATTCGCGTGAAGCGCAGCGCGTCGACGTTCTCCGCGTCGACGTCGAGCAGGTAGCCCGAACTTGAGGTCTTGATCGCCTCGCGGGCGTATGGGCTTCTGGTCTGCTTCACGATCATGCGGCGTAGTCGGGCGATGTGCCCCTGGAGCGTGTTGGCCGCGGTGCGCGGCGGGGAATCACCCCAGAGTTCGTCCAGGAGCTTGGTGCCTGAGACGACTTCCCCGGGGCTCAGTGCCAAGGAGGCGATGATGGCTCTGAGTTTCTCGCCGGGGACGTCGACCGTCACATCGCCATGCCGTAGTTGTAAGGGCCCTAAGATGTCGATGAGCAATGTGCCAACCCCCGTACGGCAGTTGTCCAGCATGAATTGATCACGAGGTGTCGTGCCTCTCACTCGACCTCGGTCGCCTTGAGGTCATCCATCGCTCCAGGCGCCGAGGTGCGGCGTACGTAGTGCTGCTCGTATGGGAGTTGCCCGAGCGTCGATTTCGTTGACACGAATTTTGCAAAGACTTGAGCGAATGTCGGTGGCTCGTGCACCTTTTAATTGTCTGTAAGGTTGAGTGATGAATCATCGAGTCGGAAGGCTTGCCGCGCCGTTGGGCGCCGACATGCCCACGACGGCGGCCACGGCCTCAAGGACCTCGTGCTGCCGCTCCCCGGCGCAGGGTGACTGTGTCATCGCCGTTCCTCCAACGCATGTGTCAGTCCCGCGAGTCCACGCGAGGTGTGGGTCTTGACCGAGCCGGCCGATATCCCCATGGTCTGAGCGATCTCGGCTTCCTTGAGTCCCAGCCAGTGGCGGAGCACCAGGGCCTCGCGCTGACGCGCGGGCAGTCGGCGGAGCGCGTTCAGCAGCGCCCGCTGATCATCCCGGAGCAGCGCCGTGCTCTCCGCGGATGCGACGTACTCCACCAAGGACTCCACGCGGGTCTTGCGCGCCACCTGGAGGTGGCGCACGCGCATACGGGTCAGATTGCAGACGACCGCTCTCAAGTAGGCCTCCGGACTGTCGGCGGATCGGACTTTGCGCCACCTCCGGTAGACCTGGTAAAACGCTTCGGCAGCGATGTCCTCCGGATCTTCGGCTCCGAGAAGAGCAGCCAGTTTGATCATCCGGCCGTACTGTTCCTCGAAGAGCTTGCGAAGGCAGTTCTCGCGGCCGGCAACCTCTCCTGTCTCATGGGCCTCGTTCGTTCTCTCGATGCCTTGGGCATTCATGGGCGCCTCCCTCGGTATCCGATGCATGGCGTTCAAGTTGGACGGCTCGCGCTTTCCGTACCCCGACGTGTTGTGGAGCGGCGGCTTCGCGGCGGTCGGTTCGGTGGCCGTGGCAGCGGCGACGTCCCGGCGGTCACCGGACCTCCGGCCGGCGCCCTGGGGACGGGAGCCGACTGCTTCAAAGGCGAGACGGAATCGCGTACGACGCCGACCTGTGGGCGGCGACCGGCGCCGGCGAGGTCTCCGGGCGCGGGGTGTTCCCCATGGGCGGACATAACGCCGCGAGCGCTGTCTCGCGGGGCCCGTGGGCGCTCTCGTACGACACCGCCGCGTCGCAGGTGCTGAGCGTGACCCCGTCTTCGAGGGGTGGGCGGCCGCGCAGTGCTCGGAGGCGCCGAGGACCGTGTGGTCGTGGTGCTCGCCCTCGGTCGCGGGGCAACCGCTGCCGGGAAGGCGCTTGCCGCACGGCCCGGTCACGTCGGCGAAGCCGCGGCGGCCGCGTTGGAGCGGATGCCCGCCGACGGTGGCCATGGTGCGCGACTGTCCCGGCGCACCGGCCAGGCCGGCCTGCGACAGCGCCGTGGGGCGGCGGCGCGACACGGGGCGGGCGGCGGGAGAGCCGTCGGTGACGGTGGCACGGATGCGCCGGTCCCCCTCGTCTGTCAACGCGAGCCGGCCAAGGGGCAGTTCACGGATGCCGACCAGCCGTGCGGGCCACGTCGCACCGGTCTTCATCAGATCGACCAGGCTGGTGCCACCGCCCGGGAAACGGGCCGGGGAGCCGGGGGCCGGCAGCGCCAGGGCGCCGGAGACGTCGAAGCCCCGCTCGTAACCCGACTCCCTCACCGGCAGCCTCCTTCCGGGCCCGTCCCGGCCCGTCCCGTTTGTGCCTGCGTGGTCCGCGCGATCATCTGCGCGATCCGGATGTACGCTCACACGTCGCCGCTCATCCGCTCCCCGATCTCGTCGGCCGTCGGCGTCGGCGGTCCCGCTGCCGGGTGGACGTCGGTGGTGTGGGTGCTCGGCCGGCCTGTCGCACACTCCTTGAGCACCGAGACGGCACAGGCCTGCCCCGGCGTCCGGTAGCCGGACCGGAAGCCGTCCGGACCGGCGAACGCCTGCTGTTCCGGGCGCGGTTGATCACCGTCGCCCAGTCGTTCGACGGTGGTGGCGACTCGGCCCCCGGCGGTCACCGCCGGTCGGCGGCAGGGCACAGCCGGGTGGCCCGACCAGCACCCGGCGGGTGCCGCAACGACGCGATTACAGCCCTTCGCCGTGTATGTGAGGGGCGAGGCGATCGCGCGGAGCGTCAAGCCAAGTGGTGTGGTGGGAGCCGGACAGCGTGTGCTTCTCGCCGTCGACGGTCAGCATGACGTCGCGGTGCGTCGACGCGGGGGCTGGAGCCACGGTCAGCCTTTCGGAGTGTCGAGGGATGCCGCAGGATGTGTGTCGTGTGCAAGCCAGGGCCGTGCCGAAGTTTGAGATGAACGCTTCAACTCTCAATCTATGCACTTGGTGAAATCCGGTCAACGCATAGAATGTGCACGGCATTTACACGTGGATGGAGTAGAGATGAAGACTCGCCCCTACCACCACGGAGACCTCCGAGCCGCCCTGCTCGACCGGGCCGAGGAGACGTTGCGGGACAAGGGGCCTGGCGGGCTGTCGCTGAGGGAGCTTGCCCGTGAGGTGGGGGTCAGTCCCGGCGCGCCCAGTCATCACTTCAAGACCAAGCGGGCGCTGCTGGACGCGTTGGCGTTGGAGGGGTTCGACCGCCTGCTGGCCGTGCTGACCAGGGCGCTGGAACAGGCCGATGAGTCGTTCGCCGGCCGGCTGACCTCGGTCGCGCGCGCCTACGTGGCCTTTGCCACGGACAACGGGGCCCTGCTGGAGCTGACGTATGCGGCCAAGTACCGTCCCGCCGCCGGGAAGGAGCTGATCGCGGCCACGCGGCGTCTGTGGGCCCTGACGGCGGACCTGATCCAGGGTGGACAGGGCCGTGGCGAGGTGCGCGAGGGCTCGGTGGACCACCTCATGGTGCCGATCGTCGCCGTGCTGCAGGGTTTCGTCACCCTCGTCGTGAGCGGCGCGATCACCGCCGACCGGATCGAGCAGAGCCTGGACGACTCGGTCGCGGTCATCCTTCGGGGCTGCGCGCCGTGAGGATTCCATCCCGGCATGCTCAATGGGTCATGGTTGGTCGCGAAAGACGCCCCCAGCTGCGGACAACACCCGGTCGTACCAGGGCATGAGCGAGACGACCCGGGCCGCCACCCCTGGCCTGACTCACCCCAACCGACACGCCGGCCGGCATCGTCGCCGTCGCCGTGGCGCGCGTGCTGGAGACCTCACGTCGCGTACGACAGCTGGGTGCCCACGAGTAGTCCTCGCTCGGGCGGGTAGCCGGCTGTCGGGCCCCGCCCCTTTTCATCGCTCACCGTTTGCCCTCACCCCAGGAGGCTGTTCGTGACCTCCTCGGAAATGACCGTCGTCGAACTCATCGGCCTGCTGCCCGCCTGCGACCGGGATGTTCCGGGCCGCCAGGCCATGAACCCGTCTTTCCCGGGGAGTACGGAACACCGGGCAGCAGGGCGCTGAGCTGCGTACATGGTCTTTCGGCCGTTTCGCCGCCATGTTCGTTGACGCAGCCGGAAGCCCCAGGAGGGTCCCACGGGACTCCCACGGTCGTCGCCCGCTCTTTCGGTCCCGCGCAGGGTGAGCGGGGGCGGGCTGCGGCTCGTGCATCGGCGGTCCGCCTTGACTGAACGGCGGCGCAGGCTGCCGCTGCGGCTCGTCATTGGGGAGGGGGCAGGAGCCGGGGCGTCGGGAGAATGACGTACGGCTTATGACGACGCCAAGTGACCGCCCGAAAGCGCAGTCCGACGCCATACGGCGAGCGGCCCATCGCGCGAGCTCGACGGGCGGAAGCAGTGGATTTGGTCGAGCGCCTGGTTGCCGAGGAGCGCGTCCGTTTCACCGACCTCGATGACGACGAGGTTGCGGCGTGCGGTCGATTTCGCCAAGCGGCATGGCCTGGAACCGCAGGGCAAACGCTGGGATTCCTCAGGTCCGGCGCTTCGGCGGAAGGCCGAAACCATGAGGCGACTTCGCGCGTGAGGTTCAACTCCGCAGTGCCGGTCGGTCCCGGTATGTGAACGGCGCTCAGGAGCCTGGCACGCCGCGCAGGCGAACCACCAGGCCGGGACTGCCCGGCAGATCGATGGTGAACCGGCCCTCGTACCGGTCGGGCAGAGTGCGGATCGTCATCTCCCACGGATCGATGACGTCGACTGCGGCACGAACGCCTTCCGGCCAGGTAAAGGACAGCGACCGCGGCTGATACACATCGAGATAGTGCAACTCGTACTGTCCGGGGAGGCCGGCGCCTTTGACGTGCGAGTACCCCGGCAACGGTTCCAGACGACGGTCCGGGCACTCCTCGACGAGGCGGCGGAGAAACTCAAGGCGCTCGGGGGTGCTCTTTTCGAGCCGTCCGCCCGTCGCCCACCACAGGCGCTGCTCCGCGTTGACGTAGGTTTCGCCATGGGTGGCGTAGGCACCTCGAAGAGTGATCTGCCAGAACCGGTGCACGAGTTCGGCACCGGACAGGCCGCCCCACTCCTGGGGAACGTCCCCCTCGTACCCCAACTCGTCGACGACTACCGGCTTGTTCCAGCGTTCGCGCCAACCTCCGATCTGCCCGGCCGGGGACTGGAAGTCGGTCTTCTGGATGCTGCAGTGCGTGATCCAAGGTGCCGAGAAATCGTAGATCCGTGGCCCGTTGTGGACCGACAGCAGGTGATGGGCGTGGTCCTCGGCCGCCACCAGCTCACCGACGCGGGTCCAGTCGGCGTCCCGTCTGGCCACCATGAAGTCGTACTCGTTCGCCAGCGACCACCACACGTTGGCCAGGCCGGCGAGGCGCCGGACGACGTAGCGCACATAGCGGTCGTCCGCCGCCGCGCCAAGGTCCTGGAACCCCCACCTGTCGTACGGGTGAAACAGGATCACATCGGCCTGTATCCCCAGCTCCGCGAGGTCCTGGACCCGCCTTTCCAGGTGCCGGAAGAACTCGACGTCGAAGCGCGTTGTGTCCCAACCTCCCTCCTCCCCGGGCAGGAAGGGTGATGGGGAGGTTCCTCGAAGGTGAGGTCGTAGTGCTTGGGGAACACGCACATGCGTGCCTTCGTGAACGCGCGGCGCCTCAAGGTCTCCAGCGTGAGTTCTTCCCGTGCGGCCTCCTGATGCGTCCAGGCGTAAAGGGTCGTCCCCACCGGGACGAACGGTGATCCGTCGGCGTACGAGAAGTGGCGGCCGTCGGCGCGTACGGGGCCGTGCTCGCCAGATTCCTCGATCGCGACTTCACTCTCGATCCCGTCCAGGGAGCGGCTCGTCGACCAGGTACGGAACGCCAGATCCCGGTGCTCGGCGGCAGGAAGCGGATCACGTATCTGCCGTCGCCGTCGTAGAAACCCCCGACGCGGACGATCTCCCCCGCTGCCGCACGGAACAGTCGCGGGAGGCTCTGCCGAAGCGCGGCCATCCCTCGTGCGTCGTTCAGCAGTACCCCCACCGGAGTCTGCTGGTCGGCTCTCGCCATGATCGTTGGCCTCCATGCCAGGACGTGGTCGAGTGAGCCCGAGCTTGTTTTCCGCACTCCTTGGGACCAGGTGTACGACGCCGCCACGGCGCCCCCGGAGCGTCGGGGTATCCAGTCGCCGACGCCGCGCATCGACGGGCCGAGCCGCGCGGCGACGTCGGCCGTCGTGCGGCCGGCCGCGATCCGTCCCGGGCCGCGGAGTCGCCGAGGGTGTGGGCTCGTCCGCGGGGCTGCCGCCGTGGTGCCGACGCCCGGCAGGGACGAGTCGTCGGGGGAGCGGGCGGTGACCGCTCGCTCCCCTCGTGGGGCCGGGACGGGTCAGGCGCCTGCCGCGAAGTCGGCCGGCACTTCGACGGTCGCGGTGAACCGGACGTCCTCGCTGGAGAACGCCGCTGTCAGCGTGACCTCGCCGGCCTCCAGACCCCGGCGTCCGTCGGGCAGCGTGTAGTGCAGTCGGGCCAGCGGGGCCTCCAGCAGCAGCGACCGGGACTCGCCGGCCGCCAGCGCGACCCTCTCGAACTGGAGCAGTTGCCGCACGGGCCGCACCACGGAGGCCTGCTCGTCGCGCGCGTACACCTGGACGACGGTCTCCCCGGCGACCGACCCCGTGTTGGCGACCCGGACCCGTACCCGGAGGGCCCCCTCGCTCACCTCGGCGGCGTTCTCCTCGGGAGTGAGGCTGAACGTCGTGTACGACCCGCCGTGGCCGAACGGGTACAGAGGGCCCTGCTCCGCGAGGTCGCCGTAACCGTGCCGGGTACCCGTGGGGTGACCGTAGCCGCTGCCGTGGTGGTGACCGTGGTACAGCGGCAACTGGCCGCCGTGCCGGGGCAGGGTGGCCGGAAGCTTGCCGCTCGGGTTGACCGTGCCGAAGACCGCGTCGGCGATGACCGGGCCGGCCTCCTCGCCGAGCAGTGGGGCGAAGAGCACCGCGTTGGACGCCCGCGCGACGGGTTCGAGGAACAGCGGGCGCCCCGAGACCACGACGGAGACGACCGGCTTGCCGAGCCCGGCGAGGACGGCGAGCAGTTCCTCCTGGTCGCCCGGGAGCGTGGGCGACGCGGTGGTCTGGCCCTCGCCCGCGGTGTTGATGCCGACCCAGCCGGTGCGCTCGCCCAACGCGGCGATGACGAGGTCGGCCGAGGCCACCGCCGCCCGCACGACCTCGGGTTCGAGCGTGTCGCCCTCGGCGAAGCTGCCCACCGAGACGTACTCGATGGAGGCGTCGTGCGCCCGCAGGGAGTCGAGGAGGGTTGGTGCCTCGGGGTGGATCTTCCGGGCGGTGGCCTCGAAGGTCGCCTCCATGCCGGGCATCCGGGTCTGGAAGATGTCGGTGAAGACGTAGTTCTGCGGGTCCACGCCGGGGACCTGACCGGTCATCACCGCGCGGCTGCCCAGCATCATCTCCATGGAGGCGACGGAGGTGTAGGCGCCGAAGTGGATACGCAGCTCGTCGGCGGCGGGGCCCACGACCACGATCCGGCGCTCGCCCGGGATGAGAGGCAGGGTGCCGTCGTTGGCGAGGAGCACCAGCGACCGGGAGGCGATCGCCCGCCGGGTTCCGGCCGCCTCGGCGGGGTCGACCGTCGCCGGGGAAGGCGCCTTGGCAGGGGTGTTGGTGAACCCCGGGATCAGCCCGGTGCGCGCCTTGGCCGTGAGCACGCGGGCCACGGCGCGGTCGACGACCCGTTCGTCGAGCCGTCCGGCGGCGACCTCGTCCGCCAGCGTGGAGTAGGTGCTGTCGGCGGGCAGTTCGTCGTCCAGGCCGGCCGTCAGCGCCTGCACCGCGGCCTGGCCCTTGTTCTCGGCCGTGCGGTAGGTGGTGCGCAGCATCTCGATGGAGTCGTAGTCGCTCACCACCATGCCGTCGAAGCCGATCTCCCGGCGCAGCAGACCCGTGAGCACCTTCTTGTCCGCGGCGACGGGTACGCCGTCGATCTCGGCGTAGGAGTTCATGATCACAGAGAGTCCGGCCTCGTGGATCGCGCGGCGGAAGGGCTCGGCGTACTCGTCGCGCAGGGCCCGGGGGCCGAGCTGGACGATGCCGGTGTTGAGCCCTGCCTCGGAGGCGCCGTAGGCGAGGAAGTGCTTGCCGGTCGCGAGGACGCCCGTCTCCTGCTCGGTGCCCTGTACGCCCTGGACGAAGGCGACGGAGAACCGCGCGGCGAGCTCCGGGTCCTCACCGTAGGTCTCGTGGACCCGGCCCCAGCGGGGGTCGCGGTTGATGTCCATGACCGGGCTGAGCAGCAGCTGCATCCCGGCCTCGCGCATATGGGCGGCGGTGATGGCGGCCGACCTGCGTACCAGCTCGGGGTCCCAGGTCGCGGCCTGGGCCCAGGCGGTGGGGAACTGGGTCGCGGCGGTGTGCAGGAAGCCGTTGACCCCCTCGTTGTGGACCATGGCGCCGATGCCGAACGGGGCGAGGTCGCGAACCGCTGTCTGGACCTCGTCCAGTACGGACCGCAGTTCCCCGAGGGTGTCACCGAAGAGCCAGGCCATCGAGAGGTGTCCCACGCCGTGTGGACGTACGGCGGCCAGCCGGCTCGTGTCGAGTTTCGGGGCGCCGGCCGAGCGGGAGTCCATCGCGATGAGGTCGGAGACCAGCACTCCCGCGAGCTGGGCCGTCTTCTGTTCCAGGGTCAGCCGCGACACCAGCTTGGTGATGTCGTCCGGCGTCCACGAGCGCGTGTTCACGGTGGTGTCCCTCTTCCTGTGGGGCTACGGGTGCCGCGGAGCGGCGGCCGAGTGGTCCTGGTAGCGGAAATCGCGCAGGGTGATGTCTCCGGAGAGCGCCTCGACGGCGAGTACGCGCCCGGTGAACCCGCCGGCCACCTCCGTGGAGACGTAGCGGCCGTCCGCCTCGCCGAGCTGTTCCTCCTCCTCGCCGCGCAGGACGGCCAGGGAGACCACGTCGGGCTGCGGCGCGTGGCGGAAGCGCTCGGGGGCGGGTGTCCGGCAGGTGATCCGCAGCCGGACCGGTTCCCCGGGCCGCAGGGACGTGCGTCCCACGCTGCCGCGCACCGGGCCGACGCCGAGAACGGCCTCCACCGTGTCCACCTCGACGACCAGCCCGTACCAGTGGGCATCGTCGATCCGTACGGTGAAACGCGCGCTGCCCTCCCCGGGCTCCAGGGTGACCTCCGCGGACCAGTCCTGGTCGAGGACGCGGGTGGCCAGCAGCGCGGGGGCGGCCGTCTCCGCCGTTCGGGCGAGGACCACCCCGCCCCCGTCCGGGCGGGCGAACCGCTCGGGACCGGCGCCGGGGGAGACCCAGCGGGGATGCAGCGGGCCGTGGAAGGCGTCCTCGAAGGAGTGGTCGGCCGGGGGAGTGGTGAACCGTCCCTCGTCCACGACCGGCCAGCCGTCGACCCAGTCGACCCCGGCGAGGAAGGTCTCGCGGCCATTGCCGTGGAAACCCGGTGACTGACCGCGCGGGCGCACCCCGAGGTGGACCATGGCCCAGGTCCCGTCCGGGCACTGGACGAGGTCGGCGTGGCCGGTGTTCTGCACGGGGTGGTCCAGGCTGCGGTGGGAGAGGATCGGGTTGCCGGGAGCCGCCTCCCAGGGGCCGTCGAGCGAGCGGGAGCGGGCGATCGTCACCGCGTGGCCCCGTTCGGTGCCGCCCTCGGCGAGCAGCAGGTACCACCAGCCGTCGATCCGGTACAGATGCGGCCCCTCGGGCGCGGCGAGCCCGGTGCCGGGCCACAACAGCCTCGGCTCGTCCAGCAGTTTCCCGGTGCTCGGTTCCACCGGGACCGAGGCGATCCCACGCAGCTCCGGGGGGTGGAACGAGGCCCAGGTGAGGTGGCAGACGCCCGCTTCGTCCCAGCACAGGTCGGGATCGATGCCGAGGGCCCCGGCCGTGTGCACGGGGTCGGTCCACGGTCCTGCGGGGTCCTCGGCGGAGACGATCAGGTGACCGCGGTGGACCTCCGAGATATCGGTGGTCACCAGCCAGAAGCGTCCGTCGTGGTGACGGAGCGTCGGGGCGTGGACCCCGGAGTTCGCCGCCCCCGCGTGCGGGGTGATCTGGGTCGGCCGGTCCAGCGCGTTGGTGAGCAGCTCCCAGATGAGCAGGTCCCGGCTGTGCCAGATCGGCACTCCGGGGACGTACTCGAAACTGGAGTGCGCCATGTAGTAGTCCGCCCCGACCCGGCAGATCGACGGGTCGGGGTGGAAACCGGGGATGACGGGCGGCTGGGGGCGGGCCGGGGTGTCCGGCATGAGTGTGTCGCCTTTCGGTGCGGGGACCGCGGGGTTCCGGCGGGCCGGGTGCCCGGGGACCGGGACTCGGCCGCGCGGGAGCCGACGCGGTGGGTGGGTTGGAGGGGCGCGCGGGTCGTCACCGCTTCGGCACCCGGGAGCGCCGTGGCGAGCCGGATGCCTGGGCGCGTCCGGTGCCGTTCCGCGGGCCCGCGAGGTGGCACGCCGGTGACGTTCCGGGGCGGTAAGGGTTGTCAGCCGCGGCGGCTGCCGGGGGCGCCCGCATGGAGCGCCGATTCGTGGGCGATGCGCGGTCTGCGCCGTGACGGTGCGGTGGGTGCGGGCCGGGCGGTAGAGCTGTCCGTCACGTCGAGGCGGGTGACCACGGAGGGGCCGGCAGCGCCAATTTCGAATCGCGCTGCCTATTTCGTGGGGCGAATCTAGCACCCCGAAATCCGAAGGGCAATGCTGATTTCAGGAGTCAGTGGGCTTGGGGGCGGCGTCCACGAAGAAGGCGATGAACGCCTTGGTGGTCTCCGCCAGGTCGATGTCCTCGCCGTCGTACAGCCACTGGAGCTGGAGGCCGTCGGTGACCGCCGTGAAGAGGGTCGCGAGGATGCGCGGGTCGGCGTCGGTCCTCAGCCGGCCGTCCGCCGCGAGCTGCGCGAAGACGCCGGTGTTGAAGTCCCGCAGGGCCCGGTAACGGGCCCGGTTGTGCTCATGGGCCGGGTGGCTCTCGGCCGTCCCCTCGGCGTTGATGACCGAGTAGAGCTGGGCCAGTCCGCGGTGCTCCTCGGTGTACCTCACGAGTTCCAGTTGCGCTTCGAGCGCCCCGCCGTTCGTCGGACTGCGGGTGACGGACTCGCGGGCCTGGGCGTCGCGGGCCGAGAGGATGCCCTGGAGCAGCTCCTCCTTGTTGCGGAAGTGGTGCAGCAGGCCCGTGTGCGAGATGCCGGCCCGTTTGGCGATCTCCTTCATGGTGGCCCCGTGGAACCCCGTCTCGCCGAACTGCTCGATGCAGGCGTCCAGAATCCTTTTGCGTGCGTCGGCCGACTTGGCGTACGGACCGCGTGGGCCCCGTCCGCCGGAGGCGGCGGTGTCGGTGCGGCTGGGGTTCGTCATGCGGGCAGTATAGAAGCGGTCCCCCAAAACCGAAACAGAATTAAGTATTGGTGTTAGGGTGCGGACCACACGCTGCCCCATCGACGGCGACGACCCGGCGGCGACGCCCGGACCGCCCGCATCGAGCACGGTGATCCATCGGCACGGTGAGCCGCCAGGGCGCCGGGCCGAGGTGCCGGGACCGGTCCGCGACGCTGCCCTCGCGGCACCCACGTCCACCACCCGCGTCCACCCGCCGGGTCCGCCCCGGTCGCAGCCGTCACCGGACCGCCGCGTTTCGGCGGCCCGGGCGCCCGAAGCCCTGAGGAGGCCACCTTGACCAGGCCCTACGACCTGCGCGTCGACGCACCCGTGGCGCGTCCCGCGCTGTCCTGGAAACCCGGCGGCTCGGGACCCTGGCGGCTGGAGGCCGAGGCGGACGGCACGGCCCTGCCCCCCGTCACCGTCACCGACCACCTGTTCGTCCCCTGGCCCTGGCCCGCCCTGCCCGGCCGGACCGCCGTGCGGTGGCGCGTCGACGACTCGGACTGGCACACATTCGAGGTGGGTCTCCCCGACGAGGACTGGACGGCATCCTGGATCAGCCCGGCGGAACCCGTCGGGGCCGCACGGGCCGAGCCCGGACACCGGCCCGCCCACACGCTCGGCGCCGGGTTCGAGTGCCCCGCCGGCGTGACCCGGGCCCGGCTCTACTCCACGGCTCTCGGCCTCTACGAGGTCCTCGTCAACGGGGAACGGGCCGGCGACACCGAACTCGCCCCCGGCTGCACCTCGTACTCCGCGACGTTGTACGCCCAGGCGGCCGACGTCACGGCCGCGCTGCGCCCGGGCGCCAACACCGTCGAGGTCCTGCTCTCGGACGGCTGGTACCGGGGGGTGACGGGAATGTGGCGCAAGCCCGCCCTCTGGGGCGAGCGCACCGCCGCCCGGCTCGAACTCCACCTGTGGTGCTCCGACGGCACGGTCCACATCGTCCGCTCGGATGCCGGCTGGACCTCCCGCCCCAGCGCCGTCGTCGCCGCCGACCTGATGAACGGCCAGACCACCGACCTCACCCTGCCCGCCGCCGAGGCCCGGCCCGTCCTGGTCGACGCCGTCACCGCCCCGCCCGTCTCCTGGTCGCCCGCGCCGCCCGTGCGGTGCGTCGCCGAACGCGAACCGCGCTTCCTGACCCCCACGCTCGCGGACTTCGGACAGAACGCCACCGGCTGGATCAGCCTGAGCGACCTCGGCTCCGCCGGGACCCGGACGGTGATCGACCACGGCGAGACCCTCGACGCCGACGGCGAGTTCACCACCGCCCACCTCGACGGCCACGGAACGCCCTCGTCCCCGGCCGTGCCCTTCGTCCAGCGCGACGAGGTGGTCTCCGCGGGGCGCGCGGGCGACGTCTTCGAGCCGCGGCACACCGTGCACGGCTTCCGCTACGCCCGCTTCAGCCGTCCCGTCGACCCCGCCTCGGTGCGGATGCGCGTGGTGCACAGCGACCTGCGGCCGACCGCCACGTTCGCCTCCAGCGACGGCGACCTGAACCGGCTGGACGAGATCGTGCGCTGGAGCTTCCTCGGCAACGCCGTGGACATCCCCACCGACTGCCCCACCCGCGAACGGCTCGGCTGGACCGGGGACTACCAGCTCTTCGCCCCCACCGCTGCCCGGCTCTTCGACGTCGACGGGTTCAGCCGCAAGTGGCTGCGCTCCGTCCGTGACGACCAGCTCCCCGACGGCCGCGTCGTCAACACCTCCCCCGACCACCGGCGGCTCAAGGACGTACCGGACCGGCAGGAGGAGGCCATGGCCGGCTCGGCCGGCTGGGGCGACGCGATCGTGCACGTGCCCTGGACGCTCTACGAGACCTACGGCGACCGGGACGCGCTGGCCGAGAACTGGCAGGCCATGACCCGCTGGGTGGAATGGGCCCTCGACCGGGCCCGCAGCGACCGGCACCCGACGAGACGCGAGCGGTCCGAAGAGGCGCTGCCCCATGAGCGCTTTCTCTGGGACACCGGCTTCCACTGGGGGGAATGGCACGAGCCCGGCGGCGACAACATCGGTGACGACCCCTACGCGTGGTTCACCGCCGACAAGAGCGAGGTGGCCACCGCCTACCTGTACCGCTCCGTGCGCACGCTCGGCGACAGCGCCCGGGTCCTGGGCAGGGGCGACGACGCCGAGCGCTACGGACGGCTCGCCGAGCAGGTCGCGCGGGCCTGGCGGACCGAGTTCCTCGGTGAGGACGGCCGTACGCCCTCCGACACCCAGGCCGCGTACGTGCGCGCGCTCGCCTTCGGCCTCGTGCCCGACGCTCTGCGGGAGCGTGCCGTCGGACATCTGGTCCGGCTGATCCACGAAGCGGGCGACCACCTCGGCACCGGGTTCCTGTCCACGCCCTACCTCCTGCCCGTCCTGGCCGACCACGGCCACGCGGATCTCGCCTTCACCCTGCTCCTCCAGCGCACCGCGCCGTCCTGGCTGGGCATGCTGGACCGTGGGGCGACCACGGTCTGGGAGGACTGGGAGGGCGTCCGCGACGACGGCGCCGTCAGTTCCTCCCTCAACCACTACAGCAAGGGAGCGGTCGCCCACTTCCTGCACACCCACGTCCTCGGGCTGCGGCAGGCGCCGGGCTCGGCGGCGTGGCGCGAGATCCTCGTCGAGCCCGTCCTGGGCGGCGGCCTGACCTGGGCCGACGGCTCCTTCGACAGCCCACAGGGCCGCGTGACGGTCCGCTGGCGGCTCGACGGCGACCGGTTCGAGACCGACGTCACCGTGCCCCCGGGCGCCGCGGCCACCGTCGTCCTGCCCGACGGCACCCGGCGACCCACGGACGCCGGCCCTTCCACCCACTGGTGCGCCGTACCCGCCCGGTAGCTCGCAGGCCCTGGCCGGCCCTCCCGGCCGGCCCTCCCGGCCGGACCACCCCGCCAGACACCAAGAGACATCACGAGGCATCACGAAAGACCAGGAGAGACCTGTCATGAGCCGACGACCGTTCAACCGCGGATGGGCCGTGAAGCCCAAGGCCAACATCTGGGAACAGCTCACCGAGCACGCCGCCCCGGCCACGTCCGTCGTCCTGCCCCACGACGCCCTCATCGGGCTGCCGCGCGATCCGCGGACGAAGGGCGCCACCGCCTACTTCCCGGCCGTCGGGGAGATCGACTACACCAAGACCTTCCACGCCCCCGAGGAGTGGCGCGACCGCCGGGTCTCCCTGGAGTTCCAAGGCGCCTACCGGGACGCGATGGTCTTCGTCAACGGCACCCGCGCCGCCCACCGGCCGTACGGGTACTCCACGTTCACCGTCCCGATCGACGACCTGATCACCCCCGGTGCCGACAACACCGTACGGGTCGAGGTGCGCACGCACGAGGACTCCCGCTGGTACGCGGGCGCCGGACTCCACCGTGACGTGGTACTGGTGGTCACCGAGCTGCTGCACCTGGCCGCCGAGGGCGTCACCGTCACCACCCCCGAGGCGGACGACGAACTCGCGGTCGTCGAGGTCGCCGTACCCGTCACCAACGCGACCCGGGGCACCGCCACCGTCACCGTCACTTGCGAGATCACCGACGACCGCGGCCAGGCCATCGCTCACTCCACCGTCCCGCTGACCCTGCGCGCAGGCGAGACCGGCGTCTCGCGCCGACGGCTCTACGTCCGCTCCCCGCGCCGTTGGAGCGTCGACGACCCCTACCTCTACTCCGTGCGCACGACCGTGGCCGAGGGGGAGGCCGTCCGGGACGAGACGGTCACCCCGCTCGGCATCCGCACCCTGCGCCTCGACCCCTACCACGGGCTGCGGATCAACGGCGAGACCGTCAAGCTGCGCGGCGCCTGCATCCACCACGACAACGGCGTGCTCGGCGCGGCGGCCGTCGGACGCGCCGAGGAGCGCCGGGTGGAGCTGCTGAAGGAGGCGGGGTTCAACGCCCTGCGCAGCGCGCACAACCCCCTCAGCCAGGCCATGCTCGACGCCTGCGACCGCCTCGGCATGCTGGTGATGGACGAGGCGTTCGACGCCTGGACCCGCACCAAGTCGCCGCACGACTACGCGACCGACTTCGACGCCTGGTGGGAGCGCGACCTGGAGGCCATGGTCCGCAAGGACCGCAACCACCCGAGCGTCGTCCTCTACTCGATCGGCAACGAGATCCCCGAGATCGGCACCCCGCTCGGCGCCAACCTCGGCCGCCGCCTCGCCGAGAAGGTACGGCAGCTCGACCCCACCCGGCCGGTCACCAACGCCGTCAACGGCTTCGTCGCGGTCGTCGACGAGGTCGTCGCCATGATGGCGGAGCGGATGGGCGGCGCCGAGATGGAGTCCGGCGGGGTCAACGCCGCCGGTGACCTGATGAACCGGATCACCCTTTCCCCCATGGTGGCGGCCAGACTGGAAGAGGCACTCGCCTCCGTCGAGGTCGCGGGACTGAACTACGCGGAGGGCCGCTACGAGGTCGACCGCGAGCTGTACCCCGACCGGATCGTGATCGGCACCGAGACGTTTCCCAAGAACATCGCCGGCAACTGGCGCCTGGTCGAGACCAACCCCCAAGTGCTCGGCGACTTCACCTGGACCGGCTGGGACTATCTCGGTGAGGTGGGCATCGGCCGGATGCGCTACGTGGACGAGGGGCCCACCGGTGTGGAGGCGGCCTACCCCTGGTTGACGGCGGGCTGTGGCGACCTCGACATCACCGGTCACCGCCGCCCGCAGTCCTACCTCCGGGAGACCGTCTTCGGACTCCGTCATGAGCCGTACATCGCTGTCCAGCGACCGGAGCACCACGGACGTGAGCCGGAGCTGTCGAGGAGCCAGTGGGCGTGGACGGACAGCCTGTCCACCTGGTCCTGGGACGTCGAGCTGGGAACCCCGGTGACGGTGGATGTCTACAGCGACGCCGACGAGGTCGAACTCCTGCTCAACGGCACCAGCGCCGGCCGCCGCCCGGCCGGCCGCGACCATGGTTTCGAGGCCCGCTTCGAGGTGGCCTACGAGCCGGGCGAACTGGTCGCCGTCGCGTACACCGCCCAGGGCGAACAGGCGCGCACCGTGCTGCGCTCGGCGGCCGGCGACCCCGCCCTGGACGTCCGCGCCGACCGGAGCGACCTCGTGGCCACCAGCGCGGACCTGGCCTTCGTGACCGTCGAACTGCGGGACCCCGCCGGTGTTCTGGTTCCGCACACTCCGCGCGGGATCGAGGTCGAGGTCACCGGAGCGGGTGTCCTCGCGGGTCTCGGTACGGGGCGCTTCGACGACGGGGAGTCGTTCCTCGCCTCGGAGTGCACCACGTACGACGGCCGTGCCTTGGCCGTCGTACGCCCCATGCAGGAGGGGGAGATCATCGTCCGGGTCGCCGGCGAGGGGCTCGACGATGTCAGCCTCACCTTGCGCGTGGCCCCCGCTCCCGTCCCGGAGGCGGAGACGAAGCCCGAGGCGTAGGTCGAGGCGCAGTGCGAGCCGGGGCCCGACCTCCACACGAGAGGTCGGGCCCCGGCTCGGTGCGTTGCTCCTCTGTTCGGCGGCCCGCAGGACGACGCCGAAGCCTGGGCCGGTGCCGCACGAGGCGCGTCCGGGAGGACGGGGTGGACGACGTCGACGGGGCGAGAGCGAGCCGGAACGCGGGCTGTCTTCGACAAGCCGCCGCGACGTCCAGCACTGTTCACCTGCGCGGGCGCACACGTCGGACGGGGATGCCCACCCCTCCTTGGGTGGGCATCCCCGTCCGGCTTTCCTCTGCGGGGCCCTTCGTGTCCGTCAGGCGACCGCCTGGCCGACCTCGGCCTCGTCGAGCTTCTTCATCTTGGGGATCAGGAGGACGAGCACCGCGCCCAGGACGCAGCAGCCCATGACCAGCCACAGACCGTCGGTGTATCCCTCGTCCAAGTAGAACTGGGTGCCCTTGGCGACGACACCGCCGTTGGCCATGACCACGAAGGCGACCTGGGTCATGACCGTCTGCACGATGCCCTGGATCGACGACTGCGCGCCGTTGGTCACGGCCTGCTCCTCGGGCTGCACCGATTCGATCAGCATGATCGGGACCGTCGCGACGATCGCCCCCATGCCGAGTGCGCCGATCATGCCGCCTGTGATGAAGCCGGCCGCGTCGTAGTGCATCTGCGTCAGCATGCCGTAGCTCACGGCTGTGAGCAGGGCACCGCCGCCGAGCATCAGCCGGGAGTCCACACGCCTGGCGAGGACACCTACCCCGATGGCCACGGCGAGGGTGGTGACACTCATCGGTACGGACACCACGGCGTTCTTGGTGGCGCTCCATCCGAGTCCGTCCGACATGCCGGGAATATTCGGCATCAGGGCGAGGATCTGCAGGACCGTGCCGCTGGAGTAGACGGCGCCCGCCGCCACCGAGGTGGCGAGCAGCACCGTCCAGACCTGGCGGCGCCGGAGCAGGGCCACGGGCAGGACCGGGGAGGCCACCTTGTGCTCGACGACGAAGAAGACCGCGAGGAGGATCACGCCGCCCACCGTGTACGTGAGGAACTTCCCGCTGGTCCAGCCCCAGTCCGAGCCCTCGCCGATCGCGTAGACGATCGCGCACAGGCCGATGCCGAGGAGCAGCGCCCCCGCCCAGTCCATCCGGCCGTCGGCGTCCCGCACCGGGCTCTCCGGAACGAACACCAGCAACAGCACCAGGGCGACCACGGCGCCGGCCGTCAGGAACCACAGCATGCCCTTGTATCCGTGGCTGTCCAGGAGCCAGCCCGATATGAAGGGACCCACGAGCGCGATCAGCCCGACTCCGCCGGCCAGCACTCCGCTCGCCGGTCCCACCATGCTCTTCGGGAAGACGTCACGCGTCAGCGCGTAGGTGAGGAAGAGCGCGGGGGCGTAGAGGCCCGCGATGGCACGCCCCGCGATCAGGACGTCGTAGTCGGTGGCGAGCACCGAGACCACATCGCCCAGGATGCCGAGGCAGGTGAGCACGACCATCACCCGCCGCTTGCCGAACATGCCGGCCGCCTTGACGGCGAAGGGCATGGCGAAGGTCGAGACCAGCGCGCTGGAGAGGGAGATCCAGGCGATCTGGGTGGTGTGGAAGTGGACCGCGATCTCGGCCTGGGCGTAGCCGAAGAGCAGACCGCCGAGTGGCTGCAACTGGGCGGTCCACAGGAGGGCGATCAGTATCAGCACGTGACGGGCTGAGAAGCCTCTTTTCTCCTCGCCCTCGATGGGCGCGGCATTGGTTTCGACCATGCGGATTCCTTTCAGGATGCGTTGGCGAGGCGTCGGCTTCCCGTCATGCGAGCAGGGTGACGGGACGGCCAGGCACGGGCTTGGGGCGGCAAGGTCGCGTTGTGACCCCGGAGGCTGCGCGTCCGTTCCTGGGGCGACGAGGAAGCGGGGCCGACGAGTTGTGGGAGCCGGCTGGAGAGGGGCCGTGCCGGTGTGCGAGATCCCCACGGAGCCCCGTTCGGACGGGAGGGCGTTGAGTGGGCCCGTACGGTCTCGCGGTGCTGATTGGGTGTTCACGCGGTAGTGCGGGCAGGGACCCGATTTGGTAACTCGTGTTACGAACACGAGTTAGTGCCCTGACCTAACAGCAGTGTCCCCGGCACCGGCAAGATGCGCGGTTATTACAGATGGGTAAAGGAGGCTGCGTCGCGGGGTCAGGTGGAGGAGCGGGCGATGATCTCCGGTGCGTCGACGGATTCGAAACCGAACCGTCCGTCGGCACCTGCCAGCGCGGCGATCACGGCCTGGGCCCGCTGGCGTCCGATGCGTGCGAGGTCGTAGCGGATGGTGGTGAGCGGCGGGACGGCGACCCGGGCCGCGGGGATGTCGTCGGAGCCCATCACGGCCAGATCCTCCGGCGCTCGCAGGCCGCGCTGGTGCAGTCCGGCCAGGACGGCCAGGGCGACCTCGTCGTTGTAGGCGCATACCGCGGTGACTCGCTCCCGGCGCCAGGCGTCCACCGAGGTCGCGGCCCGGTCCGGGTCGAGGGCGACGGTGAGGGGCGACGGCGGATCGAGGCGCCGGGCCGCGCAGACCTGGGCGGCACCGTCCAGCCGCTCCCGGGCCCAGTCGTCCAGGGCGGTGCCCTCCGGCAGGGCGTAGCCGAGTCGCAGATGGCCGCGGTCCAGGAGGTGCTCCGCCTGTATCCGGCCGATCGCCGAGGTGGGGGTGCGGTCGAGAGGGTCCGCGGTGGGCAGCACGACCTTCGCTCCCGCGTGGCGCAGCTCCTGCGCGGTCTCCGCGTCGAAGTGGTGGAGGCCGAGCACCGCCGACGCGTTGATGGCCGCGCAGACGTCGGCGAGAGGCCGGCTGTGGGTGCTCTCCAGATGGGTGACCAGTGACAGGCCGTGAGCGGCGAGTGCCCCTGCCAGCTCCTCGACGAACCGGCTGATGCCCGGACCGATCGGCAGGTCGGGCAGTGCCAGCAGGGCGATGTCGCTGCGCCCCACCCGCAGGGCGCGCGCTGCGGCGTGCGGGTGGTAGTCCAGCTCCCGGGCGGCGTCCAGGACGCGGCGGCGGGTCTCCTCGGGGATGGACAGGCCCGGCTTGTCGTTGAGGACGAAGCTGACGGTCGTCCGCGAGACACCGGCGGCGCGGGCGACGTCGCTGCTGGTGATGCGCTTGGCGGGTCGGGTCATGAGTCCTCGCGTCATGGGGCCGGAGCATCGGCTCCCCGCATCGTAAGGGGAGCCGCTCTTCAGGCGCCGGATGGGTTACTTGGCGTGATCGCGATCGTTGGACCGGCGCCGGAAGGCCTGATCGGTTCCGGGGCGAGGCCTTGCGTGAACCACCGACCTCCTGTTAGCTGAGTAACACGTGTTGCTAACACGAGTTAATAGTGGAATCGGCAGTTCATGACGAGGGGCCGTTCGTGGAAAACCAGATCCGACCCGCTTCAGTGCCCGACTCGCTGACCTTGTGCGAGAAGGCATCCCTGCTGTCCGGCAGGGAGGGCTGGCACACCAAGGCGTCGGAGCACGCGGGACTGGAGTCGATCGTCCTGACCGACGGCCCCCACGGCGTGCGCAGACTGCGTCCCGACAGCGAGCACTTCAGCTTCCACGGCAGCCTTCCCGCCACCTGCTTCCCCACGGCCGCCGCACTCGGTTCGTCCTGGGACCCTCAGCTGCTGGAGACAGTGGGCGAGGCGCTGGGCAGGGAGGCCCGGGCGGCCGGGGTCGCGGTCCTGCTGGGGCCCGGCGTCAACATCAAGCGTTCGCCGCTGTGCGGACGGAACTTCGAGTACCTGTCGGAGGACCCCTTTCTCACCGGCAGGCTCGGCGCGGCCCTGGTCCGTGGGATACAGAGCCAGGGCGTCGCGTCCTGCGTCAAGCACTTCGCCGCGAACAACCAGGAGACCGAGCGGATGCGCGTCAGCGCGCGGGTCGACGAGCGCACCCTGCGCGAGATCTACCTGGCCGCTTTCGAGCACGTGATCACCGAGGCGCGTCCGTGGACGGTGATGGCGGCCTACAACCGGATCAACGGGGTGTACGCGGCCCAGAACCACTGGCTCCTGACGGAGGTGCTCCGCGACGAGTGGGGCTTCGACGGAGTGGTGGTGTCGGACTGGGGCGCGGTGCAGGACACGGTCGCCTCCGTCGCCGCCGGCCTGGACCTGGAGATGCCCGGCAGCGGCAGTGCGAGCGAGACCCGCCTGGTCGAGGCCGTCGACCGTGGAGAACTGGACGAGGCCCTGATCGACCGGGCCGTCGAGCGACTGGCGGCGCTGGTCCGACGCACCACCGCCTCGACGGAGGTCTCCGATGCCGACGCCGTCCGCCACCACGAGCTGGCCCGGCGGGCCGCCCGCGAGTCCGCGGTACTGCTCAAGAACGAGTGCGGGCTGCTGCCCCTCGACCCGGACGGGACGACCACCCTGGCCGTTCTGGGGGAGTTCGCACGAACCCCTCGGTTCCAGGGGGCGGGCAGCTCACAGGTGAACCCGACCCGGCAGGACAACGCTCTCGACTCGCTGCGGGAGCTGGCCGGGCCCGGCGTCGAGGTGACCTTCGCGCCCGGCTTCCGGCTCGACGGCGAGGACGCCCCGGCGCTCGCCGCGGAGGCGGTCGCGGCGGCCGCTGCCGCAGAGGTCGTCGTGCTCTTCCTCGGTCTGCCCGAGGGCAAGGAGTCCGAGGGCTTCGACCGCACCCATCTCGCTCTGCCGGAGCGGCAGACCGCCCTGCTGGAGGAGGTGGCCGCGGTCAACCCCAACACCGTCGTCGTTCTCAGCAACGGCGCGGTGGTCGAGGTGAGCGGCTGGCAGCGGCACTCCAGGGCGGTCCTGGAGGCCTGGCTCGGTGGCCAGGCCGGCGGCGCGGCCGTCGCCGACCTGCTGTTCGGCCGCGCCAACCCTTCCGGCCGACTGGCGGAATCGATCCCGGTCCGTCTCGCGGACACCCCGGCCCACCTGAACTTCCCCGGTTCCGAGGGCACGGTCACCTACGGTGAGCGGCTGTACGTCGGCTACCGCTACTACGACGCCAAGGACCTGGGGGTCGCCTACCCCTTCGGGCACGGTCTGTCCTACACCACCTTCGGATACTCCTCCCTGAGCACCGAGGTGGAGGGCCGGGGCGACGACGTGGTCGTGCGACTGCGGCTCACCGTCACCAACACCGGCGACCGCCCCGGGCGGGAGGTCGTGCAGGTGTACGTCGGCGACGCCGAGTCGTCGGTGGACCGTCCCCCGCGCGAACTCAAGGGGTTCGTCAAGACCGGCGAGCTCACCCCTGGGCAGAGTGTGCCGGTCACCCTCGAACTCCGCTCCCGGGACCTGTCCTTCTACAGCGTCGCCCGGCATGCCTGGGTCCTCGAACCCGGGGAGTTCACCATCGAGGTCGGCGCGTCCTCAAGGGACATCCGCCTCGGCGCCACGATTGTTGTGGAGGCCCCGTCCGTCGTCCCGCCGCTTTCCCAGGACTCGTCGGTCGCCGAGTGGCTGTCCCACCCGGTGGGCGGCCCCGTCCTCAAGCAGGCCCTTGAGGCCCAGGAGGGTTCGGATTTGGTCAACGAGCCGGAGATACTTCGCATGGTGGAGTCGTTGCCGCTGGTGAGGCTGGTCGCGATGAGCGGCGGAAGGCTTGACCTGGGCGACATGGACGAGCTCATTGAGCGGATCGGCGTCGGCAGTGCTTGAGGGCTCGGTTGCTCGATATAGCCGCAAGATGCCCGACGAAGTCGGTGAACGCTCGCGCGACTGATCCGAGGTCCGGCTTGTGGGCCATGTCGATGGTGTCGGACCTGTCGCAGAGGTACAGGGGGCCGCTGAAGAGACCGATGGTCGGTACGCCGGCCTCGAAGACGAGGCCGGCGGTCTGCGGGAGCTCGCTGATGAGCGGGACCGGCTTGTCGACCTCCAGGCGTACCGTACGTTGCGGGTCGTGAGCCGCAACGGCCTCATCGATGGCGGTCTTGAGAGCCGAGCTGCCGTTCTCGAAGGTGCCCCGGTACTCGCGTGGTGTGCCTCACCTTCACGGCGGAGTGCGTCCGGGGTCCGGCGCCGCGTGCTGGTCGGCTGCTGGGCCGCGAAGGCGTCGAACTGGATACCGGCGTCCCCGGAGTCGCCGTCAGCGAGGTGGTGCAGCGGGTCTGGAGCACGGGAGCCGGTCGAGGAGCGCGTCGCGGTCGCCGGCATCGGCGGTGTAAGCGGGCACGATCTCCGGTTCCGGGGCGGCTGGTTCGGCTTCTGCGGCGGTATGTCGAGCGAGGCGCGGGCTTCGACGACGGCGCGCTCGGCAGGTGGATCAAAGGTGCCGGCGATCTGCCGCAGGTGGTTCTCGCCATGGAGGCAGACGCTCTTGCCGGTGTCGCGGTGGGTGCCGACGGCAACGGTGGTGCCGCTACCGTCGGCGTGGGCGTGGATGATGAGCCGGCTGTTGCGGGTCAGGACGTTGGTGACGGCGCATAGTGGTGGGCGAGTTCGGTGGCGAGGTCGCGGAGGTGAGCCCTGGCTTCGGTGGGGCCGTGCACCGTGATGGCGCTCCCGAACGGCAGTAGTGCTCGTACGTCCTCCAGATGCAGGAAGCGGATTGTCACCTTGCGGCCGGTGGCGGACTCTTCATGGTCGTCCCGGACGAGTCGTAGGCCGAAGATCCGTTGCGCTCGCTCGATCTGGGTCTGGTCGATGGTGGCGCTGACCTCTATCGCGTGGTCGTGTTCCCACTGAGCAGTGAGCGCTGCGGCGACGGTGGCCAGGGTCTGGTTCTCGCGGAGCCGTCGTGGCTGGTCGACTTCTTTCCACGTGGTGATGCGTTCGAGTCGGTACATCCGTGGCACTCGGGCACAGTCGGCGACGAGGTACCAGATGCCGGCCTTGGCGAACAGCCCGTAGGGGTCCACGACCAGGTCGCGTGGGCATGACTCGCGTGGGCTGTCGTACTTGAGCCGTAGCCGGCGACCTCGCCGCACCGCGCCGATCAGCGAAGCCGGAGTCGTGCCGAAAGCGCGTGACTGATGCCAGGGACGGCTGTCCACGTGCACTACGTCGGTGAGCGGCAGGAGCTCATGAACTCGATGTGGCTGTGCAGCGGCGATCTTGGAGAGCGCGCGCCGGCTTTCGACCGATGCGCCGAGCTCCGCACGTTGCTTCTCGTCCAGCCCGGTGAGCGACAGATGATCACGCTCGCCCGGTGTGAGTCGCGTGAGGTCGAGGCCAGATCCGGGCAGCATGGTCACGCCTCCGAGGCGGCCCCGGTGTGCGGTCACCGGCAGACCGGCGTCGCGGAGCCAGTTCAGGTCCCGGGTGATGGTGCGAAGGGACACCCCGAGCGCTGAGGCGAGTTCCTGTGTGGTCACGGCATCCCTCGATGTGAGGAGCAGCATCAGGGTGAAGAAGCGGTCTGGGGTCACACACCCATTTTCTTCAGGAATTGCGACACGATGCGGCGCATATCCCGGTCAGGCTGGTGGATGCGTATCTACCGCCTGTGAGAGGGAACAACCATGACCACATCCGTCGTGTCCATCGTCTACGTGAACGACGCTCCCGCCGCAGCCCGTTTCTACGGCGACCTCTTCGGCATGAGCCCCTCGTTCGAGACTCCGGGATACATCACCTTCGGCCTCGGGCCGGGCGCTGACCTCGGTCTGTGGTCCGGCCGGTTCGAGGATCTGTCACCGGACGTCCCGCGCACCGGTGAGGTGTGCCTGGCCATCGGCGGTGGGCCCGACGAGATCGACGCGATCTTTGAGCAGTGGAAGTCCAAGGGGGTCACGATCCTGCGCGAGCCTCATGATGCGGGGTTCGGGCTGACCTTCCTCGCAGCCGATCCTGACGGGAACCGTATCCGCGTCGCACCGCGGGGCTGAAGGGCCGCAAAGCGGCAGGCGCGCACGACAGGTGTCGCGCCTGCGTTGGCGTCCCGCCGATTGGTGTGGCCGATCAAGCTGACCGGAGTTCCCAGGCCATGGTCCGAATCGCCCTCGCCGGAGGCCTGTTGAGTCCTGCCGGGCCGGGACCGGCGGTGATCGCACGACGGCCTGCAGTGGCATGTGTCGGACGGCTCCGAAGCGGAGGAGACGGGCCGTGATCGGCTGCACCCCGACTCCAGCATGGGCCATCGAGCAGGTCGAGCCTGGCGCCGCGAGCTCAAGTGGTCCGCGCAACGGATCACCGACGAACTCGCGAGTATCGGGTCGGAGTTCCACCTGGCCGGCTACACATCGTTCCCCGCCTGGGCGCACAGCCGCTCAACGCAATCGGTGCGGAAGCCCTGCGTCACTGGAAGAAGCGGCTGGACACGGACCTCGGCCCGACCTCGATCCGGCTGGTCTGGGCGACGCTCTCCAGCGTCCTCCAGACCGCGGTCGGTCGGCTCTCCGGCCGCCGCACCCGGCAGGGTCGAGGCGTGGCCGCCCGAACGGGCCCTGGCGGTACGGGAGGCCCTGCCCGATCGCTATCGGCTGCTCCTCGTGATCGGAGCAGGTCTCGGGCTCCGCCAGGGGAGGCGCTCGGTCACTCAGCGGATGACATCGACTTCGAGAAGGAGATCGTGCACGTCCGGCGGCAGGTCGATATGGCGCGGGCGAAGCTGTGTTTCGTGCTTCCCGAGGGGCCCAAGGTCCGGGACGTGCCGCTGCCGGCCAGCGTGGCCGAGCCATCCGGCAGCACCTGGAGCAGTTCACGCCGGTACCGGTCACGCTGCACCGGGACGCCCCGACTCCGGCCGAGGACCTACAGCCTCCTGGTGACGGGACGCGAGCGGAAGGCCATCAAGCGGAACTCTTCCAACTCCTGCGTGTGGAAGCCCGTGCCGGCCACGGCGGGCGTGATCGCCCCGCTGGAGGAGGGCAATACCAACGGTGCCCGTGTGTGGGAGCCGTCCCAGGAGCACGGCTTCCACGCCTGCGCCACTTCTGCGCCTCCGAGGAACTGGAGGCCGGCGAGTCGATCGTCTCCCTGGCACGCTGGCTGGGGCACTCCGACCCCGGGTTCACGCTGAGGAAGTACTCCCCTTTCCTGCCCCGAGCCGGCGCGCGAGGCAGCGCCGCCATCGACGCGATCTTCGCTTGGCCGCGGCCGGTCGGCAGAACGTGCGGAGCGTGGCCACCAGCCCGCCGCAGGCCCAAAGCCTTGATGCAGTCGGCAATCGCGAAACAACCTCGCCCCTTCGCGGTCGACATCACCCGTCTCGTCGCCGACACCCCCGACACGGCAGCTGCGGCCTTCGCCGAGGTGACCGCGCGCATCACGGACGGCGTGTACCGGCCCGTGCCCCACCAGACCCTGCCGCTGGACTGGACGGGCTCGCCCTGGAGGATCGCCGGGCTGCTGGCGGCGGCAAACGCGCTGAGCCCGGTCCTGATCGTGTGTACGCCGGAGACGAAGGACGTCGACTTCCACGACACGGCCGGGCCGAGACGGTCTGACGCCGGCGCCCCGCACATGCTCCTTCGGCTCGGCGGTAGCGGGCCGGAGTTGCGGAAGTCCCGCTCACGCCCCGCTCAGGTCCAGCAGCACCTTGGAGGCCGTGGCCCGGTCGTGGGCGATGTCGAAGGCGGCTCGGCCCTCGGAGAGCGGGAACGTATGGGTCACGATTGCGTCGACGGGCAGACCCTGGGCCAGCAGGGCGATCGCCTCGTCGAACTCGGTGTCGAAGCGGAATGCGCCGCGCAACTCCAGTTCGCGGGTCACGGCGACGTTGCCGAGCAGGGGGACCTCTCCCGGCGGCAGCAGACCGAGGAGGACGACCGTGCCGCCGCGGCGCACCCGCTCGACACAGGTCCGCAGGCCCGCGGGTGCTCCGGACGCCTCCACGGCGACGTCGAACGGCTGCGCCCAGGCCCCGTCGTCGGGCGCGTCGGCCCGGACCGTGGCGGTGGCCCCCGAGGCCGCGGCGATGCGCAGCGGGGCGTCGAGGAGGTCGCTCACGACCACCTCGGCGGCGCCCCGATGACTCAGCACGGCGGTCACCAGGCAGCCGATCGGCCCGGCCCCGGTGACCAGCACCCGCTTGCCCGTCACGTCACCAGCCCGGTGCACGGCGTGCAGGGCCACCGACAGCGGCTCGGCCAACACCGCGCGGTTCAAAGCGAGTTCGGGCGGCAACACGCGAATCTGCGCGGCGGGCGTGGTGATGAGCCGGGCGAAGCCGCCCTGGACGTGCGGGGTGCGGGCGGCACTGCCGAGGTAGCGGGTGTTCGCGCAGATGTTGCGGCGGCCCGCAGAGCATTCGGCGCACCGGTCGCACGGGGTGGCCGGGTGGACGGCCACCGGGGTGCCTATGGCAGGCCCTGCGGTCCCGGGCCCGAGGGCGGCGACGTGGCCGACGATCTCGTGGCCGAGCACCATCGGCTCGCGGACGGCGAAGTCACCGACCCGGCCGTGGCGGTAGTAGTGCAAGTCAGATCCGCAGATGCCGCCGAGGGCGACGGTGACGGCGATCTCACCGGGACCGGGACCGTCGTACGGCCGCTCCTCGATCCGTAGATCGCCGGCTCCGTGGACGACACACGCGTGCATGGGGCTCCTAAGAGGTCAGAGGTCATAGGACGGGTTCGCGAAAGGAGTCTCAGGACGGGGTCGCGGAAAGGGTCACAGGACGGAGAGCATGCCGCCGTCGACGTACAGCACCTGCCCGCCCACGAAGTCGGAGGCGGGGGAGGCGAGGAAGATCAGTGCGCCGACGAGGTCGCCGACATCGCCCCAGCGGCCGGCCGGGGTCCGCTTTCGAACCCAGGCGCTGAACTCGTCGTCGGCGACGAGCGCCGAGGTCAGTTCGGTGTCGAAGTAGCCGGGGCCGATGCCGTTGACCTGGATACCGAGCGGGCCGAGATCGGCGCACATGCCCTTGGTGAGCATCTTCAGGCCGCCCTTGGTGGCCGAGTAGGGGGCGATGCCCGGCCGGACCGCCTCGCTCTGCAGCGAGCAGATGTTGACGATCTTGCCGTGGCCCCGGGGAGCCATCCGCCGGGCGACCTCGCGACCGACGAGGAACGCGCTGGTGAGGTTGGTGGCGAGAAGCCGGTGCCAGTCCTCGACGGGGAAGTCGAGGAGCGGGGCGCGGTGTTGGACGCCGGTGTTGTTCACGAGGATGTCGATCGGCCCGACTTCGTCCTCGATCCGTGCGACGCCTGCGGAGACCTCCGCCGAGTCGGTGACGTCGAAGGCGGCTGTGCGGACCAAGTCGCCGAAGTCGGCGGCGAGTTCCTTGCGGGCTGTTTCGAGGGCCGTACTGTCGCGGCCGTTGAGGACGGCCGTGCAGCCGGCCTCCAGCAGGCCCTTGGCGAGGGCCTTGCCGATGCCGCGGCTGGAGCCGGTGACCAGGGCGGTCTTTCCGGAGATGTCGAACAGGCGGTGGCTCATGCTCGTACCTTCGCGGGGGAGGCCGGGGTGCCGGGCAGCGGGGTGCGGGCGGGGCGGCCGGCGAGGACGTCCAGGATGTTGTCGACGGCGAGGTCGACCATGGCGGCCCGGGTGGACTCCGTGGCCGAGCCGATGTGGGGGAGCGTCACGACCCGCTCCTCCGCCACCAGGGGGGACAACTCCCGTCCCATCGGCTCGCGTTCGTAGACGTCGAGCCCGGCGGAGTGCAGTCGGCCCGACCGCACGGCGTCCAGCAGGGCCTGCTCGTCCACGACACCGCCGCGTGCGGTGCTCACCAGGGTGGCCGTGGGCTTCATGGCGGCCAACTCCCGCACCGAGACGAGGTGTCGGGTCTCCTCGGTGAGCGGCACGTGCAGCGAGACGACGTCCGACTCGGCCAGCAGTGTCGCCAGGCTCACCGCCGTCGACAGCTCGTCGTCCCCGGTGGCGTACGGGTCGTGGTGCAGCACCCGCATACCGAACCCCCGGGCGCGGCGGGCCACCGCGCGGCCGATCTGGCCGTAGCCGATCAGACCGAGGGTGGCTCCGTGGACGTCGAGTCCGAGATGGTCGTCCATCCGGAACACGTCCCAGGAGCCCGCGGCGAGGCTCGCGGCCGCTGCCGGCAGCCGGCGGCGGGCGGCCAGGACCAGGGCGAACGTGAGGTCGGCGGTGGTCTCCGCGAGCACCCCCGGAGTGTGGGTGACCACGATGCCGCGCTCGGCCGCGGCGGCCCGGTCGACGTTGTCGAAGCCCATGCTCGCCAGCGCGACGACCTCCAGCGAGGGACCGGCGGCGTCCATCAGGGCGGCGTCGACGGGGTCGTTGCCCAGCGCCAGGATCGCACCCGCGCCCGGCGCCGACTCGGCGAGCTGCGCGGGGGAGGGCTTGTCGCTCCCCGGCCAGGCGACCACGTCCGCGCTCTCGGACAGGCGGGCAGGGCCGTGACCGGGCAGATTCGCACGGGTGAGGAGCACACGCTTATTCATGGAGGGTGCCGTGGAGAGAGCCATGGAGAGGACGCTAACCATGACACGCGACGGCAACAAATAGCGGTTCGATGTGACGTTATTGATTCTGCTTATCGTCCGGCTCGTTTCCGGCCGGTGCGTCGAATGCGGTGACGAGTTCCAGGAAAAGGTCGTGCACGGCCAGCGCGGGTTCGGAGAGCGGCTGGTTGTCCGAGGTCACCATGGAAAGCTGTACCCGGATCACCGGATTCACGATCCGGCGCACCACGAGCGAGCGCAGATCGAGGATCGCCCGGGCCGCCGACCAGGGCAGGACGGTGGCCCCGAGGTCCGCGTCCACGGCGTTCACGAGGGTCAGGGCGGACTCGACCTCGCCGACCACCCGCGGCCTGAGCGACGCCTGCTGGAAGGCGGAGTCCACCACCTGCCGGATCGTGTGGATACGACTCGGCAGCAGCAACGGCACCTCCGCGAGCTCCTCCAGGCTCACCCCGCCCTCGCCTTGCGGCGCCGCGCCGGCGGGCGCGCCGATCAGGAACAGTTCCTCCGAGCGCACCGGTTCGAACTGCACGCCCCGCAGCGGGCCGGCGCCGTAGATGAACGCCATGTCCATCCGCCCGGTCATGATCGCCTCGCTGATCACACCGCCGAAGTTCTCGTTGATGTGCAGCAGAATGTCCGGGTACCGCTCGCGCACGCTCCTGAGCAGGGGCAGTGCGAGCGCCGCGCCCATGCTGTACGGGGCGAGCCCCACCGACACGCTGCCCGCGGGTGCCCGGCCCGAGATCTCGACGGCGGCGTGCGCCAGGTCCACCTGCCTGAGGATCAGCTGGGCATGCCGGTACAGCGCCCGGCCGGCCTCCGTCGGGGCGACCCCGCGCTTGCTGCGGATCAGCAACTGCTGCCCGAACTGCGCCTCCAGCGCGGACAACTGCTGGCTCAGCGCGGGCTGCGCGATGTGCAGGATGTCGGCCGCGCGCGTGATGCTCCCCGCGTCGACGATCTTGATGAAGGAGTAGAGACGTCTGGTGTCCATGCGCGGGCCCTCCGGTCGAGCGGAGCCTCATCGTAGGGAGCCGCGAGTGTGAGCGGTGTCATAGCGGTCTGCGATAACGCCAAAGTAAACGTGTATTGGTGGCCGGGTGTGCGGCGCACTACGTTGTGGGAAACATCCCGCCGGGGCCGGTCCGGTACAGCCGGAGAAGCTCAGGTTCCCGGAATTCTTCCTTTCTTGGCGAGGCGTCGCCGTGAAGACGCCGGTGGTCCTTTTTCGTTTCCTTTTCCTGGAGGGCTTCATGACCCGCATGGTCGATCTCGTGGCCGATCTCGGCGAGGGATTCGGCGCCTACACGATGGGCGACGACGAAGCACTCCTGGAATTGCTGACCTCCGCCAATGTCGCCTGCGGATTCCACGCCGGCGATCCGCGCATCATGGACACCACCGTGCGGCATTGCGTCGAGAAGCAGGTGGCCGTCGGCGCCCATCCCAGCTTTCCCGACCTCGTCGGCTTCGGCCGCCGTGCGATGGACCTGACGCCGGACGAGGTGCGCACGGACGTGCTGTACCAGGTCGGCGCGCTCCAGGCGTTCGCCGTCGCGCACGGCACCCGGGTGCGGCACGTCGCCCCGCACGGCCGCCTGGGCAACCTGGTCGCCGTACGCGCCGACTACGCCGAAGCCGTCGTCGACGCCGTCGCCTCGCTGGACGAGTCGCTGATCGTCCTCGCACAGGACGGCGAACTCGCCGACGCGGCAGGCAAACGCGGACTGCGCGTGGGCATCGTGGGGATCGCCGACCGCGCCTACCGCGGGGACGGCACCCTCGTGCCACGCTCCGAACCGGGAGCCGTGATCCACGACGCGGACGAGATCGCCCGGCGGACCGTGCGGATGGTCACCGAGGGCGTGATCCGCAGTACGGACGGAACGGACGTGCCGATCGCCTGCGACACCGTCCTCCTGCACGGGGACACCCCCGGAGCGCTCGCGCTGGCCCGCCGGGTCCGCGAGCAACTCCTCGCCGCGGGTGTCGAGTTCGCCCGGCTCGACGACGTACTGAGCGGCACGGGAGCCCGCGGATGAGCGGGCACCTCGTCATCACGGACTGCGGTGACTCCGCCCTGGTCGCGAGGGCGGTGGGCCTCGACGCCGAGCGGGCCTGGCGGCTCGTCCACGGCCTGGCCGACGCCCTCGCCACCGTACGGCTCCACGGTGTGCACGGCCTCGTCCCCACCTACGACGCGTTGCTCGTGGAGTTCGACTGCGCCGACATCGACCATGACACCGTCCGCCGCGTCCTGTGGCACGAGGCCGGACGCCTCGGCAGCGACCCCCCGCCGGCCGCGGCGCCCCGGCGCTTCCTCGTCCCCGTCGTCTACGGCGGCGCGTTCGGCCCCGATCTGCCCGAGGTCGCCGCGCAGCTCGGGCTGACCGAGCGGGAGGTGATCGACCTCCACTCCGGGTCCGATCTCACCGTGCGCTGCCTCGGCGCGCCCGCGGGATCGCCCATGATGGACGGACCCCCCTTCCCGGCACCCGTTCCGCGCCTGGCCTCGCCCCGCACCCGGGTCGATCCCGGCTCGGTCGCCGTCGCCGGCCGGCAGGCGGTGATCTGCCCGATGCCCTCGCCCGGCGGCTGGCCCCTCCTCGGACGGACCCCGGTCCGCGTCCTCGACCTGCACGACGACCCGCTGACCCCCTACCGGCCCGGCGACACCTTCCGGTTCGTCCCCATCGCCCCGGACCAGTGGGACGACCTCGTGGACCTGCCCCTGGCGGCCTGCCATGGCTGACACCCTCACCATCCGGACCACGGGCCTCGCCACGGTGCAGGACCTCGGTCGCGCCGGCCGATCCCACCACGGGCTGCCCGTCAACGGGGCCCTCGACCAGTACTCGGCGCGCGTCGCCAACGTCCTGTGCGGCAACGACGAACGCGTTCCGCTGCTGGAGATCACGGCACTCGACTTCGCGTGCACCCCTTCCACCGACATCCTCGTCGCCGTCACCGGGGCGCCCGCGCGGCTGACCGTCGACGGCACGGCCCGCTCCCAGTGGGAGCCGGTGTCCGTCCGGGCCGGCGAGACCCTCCGCGTCACCGACATCCGTGTCGGGCTGCGCGTCTACCTGGCCGTGCTCGGTTCGTTCGAGGCCGACTACCTCCAGGGCAGCTGCGCCCCGGACACCGTCCTGGGCTTCGGCCCGGCCCTGCGCGCCGGTGACGAACTCACCCTGCGCACGGCCTGCCCGCCCCTGGACCACCCCTACTCCCGCATCCCGCTCTTCCTGCTGCGGGCCCCCGCCGCCGCGTTCACCGGGTCGCACCTCGCCATGATGCGCCGAGCCCCCCGGCCGGCCTGCTCGTCCGGCCGGGGGTCCGGGGGTTGTCCCCCGGAAGAGCGCAGTACCGACGGCTGGACCATCGACGTCACCGACGGCCCCGACCGGGCCGAGTTCGGCGACAGCGCCTCCCACCTGTACGGCACACCCTTCACGGTGAGCCCGCAGAGCAACCACATCGGCCTGCGGCTGCGCACCGACACCCCGCTGCCCCGCCGGACCACCAGCGGCGAAATCCTCTCCCGCGGCGTGCCCGTCGGCGCCGTCGAAGTACCCACGGGGGACGAACTCCTCGTACTGCACCGAGGGCGCGGTGTCACGGCCGGCTACCCCGTCCTCGCCGTGGTCACCGCCACCGGGCTCTCCGCCCTCGGCCAGGTCCGTCCCGGCCAGACCGTCCGCTTCCGCCACCGCACCCTCGGCCAGGCGGTCGCCGCCCACCGAGCGCGACGCACCGCGATCGACGCACTCGCGGTCCGTGTCCGCACCGCCTTCGACACCCTCCGCATCCCCGTCCCCGTCGGCGGCTGACCCCCCAGCCGCCCCGTCGGCCCGTCCCCACCGAGCCGAGCCCCCTCATCCCCGCCCTGCACACGTCAGGAGACGCCATGAGTACCGTGGCCGCCGCTCAACCCGTTCCCAACACCGTCGACCAGAGAACAGCCCGGAAGATCACCCTCGCCGGCTGCGTCGGCATCTTCGCCGAGCTCTACGACAACGGCATCTTCGGCTTCATGGCCGGCACCCTGGCCGCCGTCTTCTTCCCCGGCTCCGAGAACGCCGTCCAGCTCGTCTTCCTCGGCTACGCCGTCTCGTTCTTCTTCCGCCCGCTCGGCGGCGTCATCTGCGGCCACCTCGGCGACCGCATCGGACGCCAGCGGATGCTGGTCTTCGTCATCCTGCTCATCAGCGTCGCCACCGCCGCCATCGGCATCCTGCCCACCTACGCGAGCATCGGCATCGCCGCCCCCGCGCTGCTCATCCTGCTCCGGGTCGCCCAGGGCTTCTCCGTCGGCGGCGAGGCATCCGGCGCGATGAGCTTCCTCGCCGAACACGCCCCCGAGGGCAAGCGCGGCCTCTACACCAGCTACGCCCAGATCGCCTCCTTCCTCTCCCTGCTCACCGGCACCCTGATCGCCGCCGCCATGACCAGCGGACTCGGCACCGAGCGCATGGAGTCCTGGGGCTGGCGCATCCCCTTCCTGCTCGCCGTACCGCTCGGCATCACCGGCATATACATCCGCAAGCGGATCAGCGACACGCCCAACTTCACGCGACTCCAGGAAGAGGGCGGCCTGTCCAGGAACCCCCTCAAGGAGGCCTTCTCCTCCGCCGAGCACCGTCGTGCCATGCTGCTGGCCCTGTTCATCCCCCTGATGAACGGCTCCGGTTACTACGTCCTGTTCAGCTACATGCCCACCTTCATGAGCACCGAGCTGGGCTTCGGCAAGGTCCAGGGCCTCCTCGTCACCGCCTCCAGCCTGGTCGTGATCTGTCTGGCCATCCCGTACATGGGCCGGCTCTCCGACAGCCTCGGCCGCAAGAAGGTCATCGCCGGGGCCGCGATCGCCATGGCCGTCGTCGGCATCCCCTGTTACCTGCTCATCGGCACCGGCAACGTCGCGCTCGCCGTCCTCGGAGCGTGTCTCATGGCGGCCGTGTTCGCCGGGCACACCGGTGTCATCCACATCCTGCTCGTCGAGCTCTTCCCGACCCGGGTGCGCTACTCCGCCTACGGCCTGGGCTACAACGTCTCGGCCGCCCTCTTCGGCGGCACCGCCCCGCTGCTGATGACCTACCTCATCGACCGCACCGGCGACGTCCACATGCCGGCCTACTACGCCGTCCTGACCGCGCTGGGCACCCTCGTCGCCGTGTCCCGGGTCAAGGACCGGGCCCACCTGCCCCTGCGCGACGTCTGACCGCCCACTCGGAAAACCCCACCGAACAAGGAGCACCCGCATGCCCATCTCCGACTACAGGACCGCTCTCGTCACGGGAGCGTCCACCGGAATCGGAGCCGTGGTCGTGGAACGCCTGGCCAAGCGTGGACTCGAAGTCCACGCGGTGGCCCGCAACGCCGAACGACTTCAAGCCCTCGCCGACGCCACCGGCTGCGTCCCGCACGCCGTCGACATCACCGACACCGGGGCACTGAGCGCCGTACTGGACGGCCTGGAGATCGACGTCCTCGTCAACAACGCGGGCGTCTCGCGCACCGGCAACATCCTCACCGCCGACGAGTTCGCCGTCGACGAGCAGATCGCCGTCAACATCCAGGCCGTCCTGCACCTCGTACGCCTGCTCATGCCCGGCATGGTGGAGCGCGACCTCGGCCACATCGTCAACATCAGCTCCATCGCCGGCGTCTACAACTTCGGCGGCAACACGATCTACCACGCCACCAAGGCGGCCGTGCACACCCTCTCCCGACAGCTGAGGGTGGACGGCTACGGCAAGCGGCTGCGCGTCACCGAGATCTGCCCCGGCCGCGTGGAGACGGAGATCTTCGGCCGGCTCCTCGGCGACATGGAGGAGGCCCAGCGGCAGTTCTACGACGGTTACGAGTCCCTCAAGCCCGAGGACATCGCCGACGCCATCGAGTTCGCCGTCGACTCACCCCGGCACGTCAACATCGGCCACATCGAGATCCTGCCCACCTTCCAGGTCCCCGGCGGCCTGAACTTCGAACGCCGGGAGGGCTGAGCACATGATCACGGCCAAGAGGGTCCGCCGGATCAACCCCTCGCCCAGCGTGGCGGCGGCGCAGCGCGTGCGCGAACTGAAGAGCCAGGGTCTGGCCATCTACGACCTGACCGTCGGCGAGCCCGACTTCGACACCCCCGAGCACGTCAAGGCCGCCGCGATCCGTGCCATCGAGGCGGGAGAGACCAAGTACACCTCGGTCAACGGCACTCCGGCCCTGCGCACCGCGATCATCGACCGGCTCCGGCGCCGCCACGGCCTCGCGTACACCGACACGCAGATCACCGTCGGCGGCGGGGCCAAGCAGGTCATCTTCCTCGCCCTGACGGCCACGCTGGACGAGGGCGACGAGGTCGTGATCCCGGCCCCGTACTGGGTGTCGTACCCCGACATGGTCCGCGCCAACGACGGCATGCCCGTCATCGTCGACTGCCCGGAGTCGGACGGCTTCAAGCCGACCCCGGACCGGCTGCGCGAAGCGCTCACCGAGCGCACCCGCTGGGTCGTCCTCAACACCCCCGGAAACCCCACCGGATCTGCCTACACCACCCGCGAACTCCGGGCACTCGCCGATGTGTTGCTGGACCACCCGCACGTCCGTGTCCTCACCGACGAGATCTACGACGAGATCTGGTACGACGACGGCGACAACCCGTCGCTGGCGGCCGTCGAACCCCGCCTGGCCGACCGGGTGTTCCTCACCAACGGCGTCTCCAAGACGTACGCCATGACCGGCTGGCGCATCGGCTACGGGGCGGGCCCCGTCGATCTGGTGGCCGCGATCAACACCCTCCAGTCGCAGATCTCCTCCTGCCCGTCCTCCATCAGCCAGGCCGCAGCCGCCGCCGCGCTGGCAGGCCCGCAGGACTTCGTCCGGGAGACCGTCGCCGTCTACCGGGCGCGACGCGACACCACCGTCAAACTCATCGGCGAGACACCGGGCCTGAGCTGCACCACCCCGAGTGGAGCCTTCTACCTCCTGGTCGACTGCCGGGAGTACCTGGGCAGGTTCACCCCGGCGGGCACCCGGATCGAGAACGACGAGGACTTCGCCCGCCACCTCCTGGAGGACCAGCAGGTGGCGGTGATCCACGGAACCGCGTACGGCGCCCCCGGCTACTTCCGCATCTCCTTCGCCACCTCCACGGAGATCCTCACCGAAGCCTGCGCACGCATCGCCGCCGCCTGCGCCACCCTGTCCGAGAGGCCTTCATGATCCGCGTCAGCACCAAGTTCGACCGCCCCGCCCCCGAACTCGTCGAAAGCCTCGGCGCCTACTCCTCGGCCACCATCCACGAGGCGCAGGGCCGGCTCGGCGCCCTCGACTCGACCATCAAGCCGGTGGACCACCGCATGTCCGTCTGCGGCCCCGCCTTCACGGTCCAGTGCGCACCCCGCGACAACCTCATGCTCCAGACCGCCATCGCCTACGCCCGCCCCGGCGACGTCATCGTCGTCTCCGCCGGCGCCTACCCCGAGGCCGGCTCCTTCGGCGACGTCCTCGCCAACGCCTGCCAGGCCAAGGGGATCGCGGGCCTGGTCACCGACACCGGCGTCCGGGACACCGAGGACCTGCGGGCCCTCGGCTTCCCGGTCTTCTCCCACAGCGTCTGCATCAAGGGCACCGTCAAGGAGACGGTCGGACCCATGTGCGAGCCCGTCACCGTCGGCGGTCAGCTCGTCCGCCCCGGCGACGTGATCCGCGCGGACGCCGACGGTGTCGTCGTCGTACGCCGCGAGGACGCCGCGGAAGTGGCGGTGTCATCCCAGGAGCGGGTCGACGCCGAGGAGGGCTACATATCCGCCTACCGGGCGGGCAGGACCGTCATCGACATCTGCAACCTGGCACCGCTCCTCGCTGCCAAGGGCCTGGTGATCGACGAGGAGTGAGCAAGAACGCTCAACCCTCCTCCGAGATCGGGATCTGAATCTTCGCCTGCTTGCCCTGGCACGCGGCGCGTACGACCTGCGGAGCCTGGACGCCGGACGGCCTGGCGGGCTGCCGGTGGCGGTATGGCACGGTCTGCTCACGGACGACGACCTCCTCACCGTCGCCGGCCTCATGGCTCGCACCGACGTCAATTCCCGACACGGCAATGGCAGGACACCATCCGCGACGCCAGGTCTCACACCGTGACAGGCCCTGGCGAGCCAGCCTCTTGACCCGGCAGCCCTTGGACACGCGCGTCACGGACATGCCCCGTGGGGACCAGCTGGGGATCAGGAAGTGCTGCTCGGGATCACGCAGTTCTTCGGCTGTTCCTTGCCGGTGGGCCAGCCCAGACCGACGAACTTCAGGGTGCCGCGCACGCCCTGGCCCGGGTTCAGTTCGACCACCGCGACCGGCTTGTCGTACGGATTCCCGCCGCTGGTCAGGCAGATCAGGCCACTCGTGCCCCTCACCCGGTGCACCGACTGGAGTTTCGACCACTCCTGGCGGACGTCCGCGAGGCTGGGCGCCTGCTCGGCGTCGTTGCCCTGTACCTCGTGCAGGGCCGTGCCGATGGTGACGAGGCCGTCGTGGACGAGCATGGTGCGGGAGTCCTCCAGGTTCGGCGTGGAGCCGAGGTCGGTGCCCGCCTTGCTCGTGCTCTTGATCAGGTCGTTGAGCGTGTCCAGGGCTGCCTTGGGCTCCGCGAGGTACTGGGGGAGTTCGCTCGCGGTGGGCTCGCCGTCGTGCGTCTCCTTCCACTGCTTGGTCCAGGCGGCCAGTTCGGTGTTCCAGGCGGCCGGGTGCGCGGGGGCGGCGTACTGGACCGTGACCTTCGCCTCGCCGTCCTCGCCGCGCAGCTGCGCCCAGTCCTTCTCCGTCATGGCCTGTCGGAGCGAGGCGGCGTCGGAGCCGCTGACCAGGGTGAAGTGCCGGTTCGCGCAGGTCTGCTTGGCGAGCGTGAGCGCGAAGATCCGCAGGTGCAGCGTGCGCCCCGCGAAGTAGACGGTGTCGGCCGCGGAACCGCAGATGTTGTTGGCGATCTGCTCGAACTGGCTGCCGGTCGAGCCGGCCTCGTCGATCCCCGGGGATTCGAAGGACATATCGGCGGGACCGGCCGGCCCCGTCTCCTTGATCCCCCGGAACGCGCTCGCCAGCGACTCGTTGTAGGCGTCCGGGCGGGTGTCGTGGACCAGCACCGTCCTGGCGTTCTCCCGGCCTCGCTCGCCATTGAAGTTGGCCAGGGCCTCGGCCGCGTTGCCGTTGGTGGGGATGATCCGGGCCAGGCCGGGGAATCGTTGCTTCTTCCCGTCGACGTTCGCGATCCCGTCCCCGCTGATGCGGGAGGCGAGTACCGGGACGCCGTTGTCCGTCAGACGTTCCACGGCTTCCTCGGTGGCGTCGAGGGTGAGGTTGAAGCCTGTGACGACTCGCAGTTTGTCCTCGTCGGATTCGGCCATGTCGAGCAGCGTGCTCACGACCTTGTCCTGATGGCCGTAGTTCCGCCCGGGGTTGGCCAGAACCAGACGGATCTTGGGTACCTGGCCCTCGCCCGAGTTGGCCTGTCGCTGGCCCAGATACGCGCCCTGGAGGTCACTGCGCATCTGCCGCCGCAGCCCCGGCGTGTCCGACTGGAGGGGCAGCATCATCGCCACGGTGACATGCGGCTGGTTCGCGATCCTCTTGTTCTCCTCCGAGATGGCCTTGGCCACGGCGCTGATCTCCGGTGTGCCGAAGTCGTAGCCCGCGCCGTCGACGCCGACGCACTCGCCTCCGATCTTCTCGATGCCGTCGTGGCAGGTGTCCGGCTTCTGGAGGGCAGGAATGCCGTATACACCGGCGGCCACGAGCGCCGCCACCCCCGCCAGCGCGTAGAGGATCTTTCCCCACCTGGGCAGTCTGTTCCACCTGGGTATCCAGCCGGGCATCCCCGCTACCTCCTTCGGCCGAGCTGATCGGTGCAGTCGCAGCGGAGCAACGGCCGCTCGTTCGCGGCCAGGTGGCTCCACTCGGTCGCTGTCGGGCCGAGTTCTCCGGCGCCGTCGAACTCCATGATCGACAGTTGCCTCAACAACTGCTCCAGCGTGCGGGCCATTTCGCCCCCGGTCGGCCTGGTGCGTTCCTCGCACAGCCATACGGCGTGCAGCAGTTGGTCGACGGTGCGGCGCAGCGGCGGTCCGTCCAGCCGCACCAGACCCTGGGCGCGCTTGCGGCGCTCGTCCGCTCCGCCCGGATACGGGGCCTGGGCGATCTCCAGCAGTTCCTCACACCACTGACGAGAGCGGCCGGGGAGCGTGGCGGCGAGGTGGCGAACCACGTCATCGACGCCGCCGGAGACGAGGTGGTGGTTCATCTGGTGGGTGGTCACCGAGTGGAACGTACCGCCGGTCGACTCACTCACGGCGTAGTGGTCGCGCAGCAGATGGTGGTCGGCGTACCAGGCGGCACCGTCGCGCGACAGCCCGTACAGCCGGTGCACCAGCAGCTGGCGCAGGCCGAAGTCCCCGATGAAGTGCCGCTCGCAGCTGGGCCACCCCGTGTCGTTGAGCAGCCGGGCGACCTCATGTGCCGTCAGGCGTAGGACACGGCCCGCCTGGTGATGGCGCAGCAGGACGTCCGCGCACTCCGGGTCGTGCGCCACCGACAGATGGGTGAGGACATCGAGCCACTGGTCATGATGCTCGGCCGGCAGCCGCACCGGCAGCTGGTCGAGGATCAGCTCCTGAAGCAGTACGTCCGTCACCGGCCGCTCGGGGGAGCCGTCCGGGTGGTGCAGCTTGGCGTCCAGGATGGCCCGGTCGTTGGCGTCCGTCTCCATCCGGTGGTCGGCGGCGGCGGTGGCCAGCCGGATCACCGTGTGCGGCCGTCCGCCGCTCAACTGGGCCACGGCAGCGGTGATACGGCGGCGATCCATACCGCCCTCCCGCTCCGTGGCCAGCTGTATTCGCTCGGTCGCCCGGCGGAGCTGGTCGCCGGTGAGGAAAGGCATCCGCAGCATGAGCACCCCGGCGGACAGCGGGCCCCGGTCCTCCTCCGAGTCCCTACGGCGGGACCAGGTGGCCGGCACCCCGTCGGCGGGCCGGAACGCCGCCACCTCTCTCGGAGGCAGACCTCCGTGCAGGAAGTCGCCACCGTCCGCCCGGCGCGCCGTACCCACGATCACCACGCGGTCACGCTGCCCCTCCCGGCGGTCGGTGAGCACGGCGCGCAACAGCCGCTCGCCCAGCGGTTCTTCGGCGTGGTCCAGCAGCAGTCCCGGGCGGCCGACCCGGCCCAGCCAGCCCCCCAGCCCGCCGTACGCCGCTTCCAGATCCTCGCGCAGCGCCCGGAACAGGAAGCGCTCCGCGTCCTCCCGCCGCTCGCCGCCGGCCCGGAAGTCGGCGGCGAGCCTGCGCAGCCCGTGCTTGGGCTGGCCGGCCGCGCCGGGATACTCGCCGTAGATCCGGGCCAGTTCCGCCTCGCCCCGGGGCGTCAGACGTTCGAAGAGGGCGTCGAGCAGCGCGGTGAGCGCGGCGGCCCCATACGGGCCGAACGCCTGTCCGGCCAGGACCTCCAGCATCTTCCGTACGGCCCCGAGGAGCGCGCCGCGCCAGAAGTCGCGCGCTCCCAGACCGCGCAGGCGCGGCTGCTGGATCAGCTCCTCGTACCGCTCGACCTCTGTCCTGATCGCCTCACCGGTGCCGCCCGCGACGCCGGTCGCGATCACCGCCAGGCCCGCGAAGAACCGAGGGAAGGTGAACGCGCCGCCCGTTCCCCGCCAGGTGTGCAGCAGCAGGGCGGCCTCGACCAGGGCCTCGGTAACCGCCGAGCGAGCACCGGGCTCCGCCCCGGCCCGGCCCGCGTACTCCGATGAGGCGCAGTCCAGACGGATCACCGGCACCTGGCGGGCGAACCGGTCGTGCACCGCCCGCAGCAGCCGCCCCTTGCCCATCCCCGGGCCGCCGGTGAGCAGCACCACGGGCAGGTCGGGGCCGTACAGCGGTTTGCGGTCGTCACCCGACGGCGAGCGCCCTAACAGGCGTGCGAAGAAGCCGTCCGCGTCGAGGAGTTTCTCGAAACCCAGGTCCTCATACACGCATCTCCCCCTGGATGCCCTCCCGCCCGTGAGCGGGTGATCGATGTGGTGGATGGAGATTAGTGGAACACGAGACCTTCAGCCAGGACAACGGATGTGATGTGAAAGGAAGTTGGCTGTGGGGATCATGTGTGAGTGGCTGTGCGCGGCGTCAGCGTGCGAACTTTTCGATGGCCGCCGGGGTGACGGGGGTGAAGAAGTTGACGAGGGTGCCGTCGGGGTCGCGGAACAGCAGCGACCGGTTGCCCCAGGGCATCGTGGTGGGCTCGGTGACGAAGTCGGTGACGAAGCCGGTCAGGTTCTGGTGAACGCGGTCCACGTCGTCGACGAGGAATTCGGTGATCACGCTGTGGTTGTCCGCCGGACGGGCGGAGCCCGGGGCGAACAGCGGGACCGTGCGGGTGCCGGCGATCGCGAGGGTGGCGCCCGCGGTCCTGAGTTCGGCGAAGTCCTCGGTGGCCCATGTCGCCCGCGCCCCTGTGGCGCGCTCGTAGAAGTCGACGAGGCGCGCCACGTCGCTGGTGATGATGCGGATCGAGACGAAGTCCATGGGGATCTCCTTGGCTGTGCCGGAGGTGAGGCGTGCACTGCGCAGGCTAGGAGGAATAGTGGACAGAATCGGTCCTGTATTCGCGTTAGGGTGCGAACATGCCCCGACCCACCGGCCGCGTGCTGACACTCCTGGAGCTGCTGCAGTCGGGCGGCACCCGGACGGTGGCCGAACTCGCCGACCGTCTCGGTGTCGAAGGGCGCACCGTGCGCCGGTATGTGGACCAGCTGATCGACCTGGACGTGCCCGTGGAGTCGGTACGCGGCCGCTACGGCGGATACCGGCTCGCCCCCGGGTACCGCTTGCCTCCGCTCATGCTCAGCGAAGACGAGGCGCTGGCCGTGCTGCTCGGCCTGGTCGCCGGCCGCCGGGCGGGGCTGACGACGACGCAGCGCACGGCGAACGAGACGGCATCGGCGAAGATCCGGCGGGTACTGCCCAAGCACCTCGCCCGCCGGCTCGACACCCTCCTGGAAACCCTCGCCTTCACCGCCCGGCCCGGCGAGTTCGGCACCCCGGACGCCGGACTCCTGCTCACCGTCGCCGATGCGGTGCGCCACCGCCGACCGGTCTCGATCCGCTACACCGACCGCGACGGACGGCGCAGCGAACGCACACTGCACGCCTACGGGATCGTCGCCCACGCGGGCCGCTGGTACGTCACGGGCAAGGACGCCCGGATCGGCGAGGACCGAACCTTCCGGCTCGATCGCATCGCGGACGCGCGAACCCTGCCCGGCTCATTCGAAGCGCCCATGGGTCCCGATCCTGTACAGCGAGTGTTGTCAGGATTCGCCACGGCCGAGTACCGGCATGAGGTGACCTTGCGTATCCACGGGACAGTTGAGCAGATCCGCGCCCACCTCCCCGCCGGCGTCGCGAGCCTGGCGGACCACGAGCCCGCGGCGGGCGAGGACCCGGCGTCCGAGCGCTGGCTGCGCGTCGAGCTGCGGGCGCAGCGGCTCGACTGGTTGCCTCCGGTACTCGCCGCACTCGACCGGCCGTTCGTCATCGAGCGCCCCGATGAACTCCGCGACCTCGTCACCGCGCTCGCCGAACGCCTCACGTTTTACGCCCGCCGGGTCTGACCGCGCGGAACCAACGTCATGAGATGGCACAACTGTCACACTGAGCAAGTGCGATTCCATCCGCATACCTTGGAGGTTGCGATGCGTGCAGGCATCGTGGTCAGCGCGCGGCCCGGAGTGGAGGACCTCGCCGTACGGGCCGAGGAGTTGGGCTTGCACAGCTTCTGGGTCAACGACACCCCGATGGTCCACGGCGATCCCTTCGTCGCCCTGAGCCTGTGCGCGAAGGCCACCAGCCGCATCAGGCTCGGTATCGGCGTGACCTCACCGGCGCTGCGCTCGGCCCCGGCCGCCGCGAGCGGGCTCGCCGGCCTCAACGCTCTGGCACCGGGCCGGATCATCTGCGGCGTCGGCACCGGAAACACCGCCCGGCGCACCCTGGGCATGCGGCCGAGCACGGCGGCGAGGCTGGAGGACTTCACCGCCGCACTGCAGGACCTGTGCGCCGGACGCTCGACCCAGTACCGCGAAGGCGACCGGGTGCGCGACATCCGGTTCCTGCACACCGCGGGGCACGTGAACACCGCCGACCCGGTCGAGTTCGTCGTGGCCGCACTCGGACCGAAGGCCGCCGCCGTCGCCGGACGCCGCGGCACCGGCCTCATCTCCTTCGGCCTGCTGGACCCCACCGCCTGGCACGCGCTGCACGACGCCCGCCGCCGCGCCGCCCGGGACACACCCCGCGACACCGACTCCTACGTGGTCACCGCGCTCCACATACAGGACGAGAGCGAGGGCGAGGACCCCCACGGCGACGCGGCCCGGGACGCGACCGGCCACCTCGTCCTGTCGCTGCTGGCCTTCGCCGCCGACACAGCCGCCGAAGAAGCGGCCTTCGCCGAGCGACTCAGCCCTGAGGAACGCGAAGCGGTGCGCCGGCTCCTCGACCGGCGCGGCACCACCGCCACCGCGCCGGACCGGCACACCAAGCTCTACCCCGGCTACCTCGGACGCATCGCACCGCAGGACCGGGACCTCGTTCTGCCCTCGCTGATGAACACCCTGGCCCTGGTCGGCACCCGTGACGACCTCCTCGCCCGCATCGCCACCCTGGAACAGGCCGGCGTCGACGAACTCCTCATCCAGCCGGTGATCGACCCGCCCACCGAGATGGCCCAGCTCGCGAAACTCATCACCTGAGCGGACCCGCCCGTCGCACGCCCGCGTCAGTGATGCCCTCCCCGCAGGGTCAGCGGACCGTCAGGCCGCCGCTGACCACCAGTGTTTCGCCGGTCAGATAGGTGCCGTGGCACAGTTTCCAGACCCAGTCGGCGATCTCCTCGGGCTGGGCGGCGCGGCCCAGCGGGACGGCCTTGACGGCTTCTTCCATCCGGCCGCCCGCGCGGGTGCCCGGGGTGTCGACCCAGCCGGGTGCGACGGCGTTGACGGCGATGCCGTCGGGGCCGAGTTCGTGGGCGAGGGAGCGGGTCAGGCAGACCACGGCGGCCTTCGAGGCGCTGTAGATCAGCTGGCCGGGGGAGACGGCGAAGGCGTCGATGGAGGCGAAGTTGACGATCGTGCCGCCGCCGGCGGCACGCAGCGCGGGGGCGGCCTCGGCGGTGACGTTGAGGGTGCCGAGGACGTTCACGTCGAAGACGCGCCGGTAGGTCGCCTCGTCGTAGTCGGCCAGCAGGGTGGGCGGATAGATACCGGCCGCGTTGACCACGGCACGCAGGCCGACCGGGCTGCCGAGCGCCTCGGACACCGCCCTGCGGTCCGTGATGTCCACTGCCAACGGGCGGAAGGCCGGGCCCAGTTCGGTGGCCGTCCTGCCGAGGGCCTCGGCGTCGCGGTCCACGCCCAGGACCGTCCAGCCCTCGGTGAGGAAGCGTTCCGCGACGGCGCGGCCCATGCCGCTGGCCGCGCCGGTCACCAAGGCCGTGGACATGACCGCGGAGGACTCAGAGGACTCAGAGGACTCAGTGGGCGAGGAAGCCGCCATCGACGATCATCTCCGTTCCGGTGGTGAAGCTGGAGTCGTCCGACGCGAGGAAGGCGACCGCCCCGGAGATCTCCCGGACATGGGCGCGGCGGCCCATCGGGGTCTGCGGGATCACTCCGCCTTCCTTCTCGTGTTCGTTCATGGGGGTGCTGACCCCGCCGGGGCACAGGGCGTTGACGCGGATGCCGTCGGCGGCCAGTTCGAGGGCGGCGGTCTTGGTGAGCGCGATCAGCGCGCCCTTGCTGGCGCAGTAGGCGACATAGCCGGCGGCGCCCGCCACGCCGAAGATCGAGGCGGTGTTGATGATCGAGCCGCCGCCGCTCGCCCGCATCAGCGGTACGGCCGCCTGGATGCCGAGCAGGGCGCCGGTGACGTTGACCGCGAAGGTGTCGTTCCAGTCCTCGGGGCGCTCGTCGAGGAACGGGTTGACGTGGATGATCCCGGCGTTGTTGACCAGCACGTCCAGACGGCCGGTGGCCGTGCGGGCGTGTTCGACGGCCCGGGCCCAGTCGGCGCGTGAGGTGACGTCGAGGTGCAGATACTCCACGTCGAGGCCGGCTTCCTGGAGGCGGGCCGCGGTGGCCTTGCCCTCGTCGTCGAGGATGTCGCAGGCCAGGACCCGGGCGCCTTCGGAGGCGAGCCGTTCGGCGTGCGAGGCGCCCTGGCCACGGGCCGCGCCGGTGATCAGGACGGTCCTGCCGGACAGACGGGGAGGGTGCGTGCTCAACTCGGTCTCCTCTGAGGGGGGGTTGCACGGATTCGGCACAGGTGTACGGGGCGTGCCCCGGCCGCCGTGAGCGCGGCCCGGGCTCCGGACGTCGGCTCACTCGGCCGCTGCCGCCGCTGCCGCCGCTGCCGCCGGTGCGGGCCGGAGGTCAGCGGCCTCGCGGCTGATCTCCAGCGCGACGCTCTGGTGGAGTTCCTCGGTGGCGAACCCGGAGGCGACGCCCCAGTAGTAGGTGATGAGGGCCACGCCGAGTTCGAGCAGGGTGCCGACGGGGAAGGCGAGGTCCTTCACGGGGCCGAACTCACCGACGTACGAGATCGGAAGGGTCGCCAGGAGCAGGAAGACCAGCCAGAAGCCGCCGCGGGTGTGCCGTCTGCCCTCGGGGTCGGCCAGCAGCCACACCACCGCGACGTAGGCGACGACCACGGCTGTGCTCGCGGCGCAGTAGACGGGGAACGACCAGCTGCCGTCGGCGGCTTCGGTGCCGGTGGCGAGGAACCAGCCGCCCTTGTCGCTGACGTAGACCCAGGCGGCCAGGTAGACCGCGCTCACCGTCAGGCCGGTTCGGCGGGAGATCCAGCCCCGGTGCGGGGCGTAGTGCGCGCCGTACACCGCGAGCCCGGCGAAGGTCACGACGGTGAGGTTGACCAGGGTGACGTAGCCCGCCCAGTACATGATCGCGGCGGCGGCGAGGAAGCCGGCCGGGGCCCAGATCCTCGGCTGCCGGAGCATGAACGGCCTGGGGAGGGATGGGGCGTGACGGCGCATCACCGGCAGGCAGACCGCTGCCATCAGGGCGCTGAGCACCATCGCGGCGCTGATGAAGCCGACCAGTCGGTACCAGCTCGGGGCGGGCAGGAAGAACACGCAGCCGACGACGAAGGTCACGACCGTGGACACCCACGGGATGCCGTGCTTGTTGGTCTTCTGGAACGCCTTGGGCAGGTAGCCGTGCACGCTCAGCCCGAAGCCGACGCGGGCGGCGGTGCCGAGGTAGATGTAACCGGCGGCGCCCGGGGAGACGATCGCGTCGATGAGCAGGACGGTCGCGAAGGCGCCCAGCGCCGCCATCGAGGAGGCCCGCAGGGCGTGCAGCAGCGGGCCGTCCGCCCATTCGCTGCCGCCGAGGGCCGACCAGTCGCCCACGGAGATTCCCGCGTCACCCCAGTTGACGGCGCCGATGAAGGCGATCTGCAGGGCCAGGTAGACGGCCAGCGGGATCAGCACGCAGCCCACCGTGCCCAGCGGGATCGTACGCCTGGGGTTGACCACTTCGCCGCTGAAGTCGATCACGCCGCGGAAACCCATCAGCGCGAAGGCGATGCCGGACACCGCGACCGTCTCGAAGACCGAACCGCCGCCTCCGGGGAAGAAGCCGTGGGCGGTGTAGTTGGAGGAGTTGAAGACGAACAGCAGCAGCACGAACGTGGCCGAGGGAACGAGGATCTTCCACCAGGTCACCCAACGGTTGGCCTCGCTGAGCAGCCGTACGCCGAAGGCGTTGACGAAGTAGAAGAGGACCATCAGTCCGATGGCCGTGAGAATGCCGGTCGGCCAGGTCAGCACCGACACCCCGCCCTTCACTTCCAGCATGTCCAGCCCGGGGAAGGCGTCGCCGAGGTAGGTGATGACGGCAAGGGCCTCGATCGCGGGCAGCGAGATGTTGGCGATCCAGTAGGAGAAGCCCATGATCCAGCCGGTCAGGCCGCCGTGGGTGAGATACGGGTAGCGGACGATGGCGCCGCTGCGGGGCAGAGCGGCGCCGACCTCGATCCACGCCAGCGCGATCAGCATGATCAGGGCGCCGCCGATCAGCCAGGAGATGATCGCGGCAGGCCCCGCGGCGCCCGCGGCGTAGAGCATCGCGAAGAGCCAGCCGGAGCCGATCTGGCCGCCGACGCCGAGGAAGAGGACCTGCTGGAGGGACATGCTGCGGCGGAGCCTGCCGTCGGCACCCTCGTCCGGGACGGTTCGCGGGGACTGGTCGGGGGTTTGCGGCACGGGTAGACCTCCTTGGCCTGGGGAGTGGCGAAGCGGGAGGAACCTGAGCGTGAGGGTGCGGGGAGGCCGGGGTGTCGCGATGTCGTGCGCGGAACCGTTGACCGCCTCAGCGCTTGCCGTGAGTATGAGGAGCCCCTGAACGATTGGTGAACCCTCGAAGTTCCGGGGTTCCTCAAGGCAGAACCTTTGGCAGACCTGGCAGACCTTCTCGGTGGGCGGCGCGATGACTCTCCAGCAGCTGACGTACTTCCTCGCCGCCGTCGAGCACGGCTCCTTCTCCGCGGCGGCCGAGGCCCTGTACATCGCCCAGCCCAGCCTGTCCGAGCAGATCCGGCGCCTGGAGCACTCGCTCGGCGTCCCCCTCTTCGTGCGCACCAACCGCAAGCTGGTGCTCACCGAGGCCGGGCAACTGCTGCTCCCGCGCGCCCAGCACGCGCTGGCCGCCGCGAAGGAGGCGCACGAATCGGTGCGCGGCGTGCGCACCCTCACCGGCGGCACCGTCACCCTCGGGACCTTCAGCAGCGCGCAGCACCTGGTGCTGAACGACCTGATCGCCGACTTCCGCGCCCGCCACCCACAGGTGCGGGTCCGGGTCGTGGGCCTGAACTCCTCCGAGGTCGCCGACGCCGTCCGCGAGGGCACGCTGGAGGCGGGGCTCGTCTCCCTGCCCGTGGACGACCGCGGGCTCGACGTCAGCGGCGTCGTGTGGACCTGCGAGGCCGTCTACCTCAGCAGCGACCCCTCGCACACCACCGAACCGCTGACCGTCCGGCGGCTGGCCGAGGCGCCGCTCATCCTCCCCGAGGCCCGTTGGGGCAACGCCGACCCCACCCGGCACCAACTCCTGGAACGCGTACAGAAGGAAGGTCTCTCCCTGACCCCGGTGGTCGAGGTCGAGTCCCCGGCGCTGGCCCTCGCCCTCGCCTCCCGCGGAGTCGGTGACACGGTCATCTCCCTGCCCCTCGCCCACTGCCTCGGCCATATGGACCGTCTGCACGCGGTCTCGCTGGACCCGCCGCTGCACGAGACCTTCGCCTTCATCACCCGCCGCGAGGCCCACCTCTCACCGGCCACGCGCGTGCTGATGGAACTGGCCGCGAAACGCCTGACCGCACTGGAGACCACCCTCCAGCCATAGGGAAAGCCTTGGGGCACACACAGAAATCGCGGCTTCACCTAGAGCAGTCCCGCTGCCAATACTGAGGCCATCGTCCACCGGGGCCCCGAAGCCATCTCGCCCGAGGCCTCGAAGCCGTCTCCATCGAGGCCCTGAGGCCCTCTCCTCGCACCCCCGCACGGATCGATCCCGCCCACGAAGGGAATCTCCATGCCCCGCTACTGCGTCATCGGTGCCGGCGCCGCAGGCGTCTCCGCTCTCCAGCAGCTCCGTCGACTCGGCCTCGACGTCGACTGCTTCGAGAAGACCGACCGGGTCGGCGGCCACTGGCACACCGACTACGACGCCCTCCACCTCATCACGTCACGGGACATGACGACGTTCGAGGACTTTCCGATGCCCGCCGACTACCCGCACTTCCCGCGCCGCGACCAGGTACGCGCCTACATCGAGTCGTACGCCCGCGAGCACGGCCTCTACGACGTCATCCAGTTCGGTACGGCGGTGACGAGCGTCGAGCCGGTCGAGGGCCCCGCCGACGCGCCCGCGGGTTCGCCGGGTTCGTACGGCTGGCGCGTGACCACCTCCACCGGGCGCGACGAGGTCTACGACGGCGTCCTCGTGGCCAACGGCCATCTGTGGGACCCCAAGATCCCCGATATCCCGGGCGAGTTCACCGGCAGGACGATCCACTCGGGGGTCTACCGGAACACCTCCGACCTCGACGGGGACCGCGTTCTCGTGGTCGGCGCCGGAAACTCCGGCTGCGACCTCGCCGTCGACCTCGCCCAGCACCGCCTGGACGCCGACATCGTCGTCCGGCACGGATCGTGGTTCCAGCCCAAGACGTACTTCGGTGTGCCACGCCCACAGGTGCCGTTCCTCGCGGAGTTCTCTCCGACGGAGCAGGACCTGATCAACCGGCTCATGGCCCGCCTGTCGATCGGCGAGTGGAACGCCTACCCCGGTATGCCGAAACCCGAGGGCGCCACCCTCGCCGAGGGCCGCGCGGTCGTCAACGACCTTCTGCTGTACTGGATTCACCACGGCCGCATCACCGTCCGGCCCGGCATCGAGCGGTTCGACGGCAACACCGTCCACTTCAGCGACGGATCGGCCCGCGACTACGACACCGTCCTGTGGGCCACCGGCTTCAACGTCCGGCTCCCGTTCCTCGACGACACCCTGTTCCCCTGGACCGCCGGAGCACCGGTCCGCTACGCCGGGGGCATCGTGACGGAGACCGCCGAGAAGCTGTACTTCATCGGCCTCATCGCTCCGCGCGGTCCCCAGATCCCGGTCTACGGCATGCAGACCAAGCTCGTGGCCAAGATGATCGAGCTGCACGAGCAGGCGGGGCCGCAGGGCGCCCCGATCGCCCGCTATCTGGCGTCCCTTCAGGAACCTGAGACGGCTATCGACGTGGTGCGCGACGGCTGGCTGCGGCAGATGGCCGACACCGAACGCCTGCTCGCGGCCTACCGGATGTCCTCGGGCAACGCGACGCCCTCACTCCTGCCGGCGTAAGTGAGCGTGTGGTTCGGCCGTCGCATGGGATGCGCCGGGTCCGGGAGTCGACCATTCACGGTGATGTCCCCAACCGTCCGAACCGGTCGCTCTGCGTCGACAAGCGCCCGAGGGGCGGGTCATGAGAGGGTGCGGTTCGGTTCGGGACAGGGGGAAGCGTGGGGCTGATCTACGGCTACGACATCTATCTGCCTCCTCGGAATGCCGCCAGGGCGTTGGCCCATCTGGCCGAGCTGGCGCCACCGGCCCGTGTCGCGGCGCCGCTGGAGATCACCCTGCCCGGCGGCGACCGTCTCGTCCTCCCGTTCACGTCCCATTTCACGAGCGAGCCGGTCGACTGCTCCACGAGCGGCACGCTCGAACTCGACACGTCCCTCATGGTCGACGTCGATGACGCGCTGGCCGAGTTCGCGCGGACGGACGGCCCTGAACCCGATGCGGACGGGCGCATCCAGATCGGGTACGTCTACGCGACGATCCGGTTCGAGTCCCTCCTGCACCCCGGCTACACATCGGTGGAGTGCTGGGCGGCGACGTCGGGGACGAGCCGCTTGTTCGCGCGGTCGGTGAACATCAGGAAGATGTTCACCGACCTCACCGCCGACAGCGGCGGAGTGTGCTGCCTGTTCGACACCGGCGATGGCGCCCCCGAGCAAGTGTGCTGGCTCAACGGCGAACCCACCCACGAGACAGTCTCCGGCCCCCGCTTTCCGGACCTGCGAGCACTTGTGGCGACTTGGCCCTCGCGAGGTACCTCGCGCGGCTGACAGACTGCACGGATGATCGACGATCTTCCCGCCGGCCTGACGGCCCGACACCTCGCCGACGAGGATCATCTGCGCGTGCTCGCCGTACTGGACACATGGTGGGGTGGTCTGAAGGGGGAGGCAGGGGCGACGGAACGTGCGCTGCTTCTGCCCCGGCTGTACTTCCAGCACTTCACCACCACCAGTTTTCTGGTCGAACGCGGCAGTGGAGAAGTGGCCGCCTTCCTGGTCGGTTTCCTGTCGCAGGCGGAGCCCGAAACCGCCTATGTGCACTTCGTCGGAGTCGACCCGGCGCTGCACGGACAGGGTGTCGGGCGTGCCCTCTACCGGGCCTTCTTCGCGCTCGCACGGTCACATGGGCGCCGTTACGCGCACTGCATCACCAGCCCGGAGAACACCGCGTCGCGGGCATTTCACACCCGACTCGGCTTCACGGCCTCGGCCGTGAAGCCGGACTACGACGGCCCCGGACTCGACCGGGTGGCGTTCTCCATCGACCTTTCCACGGAGCAGGCGGACCTGTCCTAGCGGATGCTGCGAGTCGGCCTCTACGAGCCCGAGACCCTCGCTTTCGGCAGTGCTCGCAGGGTCGCTTCGGCCTTGAGGAGCATTTCCTCGTACTCCGCGGCGGGGTCCGAGTCGAGGACGATGGCGCCGCCCGCGCCGATGGTCAGTTCGCCGTCGTGGCTGACAGCGGTGCGGATGACGATGCTGAGGTCGGCGGTGCCGGTGTACCCGATGAAGCCGAGGGCTCCCGAGTAGACTCCGCGGGCCTCACTCTCCAGAGTGTCGATGATCTCCATGGTGCGCAGCTTCGGCGCTCCCGTCATGGAGCCGCCGGGGAAGCACGCCCGTACGGCGTCCACGGCGGAGGTGCCGTCGCGCAGCGTCCCGGTGACCGTGGAGACCAACTGGTGCACGGTGGCGTAGGACTCCGTCGCCATGAGCGAGGGGACGGCGACGCTGCCGATCGCGCAGATCTGTCCGAGGTCGTTGCGCAGCAGATCCACGATCATGAGATTCTCGGCACGGGTCTTGGGGTCCATCTGCAGGGAGCGCCGTCGCTCGTCATCGGTGCGCGGGTCCGGATGGCGGGGCGCTGTGCCTTTGATGGGTTTGGTCTCCACCGTGCGCGTGGCGTCCACCTTGAGGAATCGCTCGGGTGACGAGCTGAGAACCGTCACCTCGCCGAGGCGCAGCAACGCGGAGTACGGAGCGGGGTTCAGCCGGCGCAGGCGCTGGTAGTAGGCGACATCGTTCTCCGGTGCGGGCAGACGGAGTTTGTTGGTGAGGCATATCTCGTAGCTCACACCCTCCCGCAGCCGTCGATCGCACTCATCGATGTCGGCCAGGTACTGGGTGCGTGAGCGGACCAGTCGTCTCGGCGCGTCATGGTTCTCGGCGCGCGGCGGGGGAGATGTGTCGGGCTGTGCCGTGGGCAGGTCGGCCAAGGTGGGGACCACCGTCCTGATCCACTTCTGGGCGGCGTCCAGGTCCTGCTGCTCGCACACGGCGACGACATAGGTACGGTTCTCGGCGTGGTCCACGGCGATGAAGCGGTCGGCCTGGAGCCACACCGCGTCCGGGGTTTCGGACCGGTGGGTGCGCCGCGCGCCGAGATCGGCCTTCAACTCGTAACCGAAGTAACCGACGTGGCCGCCGACGAAATCGAAGGGTAATTCCTCGGCACCGGCGACCACTCGGCCGGTGCGGCGATTGAGGGCGTCGAAGATGGTGCCGTCCTCCCGGCGAGGAATGCCGTCCGCGGGCTCGACGACGACGTGTTCGTCCTCCACCCGGTAGGTCAGCGTCTCGGCTCCGGGCGCGTCCGCCGAACCGAGGAAGGAGAACCGGGCCAGGCCCGGTTCGACGTGTGAGCTGTCGAGCCAGAAGGAGCGTGCGCTGTCGCCGTACAGGGCCAGGAACGCGGCCTCGGCGTCGACGGCTGTGTCCAGGATGCTGAACTGCGCCTGGAGTTGTACGGGGGCCGGGTGGGGAGTCGACGGCGCGGCACACGCGGATATGCCGTTCATGTCAGGGGTGGCGGTGCCGACTCGGCGGTCACGGATGTCGGCGCTACCCCGGTGTGAGCCCGAGGCGAGTGCCAGGTCACGGAAGTTCGCCACGAGCCGGGCGCCGTGCTCCGTGCAGATCGACTCGGGGTGGAATTGCACCCCCCACCAAGGGCGATCGCGGTGGGCCAGGCCCATGACCACTCCGTCCTCGGCGCGCGCGGTGATCCGGAGGTGGGCGGGCCCGGGTTCGGCGACGCTCAGCGAGTGGTAGCGCACGGCCGTGAACTCCTGCGGGAGGCCGGCGAAGAGTCCCTCACCGCTGTGCCGGATCGTGGACAGATGCCCGTGCCGGGGCTGCGGGGCGGGGACGATCCGCGCGTCCGACAGCAGTCCCATGCCCTGGTGCCCGAGACACACACCCAGGACCGGCAGCCGGGAATGCTCCAGGACGTCGCGGGAGCGCCCGAAGTCGCGGGGGACGGCCGGGTGCCCCGGTCCCGGCGAGATGACCGCGGCGTCGAAGCCGTCCAGATCGAGGTGGTCCCAGGCTGCGGCGTCGTTCCGTACGACGACGGGCGTGATGCCGTACACCTTCGCCAGGAGTTGGTACAGGTTGTAGGTGTAGGAATCGTAGTTGTCGATGAGCAGGACGCGCATGGGTCAGCACCAGGTGGTTGTCGGAGGCGGTCCATCGGATCGCCGCTTGGCGTACATGACTCGGACATCGGGTGCGGCGTGGCCGGCGGTCGTCAGGGGGTGCCGGTGGTCACCGTCGACCAGTCGAAGGGGAGGGAGTTGAGGACATCCAGCTCCTCGCACAGTCGCCGCAGCCCGCTGAAGTCCTGGAGGAGGCGTCCACTGCCGGAGCTGCCCTTGATGTCCCGCAGCATCTGTTCGCCCCCCTCCACTCCGAGCAGTTCCATGATCCGCGCCCAGGTCGTGAAGTCGTGGGCGGCGAACGCCTCCATGCCGTCGGCCAGTTCGGCGAGGAAGCAGTCGCGTTGCTCGGCGGTGAAACGCTTCCATGCCTCCTGGGCGATCGTGTCCGCGATGGAGGCGTGGCAGTATTCGTCACGGTTGTGCAGGACGGCCGTCATGCGGTTGACGGGCTGGATCTCGTGATCCTCGGCGATGAGGTCCAGATGGGCGTTCACCGAGATTTCCGCGACCGTGGTGAAGGCGAGCGAGACCAGGGCCTGATGCTCGGATGAGTCGGCGGTGGCGAGCCGATGCGCGTGCCGACGTGCCTTGTATCCGAGGGGAAGCGCCGACTCGGGCATGCGCCAGCCGCGTTGCCGACGTGTGACGGCGCTGGCGTTCAGATGCATCAGCGTGTGGTACTGCTCGTCAACCATGGCCTGTGTGACCGCTATGGCCATGGACTCGCCCAGCCCGGTGTCGAAGGCTTCCGTGGCGATCAAGCTGAACCCCGGATTGACCACGCATTGCTCGATATCCATGATGTTCTTGTTGAAGGCCACCCAACCCCACGCGAGAATCCTGGACTTGACCTCGTCGTCGAGAGCGAGATACGTGGGGTGATTGCGGAAAGGCAGCAGGGCCACGGGGAAGTCCGGCCTGTCCCGCTCGAAGACGTCGTCGAGAGTCTCCCCCCGCCGCCTGACCGTGGCACGCCGGTTCCAGTTGTCGGCGAGCCTGCTGATGACGGCGTTCTCCACCGCGTCATTCGGGTCGTGTTCCGGGAGCGACCGCAGCCGTTCCGCCACGGGTAATGCTCCGCATTCCGGATCGGTCATTCTCCCGGGCCCGCCATGGCCTTGAGGGACTGGACATCGCCCGGCTCCAGTGCGATCCCGAAGATCTTCTCGGGAGCGGAAAGAGCCTCTTCCTCGTCGAGTTCCCGGTGGGCCGTCGGTTCTCCGGGCCGCATTTCCGTGAGGGTGTCGCCGATGAGGACGTGCCTCACCGCGGGCTGTGTGCGCTGCAGGATGATCCGTTTGTTGAACGGTGAGCGCGGGTGGGTCAGACAGTAGTGGTTGAGGACCTCGAAGTCCGACGGACAGCGCGCGTCCGTGGTGAAACCGTAGAGTTCCGCCGGTCCTTCGGCCCGCAGGAGTCGCAGTACGTGTTCGCCGTTCGGTTCCCGCACCATGTCGAAGGGCCAGTCGCCCTCCAGCCGTGAGCCCTCGGCGAGGCGGATCGGCTCATGCAGCCCGTATCCACCGAAACTCACATCGAAGAGCCAGCGCTCGTCGTCCAGTTCCACGCACAGAGCGACATGGACGGCGGGGCCGAATTTGTTCCCGGTACGAATCCGCGATCTGGCCGCGAATGCCGAGAACGTGAATCCGATGCGGTCCAGCACGGCCGCCACCAGGACGACCTGCTCCAGACACAGGCCGCCACGGCCACGTCGTACGATCTTCTCCTGGACGCTGTCCAATTCCAACGGCACCGGCCGCCCGAGCACCGCGTCGATGTTCTCGAAGGCGATCGCCTCGACATGAGCGGCATGCAGGCCCCGCAGCGTGGCGAGATCCGGAGCCACGTCGGCCGTGTATCCCACGCGGGACAGGTAGGCGTCCAAGTCGACGCCGGCACCCTGCCACATCGAATCTGTCATGCGTGTCCCATCCTTCATATGTGAGCGGATTCCTTCGACCGGGTGCGGCTCTGTCAGGTGAACCGACCGGCGACCGTCGCCGCGAGAATGACCCAGCCGAAATAGCGGTTCATGACGAAGGTGTCCCAGCAGGATTTCGGCTCATCCAGGTTCACGCGCACGACCTGATAGGCCAAAAAGCCCCCCGCACACGCGACGAGCATGTAAAAGGCCCAGCCCGTCCGCTCCTCGACACCGGCCCACAACGCGCCGGTGACGCTCAGCACGACGAAGACGACCAGCCACGCCTTGCTGTACCTGCCGAACATCAGAGCAGAGGACCTGACACCGATACTCCGGTCGTACTCCTTGTCCTGATGGGAATAGACCGTGTCATGAAACAGGGTCCAGAAGAAATTACAGGCGTACAGGCCGATCACCGCCGGCGGATAGTCGACGCTCCCGGTCACCGCTGTCCAGCCGGCCAGGGCATAAACGCTGATCACCAACGCCAGCCATGCCGAGGGCCACGGAAATACGCGCTTCATGTACGGATATGCGACAAGGAACGGGTACGAGGCCCCGACCACCAGCGCCGTCTCCCAGTTGATCAGCGCCAGAACCACCAGTGACACCACGGCCTGAGCGGCGCCGAACAGCAGGGCCCTGCCGACGCTGATCGTCCCCGCCGCGACAGGACGCGACGCCGTACGGGCCACCCGGGCGTCGATGTCCTTGTCGACGACGTCGTTCACCGCACAGCTCGCGCCACGCACCAGTACGGCAGCGACGGCGAGACATACCACCACCGACAGATCCGGTCGTCGCCCGGAGGCGAGGGAGACACTCCACAATCCCGGAAGGAGGTAGAGCACGATTCCCGTGGGCGCGTGCAGCCGCATCAGCACGAGATAGGCGCGGATCGAATCGGGGCTCTTCTTGACCAGGCTCTGAGACAGTCGCTGCAACAGCGGGGAATTGTCGCGGGCCGCCGCAGCCGGGACACCGGTCACCACGTCACCGGGAGTTCGACCAGCCCGCCGATCAATGTGTCGTGGCGCAGCCTCAGTTTCTCCACGTCGACAGCCAGACGCATGGTCGGGAATCGCTCGATGAGCCGGGCGAACACCAACTGCAGCTGCATCCGGGCCAGCGGTGCGCCGACGCAGGAGTACATACCGTGTCCGAAGGTGAGGCTGCCTGGGGTTCGGCGGGTGACATCGACCCGTTCGGGATCGGTGAAGACCGTCCCGTCGTGATTGGCCGCGATGATGTTCAGCAGGACGAAGTCACCGGCCCGGATGGTGGTTCCATCGATCTCCAGATCCGTCCGCGCATAACGCGGCATGCCGCCGTTGTGCGGGTTCGGCATCGACATCCGCAGGATTTCCTCCACCGCACTCGGGACGAGGCTCGGATCGTCCCGCAATTTCCGCCACTGCTCGGGGTTGGCCAGCAACAGCGACGCACCCGTGCCGATGCGGGCCACCGTGGTCTCATAACCACCGAACAGCAACAGCGCGGACAGCCCCACGACTTCCATGTCGCTGATGCCCTCGGTCGCGCACAGCCCGGAGATCACGTCATCACCGGGATTCTGCCGCTTTTCGGCCACCAGCTTCTGGCAATAGCCGAACAGCTCGGCCAGCCCCTGCTTGGCCCGGACCGGGTCCTGGACGTTGGCGGCGTCCTGAGTCCAACTGCCGAACCGCTCCTTGTCCTCATGGGGGACACCGAGCCACTCGCACATCACCAGAATCGGCAGCGGCTGCGCCAGCGCCAGACGTAGATCCACAGGTGGCGTCCGCCCGGCCAGATCGTCCAGCAGCCCCTCGGTCAGTGTGCCGACGTGGGATCGCAGCGCCAGCATGCGCTCGGGGGAGAAGGGCGACTCCAGCAGCGAACGCATCCGGGCGTGGTCCTTGGCGAGGCCGCCCAGCAGGCTGTCGAGAAACGCCGATCCCTTGTCGCGAGCCGCGGCCTCCGGGTCGGGATTCGAGCGGCCGAGCCGGTCGTCGTCCAACAACCGCTGTACCTGGGCATGACCGGTGACCAGCCACGCTTCGTCCCCCTCGGGCGTACGCACCCGATGGACCGAGCCCTGGGACTGGAGGGTGCGCAGCACCGGCGCGACCCGCAGTACATGCGTCTGCTCGAAGGGCAGTTGAGCTGGGGTGTTCACTGGCAATCTCCACATCGTTGTGACCCGTGACGACCTCCGCCGGAGGCGACGCCCAGCGCGGCCGGGCAGTCGCGCCCGTCCGCAACGCCAGGCAGTCGCCTCCGGCCGGGTTGCGCTACGCCGGCGGTGTGTACTCGGCGACAACGACCAGGTAGTTGAGCTCATTGCTCCTGTGCCCGTCGAGGAACGGCTGCTCCACGCCGGTGCGCAGTCCCCACTGGGATCGCAACTCCCAGTGGGGGATGGCCTCTTGGGTGAGGTCCCAGACCTGCGAGGGCACGAGGTGGTTGTCGGCGAGTGCCTTGAAGTACTCGCTGCGGTTGTTGATGTGGCAGTCGTAGTGGTCGTCGATGGCCTTCACCGCCTCACTGGTGGTCGACACGGCGTCGTTGGCGCACCAGGTGACGCAGACATAGCGGCCTCCGGGGCGCAGCAGCCGCGCGAACTCCGCGAAGGCCTCCGCGGGGTTGACGTACATGGTGGTCTCGTTGGTGTACACGGCGTCGAACGATCCGGTGGGCAGACCGGTGTCGCACATGTTGGCGAACTTGAAGGAGACCTTGTCGTCGCAGCCGTGCTTCTCCTTGGCGAGGCGCTCGGAGAACTCGATGTGGTGGGCGCACCAATTGACCCCGACCACCTCGCACCCGAACCGCCGGTTGACGAGGAAGGCCGTGCCGCCGCGACCCGACCCGCCGTCTAACACCCTCGCGTCGGGCGAGAGCGGGGCCAGCCCTCGCAGCACCAGTTCGACCTGCTCGTTCTCCATCCGGGCCATTTCCGCGAGGATCGCCGCGTCCCGCTCGGGCTCGGGAACCTCCAGCACGGATTTGTCGTAGGGGCCGACGGCGTAGTGGTGGTGGTACAGCCCGTCCTCCTCGCCCAGCAGGAGGTTGATCGGGTCCTCGGTCTTGGTCTCGTAGTGGGCCTGTGCCCGGCGCTCGAATTCGGTGCGGACGACAGGGGGCGCCGAGCTGTCGTGGGTGGTGGTCATGGTGGTCACTCCTATCCGGGTGTCGCCCCTGTCGGGCGGCGCGGTCATGCTGTGCGGTTGACGATGCGGTCGAACAAGGTGGTCAGTTCGGCGGTCGCGGCCGGGGACAGGCCGGCTCGTTCGAGGTGCTCCACGGCCGAGTCCAGATGGCTGCGGGACAACTGCTCGGCCGAGTACCGGCCGCCGGTCTCCTCGATGAGGTCGGCCATCGCCTGAAGGTGCGCTGCGGTGACGTCGTCGGCATGCCACAGCCGGCTCAGTCGGTCGCCTGCCGGGCTCCCGGTGGACAGGGCGGCCAGCACGGGGAAGGTCGGGTTGCGGCGCCTGATGTCGCCGCGGATGGGCTTGCCGGTCAGCGCGGGATCGCCCCAGATGTCCTCCACGTCGTTGGAGACCTGCAGGGCGATGCCCAGGTGCCGACCCGCGTCGCGCAGGGCGGCCAGGACGTACTCCGGTCGGCCCGCCCGTATGGCCGGGGTCCTCAGTGAGCACTCCAGCAGGGCTGAAGCCTTCTCCTTCACCATCTGCTCGTACGCCGCGATACCGGCGTCCGAGCCCGGCCGGATGGTGAGCTCGCGGGCCTGCCCCGCGTGCACCAGACCGATGGCCTCGGTGAACGCGCTCGCGATGTCCTTGTGGCCCGGGCCGGAGTCGTCCACGACCATCCGCAGCCCGAGAATCTGCAACGCGTTCCCGGCGTGTATGGCCAGACCGGCGCCGAAGACCTTCCACGCGGCCGGGCGGCCACGGCGCAGGTCGTCGGCGTCGGCGATGTCGTCGTGGACCAGGGTCGCGTTGTGCAGCAACTCCACCGCCGCCGCCTGGAATTGCACGTCCTTTGGCCGTAGGCCGACTCCGTCGGCCACCGCCGTCATCAGGCTGGCGCGGGTCAGTTTTCCATTCTCCGCACTGCTGGGTTCACCGTGTTCGTCGATGAAACCCAGGTGATAACGGCAGACCCGGGACAGGGTCGGCTCCAATAAGGAGACCTGTTGGTGAATAACGGGCAATACGGTGGACCGCACCACCCTCGGCGACATGAGGGATGGTAATCCGGTGGACGAGGTGACGTGTGTGCTCATCGCGATTTTCCTCCAGCCGCGCGGGTACAGCACATGTCGTTCATGAACGGAACCAATGAACACTCATCAATGTTTTGAGCATGCGGAGAAATGTCGTGCCATGGGGGCTCGCGCAAAGCTCCTGATTACCCAGTTCGCGAAATCTGGCATGGGTAATGGGCTCGTGCGCGGTAAGTGATGAGACGTCGATCCTCGGGTATCGGATCGTCAATGATGGTCGTGTGGTGGGGGGGAGCAACTCAAGGCCGAAGCGGGGCCGTTGGACTCTAATTAAAAGTCACCGGAATGCTGGAGTCCAGAGGGGTGATCAAGGCTTGACTGAAAGAGATCACAGAACCTTTTACGTTGACCATGTATGAGCAGGTCAGCTTGCGGCGCTTGAGACCGGCCTGGCTTGAATCACTTGCACGCTCCATTACGTCGCATTGCACGCTATGTCGGCGGGAGTCGAATCGAATCGTCACACACAACGTAGCCGGCGGCGGAACTCGATATGTCGGGCAATTCGGCTCCCGATCGTTCCGCCGGTCCCCGCCGCCGCGGTGGCCGGGATGTCCTCAGTCCTGGCTGACGTTCGCCGTCAACAGGCGGAGCAACTGCTTGGTCATGGTGTGCTGTTCGGCGGTCAGGCCCATGGCCTCGCCGATGTCCACGGGGACAGTGCGGGCCCGCTCCTTCAGATGTGCTCCGGTCTCGGTGAGCCGGATGGCGACGGAACGCTCGTCGTCGGGGCGGCGTTCACGGCGGAGCAGACCGCCGGCCTCCAGGCGCTTCAGCAGCGGGGAGAGCGTGCTGGACTCCAGCTGCAGCGCCGCCCCGAGGTCGCGTACCGAGATCGAGTCCTGCTCCCAGAGGACCAGCATCACCAGGTACTGCGGATAGGTCAGCCCCAGTTCATCGAGCAGTGGCCGATAACGAGCCGTCACCGCGCGGGAGGCGGCGTACAGCGCGAAGCAGAGCTGGTCGTCCAGGAGCAAACCGGGGGCCGCGCCGTTGGGCCCGCCCGTGCCGACCGTGCCACCCGTGCCGACCGTACTGGCTGTACTGCCGCCCGTCCCGCCCGCACCGCTCGGGGTGCCCGGCGCTCCCGGGGCCGCGTGCCGCCCTGTGGCCGCGGCCCTGCTCGCGGTGTCGCCGGCTGTGTTCACGGTCTCGCTCCTCCGTCCCGTGTCGCGCTCCGCGACGATCTCCCACACTACCTTTCGGCCACCCCAACTCTATCGGGCACAAAATAGTCGTACGCTAATGAGTTGTGCACGACTTAATGGCGCGCTACTGTTGGTTCGCGTCGCCGACCACGACGAAGCCGCCGACCCGAGCCGGTCTGCGGCGCCCCGACCCCCGAGGAGACCGTCATGTCCGAGACCATCGGCCCCCGTCCCGTCCTGGAGCCCGCCGCCGCTGCCTTCGCGGAGGCGACCGCCCATCCGCCGTATCTGTTCGATCTCGGCCCGGTGGAGGGGCGCAAGACCGTCGACGAGGTGCAGTCGGGTGACATCGCCAAGCCGGAGGTGGACGAGGAGTGGGTGACCGTGTCGGGCGGGCCCACCGGCGAGGTCAGGGCCCGTCTCGTCCGGCCCGCCGGAGCCACGGGGACGCTGCCGGTGATCCTCTACATCCACGGCGCGGGCTGGGTCTTCGGCAACGCCCACACCCACGACCGACTGGTGCGCGAGCTGGCCGTGGGGGCGCGGGCCGCGGTCGTCTTCCCCGAGTACGACCTGTCGCCCGAGGCCCGCTACCCGGTCGCCATCGAGCAGAACTACACCGTGGCCCGCTGGATCGTCACCGAGGGCGCCGGCCACTACCTGGACGCGAGCCGGATCGCCGTGGCCGGGGACTCCGTCGGCGGCAACATGAGTGCCGCGCTGACCCTGATGGCCAAGGAACGCGGCGATGTTCCGCTCGTCCAGCAGGTGCTCTTCTACCCGGTGACCGACGCGAACTTCGACACGCCGTCCTACCGTCAGTTCGCCACCGGCTACTTCCTGCGGCTCGACGCCATGCGGTGGTTCTGGGACCAGTACACGACCAGCGAGAAGGAGCGCGCCGAGATCACGGCGTCCCCGCTGCGGGCCACCACCGAACAGCTCAAGGGGCTTCCGCCGGCCCTCGTCATCACCGGTGAGGCCGATGTGCTGCGCGACGAGGGCGAGGCGTACGCCAACAAGCTCCGCGAGGCCGGCGTCCCCGTGACCGCCGTCCGCCACCAGGGGATCATCCACGACTTCGTGATGCTCAACGCCCTGCGCGAGACGCACGCCGCCGAGGCCGCGATCAACCAGGCGATCACCACACTGAGGAGGGCGCTGGGCACGGTGTGACCGTACGGCGGACCGGCGCGACCGACACCGCCCCGGCCCCGGCCGGGCCCAGCACGACCGACGCCGCCCCCGGCCGGGGTGATCCCGGCCGGGGGCGGCGTCATACGCGGACTCGCGTCAGCGGAGGCCGCGTTACGCGAAGTTCGCCAGCGCCTCGTTCCACGTGGCCGACGGGCGCATGACGGCGGCGGCCTTGGCGGGGTCGGGCTGGTAGTAGCCGCCGATGTCGGCCGGCTTGCCCTGGACGGCGATCAGCTCGTCGACGATCGTCTGCTCGTTCGCGGCGAGCGTCTCGGCGAGCGGGGCGAACGCCTTGGCCAGGTCGGCGTCGTCGGTCTGCGCGGCCAGCTCCTGGGCCCAGTACAGGGACAGGTAGAAGTGGCTGCCACGGTTGTCGATGCCACCGAGACGACGCGACGGGGACTTGTCCTCGTTGAGGAAGGTCGCCGTGGCGCGGTCGAGGGTGTCGGCGAGGACCTTGGCGCGGGTGTTGCCCGTGGCCTCGGCGTACTGCTCCAGGGACGGCACCAGGGCGAAGAACTCACCGAGCGAGTCCCAGCGCAGGTAGTCCTCCTTGACCAGCTGCTGGACGTGCTTCGGCGCGGAGCCGCCGGCGCCCGTCTCGAACAGACCGCCGCCCGCCATCAGCGGGACGACCGACAGCATCTTGGCGCTGGTGCCCAGCTCCAGGATCGGGAACAGGTCGGTGAGGTAGTCACGCAGGACGTTGCCGGTGACGGAGATGGTGTTCTCACCGCGGCGGATGCGCTCGATCGACAGCTTGGTGGCCTCGACCGGGGCGAGGACACGGATGTCCAGGCCCTCGGTGTCGTGCTCCGGCAGGTACTGCTCGACCTTGGCGATCAGCTGGGCGTCGTGGCCGCGGTTCTCGTCCAGCCAGAAGACGGCCGGGTCGCCGGTGGCGCGGGCGCGGGTGACGGCCAGCTTGACCCAGTCACGGATCGGGGCGTCCTTGGTCTGGCAGGCACGGAAGATGTCACCGGCGGCGACGGCCTGCTCCAGTACGACGTTGCCCGCCTCGTCGACCAGGCGGACGGTGCCGTCGGCCGGGATCTCGAAGGTCTTGTCGTGGGAGCCGTACTCCTCGGCCTTCTGCGCCATCAGACCGACGTTCGGGACCGAGCCCATGGTCGACGGGTCGAAGGCGCCGTTGGCCCGGCAGTCCTCGATCACGGCCTGGTAGACACCGGAGTACGAGGAGTCCGGGAGCACCGCGAGGGTGTCGGCCTCCTGGCCGTCCGGGCCCCACATGTGGCCCGAGGTGCGGATCATGGCCGGCATCGAGGCGTCGACGATGACGTCGGACGGGACGTGCAGGTTGGTGATGCCCTTGTCGGAGTCGACCATCGCCAGCGCCGGGCCCTCGGCGATCTCCGCCTCGAAGGACGCCTTGATCGCGTCGCCCTCGGGCAGGGACTCAAGGCCCTTGAGGATCGTGCCCAGACCGTCGTTCGGGGACAGTCCGGCGGCGGCCAGCGTCGCGCCGTACCGCTCGAAGGTCTTCGGGAAGAAGGCGCGGACGACGTGGCCGAAGATGATCGGGTCGGAGACCTTCATCATCGTGGCCTTCAGGTGCACCGAGAACAGCACGCCCTCCGCCTTGGCGCGGGCGACCTGCGCGGCGAGGAACTCGCGGAGCGCGGCGACGCGGAGCACGGCGGCGTCGACGACCTCACCGGCGATGACCTTCAGCGGCGCGCGCAGGGCGGTGGTGGAGCCGTCGGCGCCGACCAGCTCGAAGCGGAGCGTGGTGTCCTCGGCGATCACCGCGGACTTCTCGGTGGAGGCGAAGTCGTTCTGGCCCATCGTCGCCACGTTCGTCTTGGACTCGGGGGTCCAGGCGCCCATGCGGTGCGGGTGGGTCTTGGCGTAGTTCTTCACCGAGGCGGGGGCGCGGCGGTCGGAGTTGCCCTCACGCAGGACCGGGTTCACGGCGGAGCCCTTGATCTTGTCGTAGCGGGCGCGGATCTCCAGCTCCTCGTCCGACTTCGGGTCGTCCGGGTAGTCCGGCAGCGCGTAGCCCTGGCCCTGCAGCTCGGCGATCGCGGCCTTCAGCTGGGGGATGGACGCCGAGACGTTCGGCAGCTTGATGATGTTCGCCGCGGGCGTCTTCGCCAGCGCACCCAGCTCGGACAGGGCGTCCGGGATGCGCTGGTCCTCGTTCAGGTACTCCGGGAAGACGGCGATGATGCGCCCGGCCAGCGAGATGTCACGGGTCTCGACGGAGACACCGGCCTGCGAGGCGTACGCCTTGATCACCGGCAGGAACGAATACGTCGCCAGGGCCGGGGCCTCGTCAGTGTGTGTGTAGATGATGGTCGAGTCAGTCACCGGGTGCTCCGCTCCACGTCTGCAACATTGCTCGACATCAAGATATCTCGTACCGGGTGGTGACTCGACAGGGGTCTGGGGGAAAGCGGTGCCGGGGGGTTCGGTACGCCGGGAGTGTTTTCGCCCCCGCCGCCCCTACCCTTCCCGTCCCCAGGGGCGGCGCCCCTTCGACCCCGCTGTTTTCCGGGGGCTGCCGCCCCCAGACCCCCGCTGGGGGGACGAAAGGAGGGGTGGGGTCGGTGCGCCTGCGCGGGATCGTCGTGGCTTGGCGCGGAGTTTCCCCCCCCCCCATACCGGGCGGGGGGTACAGCCCCGTAGGGGTGCCGGGCGGTGCCCCCGGGCGGGTAGAAAGGGGGCACAG